>NZ_JAWLIR010000008.1:0-260594 GCF_033485195.1 Sporosarcina beigongshangi
CTGAAAAATGGTTGGTGCTACCTAGCTTCTGTCCTTGACTTACATACGAAAAAAATAGTCGGTTATTCTTTTTCCAAGTCCATGACAACCGAACTTGTCTTACAAGCATTAACGAACGCAATCGAGGTCCAGAAGCCTGAAGAGGGGCTGATACTTCACACCGATTTAGGCAGCCAATTTACAAGCGAAGACTTTGAAAAAGCCGTAAAAGCAGTGGAAATTGAACACTCTTTCAGTCGAAAAGGCTGCCCTTATGACAAAGCCTGCATCGAGTCTTTTCATGCCACATTAAAAAAGGAAGAAGTCTATCAAACGACCTATATAGACTTTGAAGCAGCACAAATTGCCCTCTTTCAGTACATTGAATCATGGTATAACCGGAAACGGATTCATGGGGCAATTGACTACTTAACGCCGCAACAATTAGAGGATCAGTGCAGACAGGCAGCTGCTTGATCGGAGGAAGACATTAGGACTTCGATTCTACCTACACATTTTTCAGGAACGACATCCATGGGCTGTACTTCCTGTATCCAGCGAAAGCTGTCAAGTGCGGGCTTCCACTTGACTGGTTTCGCTGGATACAGGACCATCCATGAATGGATGCCGTTTCTGACAACGACTTAACATTTTTGTGTCCAGGATATTGACATAGATCCAATTTGTTTGTCACATGGTGTATTTTGTACTGCTCAATTGAAAGGATTTATTTAACAATGGAAACCTTTTTTCAATCAATAGTTATGTATATCCATAATCGGACCAACTACTTTGAAATCTTCATGTTCCATAAATAAAATCAATTTCTCCGCTGTTTGCTCCGCACTACTTAACAATCCCTGCTCTTTATAATCAATAAACCGCTCCAGTAATGGAAATGCCTCTTCCTGACTCGCCCGAATCGTTTCCTGCATCCCCGTGTCAATGATGCCCGGTGCAATCGAGACAATCGCAACGGGATACTCAGCATTTGCCTGTTCAAGTGCAACAACTCGCGAAAAATGATCGAGCCCCGCCTTCGTTGTACAGTAGGTTCCCCATCCTTCGTACGCATTGCGCCCTGCTCCAGAAGATATGTTAACGATTCGTTTAGGGCCTGTAAAATTCTTCAGTTTTGCAATAAAAGCATTCGATAAAATCATCGGCGCAGTTAAATTGACAGCCATCGCTGTTGTCATTTCCTTAGCACTCACAGACCCTATCATTCCAATCGGGTCAACCATACCAGCGTTATTAACAAGCGTAAAACTAGTCGCCGCCTCACGATTTTCGTCAATTAGTGCATCCATCAGCTCAACTAGACCTGCTGTTTGCGCTAAATCGGCAGAAACAAAATCCTCTACGTCTGCAGGCACCGTCCTCGCAACTCCAATTACCTTATTCCCTTTCGCTCGAAGCTGCCTTGAAAGTTCCAATCCAATTCCTTTTGAAGCACCTGTAATGATAAAAACATCCATTCAAATTTCTCCTTTCGTATATGCAGAAAACCATTCGTCAAGTTGACTCTTTTCAATAATCGGCTGTTGTACTTTTTCCATAAATACTTCTTCATTTTTATATGAAGCGATATCTTCACCAAACCAATTATTCACATGCTCACGGGTCACGGTATATGTACGGTCAACAAACATAAATTCTACTATTTCCATGTTCTTTATAAGTACAAAAATAGCTGTTGCATTATATAGAACAGCCTTTTCTACCCGTTCCTTACCAACGCCCTCAACAGTCATTTGGTAGTGCACCGTAAATCTAAATTCATCAGGGTTCTGTCGGAATGATCGTGGGACATCACTCATCGGTAAATGGTTGACCAAGTTCATATTATTCCCGGCATTTCCCATATATAAATTTTCATACTGCAGTACTTTATCAAAATGATGTGTTTCCGGATTAAGCTGCTCAAGCTCCTCTTCTTCCTGCATTCTTTCTTGACCAGGTAAATAAACTATTTGCATCCAAGTGAATAGAACAAGTCCTACCGCGAGCAACCCAACTATAATCTTATTCTTCATCTGGACTACCCTCCCCTTGTTTCATAATGATTTTTTGATATTTGTTCATAAGGAGCGGAACAATAATCGTTATGATTGGAGAAACGTACATCACGCAACTAGTTGCAAACTCATACGGCCCATCAATTGTAATCGGACGTCCAAACCAGATATTGCTTCCGAATAGCATCGCCGTAACAATCCCCCATGTAGCAACGATATATAGCGACCAGATAATCCATACATATTTTCTCACTGCCGAGATTTTATAAAGATTCACTTGTACATAATCTCTCGACAGCAATTTACCGATTGTATAATTGATCAAATAACTAAGCCCTATCACGATAATAATCAAAAACAAAGCCCAAGAAGCTCTTCTAAACATATAGAATACACTCAGTGGGATTGTTATTATCCACGCAATTAGTGTGTAGATCAACGTCCACTGCATCATTTCCATCAATACTTTGCTAATCCGTACAGACTTTACTCCGTCGATAAGTCCATCTAACTTTTCCATCTTCCCTATACTTTTACGAAATGCTTCTTCAAACGACAAACCGTGACTTTGTAAATCTTCAATTTCCGCTTCTATATTTCCGATCACTTCTTCTTTCAACTCAAGTGTCTCATTCGTTTTAGGATAGTTAGCAAACAATTTATCCATATGCTTTCTAACATTATTCATCCCCTTTCCCCCTCTCTTGTACTAACCGATCGATTAATTCTTTTGCTCGATTCCATGCTTCCAAATTTTCCATATATGCCGAAGTGCCTTCATCAGTAAGCGTGTAGTACTTCCTACGCCCCCCTTGCGATTGGTCACCCCAATAAGCCATTATGTAACCCGCTTTTTCTAATCGTTTCAAACTACTGTACAATGTCGGCTCTTTTAAAATGTACTCACCTGAACTATCTTCAGAAATAGCTTTCATAATTTCATAGCCGTAATTATCCCCGTCCCTTAACACACGTAAGATAATTGTATCGATATTCCCACGGATTAAATCTGCACTTATCCCGTTGTCATTCATTATTTTCACCTCAATTCACAATATACAGCAAAGTACTATGCCTGTCAAAGTACTTTGTTTGGTGTAATAAAAAATGCTCAATAAAAAAACCAACCTCCCCGAAGGAAAGTTGGTTGTCCATTTATTTTAGTATTTTAATCTTCACATTTTTGCGGCCCCATTTATAAGCCTCTGCTTTTGTTGGAAAAAAGACATCTATCTTATTGCCTTTGATAGAACCTCCTGTATCTCCTGCGACGGCATAGCCATAGCCTTCGACATAAACCTTTGTCCCAAGTTTAATAATGTTTGGATCGACAGCAATCACTTTCATATCAGGATTGCTTTTTAGATTAATGCCTGTTGCTGTGAGACCCGAGCAACCATTGCAATTTGCTGTAAATGCACTAGCCGACACTGTGAATTCTTTAACCACTTTGTCTGTAGTAGAACGTGACGGTGTTTTTGCCACTGCTTTCGATGTAGTTGCCTGTTTTGCTGCATTCCCTTTAGAAACAACTGCTAGCTTCTGGTTCGGATGAATGGTAGTTGACTTCAAGTTGTTCCATGCTTTTAAATTAGTTATGGATATATGATGCTTCTTTGCAATTCCGAATAACGTATCCCCACTCTTCACTGTATAAGTTGAAGGTGCTGCCCAGCTTTCATTCGACCCGCTGACCAATAATGCAATCGTAATAATGAGTGTTCCAAGAATTTTTCTCAAGTACTCTACTCCCTGCTTTTTAGTCTATACTTATCTTAGCAGGCTTATATTACAACAATATTACAATCTTCCACCTTTCCCGTTACAAAAATGGTCAGAATATTACATGAGGGGAATGTACCAGTATGACAATCGTTTCCATTCGCCAGGCATACAAGCGTGATGCAAAAGCCCTATCAGACGTACTTACAAAGAGCCAGTGGTTTACATATGAGAAACTTTACAGTAACGATTATATTCAAAGACTTATTGAACAATATTACAATGCGCAACGTATTGAGCAGGAAATCGTCTTTATTAGCGAAGAGTGGCATGGTTACTTTATTGCAGAAAAGAACGGTAGAATTGTTGGAGCAATTGGAGGTGGGATGAACGATGAAACAGCAGGTGAAGTGTATGTACTCTATTTAGATCCTACTCTACTAGGACAGGGTATTGGTACGCGACTGCTTGACTTCTTTACAAAAATCCAAAAACACACATACGGCGCTAAAGAACAATGGGTATCAGTTGCAAAGGGAAACAACTATGGCATCCCTTTCTACGAGGCCCGTGGATTTATCTTCCACCATGAGGAATTGGCATACGGTACAATGGAAGAAGATCAAGACATATCCTTAAAATATAGACGTGAAATTTAAGGTGACCAACCTTGAAAGGAGCATATCATGACTGCAATCATTGGTTATATTAGTGAAATGATCCCATATATGATTATGGTTTTACCTGTCATTCTTATCTTTCGCTTCATTTATAATAGACTACGCGGATTCGACAAGCTTTGCCTATCTCGTGAAATCGGAGTTATCGGCTTTCTACTATTTATGACTGCTTTATTTTCACAAACGATACTGACATTCTTATATACCGGTCCCACTGTTACAC
Organism: Sporosarcina beigongshangi; assembly: GCF_033485195.1. Classification (NCBI taxonomy): domain Bacteria; kingdom Bacillati; phylum Bacillota; class Bacilli; order Caryophanales; family Caryophanaceae; genus Sporosarcina; species Sporosarcina beigongshangi. The sequence continues at coordinate 4,623 of NZ_JAWLIR010000008.1, forward strand.
GTACATTTGCGAATATCAATGTCATCCCCTTTAGAGTTTTTCAAGATAACTATTATGCGATAACTGAATTAAATTATTGGCAACCTTTTATCATTAACTTTCTAGGCAATATTTGCATCTTTATACCGATTGGTTTTATGATTCCGTTATTATGGAAAAGATTCAATCGACTTTGGAAGGTCGCACTTATTGGATTCGGTATCTCTCTGTTTATTGAAACAATGCAATTGACACAGGCAAGAAGCACAGATGTAGACGATTTGTGGTTGAATACATTAGGAAGTATGATTGGTTACGCCATGTACCTTCTTAGTAGAAGACTTTATCCACTATTGGTTGGTAGGCTAACAAAAATCAAATCTTTCTAAGCGATATATTGCATATATCAATATCATTCACTTTACTGTATACTACTTACATAATAACTTATACAGGATGGTGATTCACAATGCCGATACCTACAGATCATGCAAAGCCGATTCGTGTTACTGCGAAGGAAAATGCATTCAACCAGCTGCAGCAATGGATTATTGACGGCACGCTGCAAGCAGGTGAAAAACTTAATGATACCGAACTCGCCGAGGCGCTAGGCGTAAGCAGGACGCCAATCCGCGAATCTTTGCAATTGCTTGAAGTACAAGGTTTCGTCAAAATGTTCCCTGGAAAAGCGACACAAGTAACAGAAGTGGATAGGAATTCAATTACAGAACTCCTCCCCCCATTAGCTGCATTACAAGCATTATCAGCCGAACTGGCAATCCCACATTTGACCAACGAGGCGATTTCATTGCTTGAAAGCACGAATGAAAAATTTGCAAAAGCAGTGTATATAAAAGATTATTTTTCCGCCTTGAAAATCGATGAAGAATTCCATCAAATTGTTGTTGATATCGCCGACAACTCCTATATTCTTTCAATGGTCGCCTCCCTTCAAGCACATGTTAGGAGACTTTTTTTCCACAACTCGATTGTCTTAACGGAACAATCGATTGAAGAGCACCGTAAAATTATTCAATTACTAAAAGAACGAGATGCCCTAACTGTTTCTACTACGATGCGAAATAATTGGCTACGAGCCATTGATGAATTCCATTCGCTCCCTTAAAGATTAAAATTAAAAGCCGGCTCCTTTTCATAAGGAAACCGGCTTTTAATTATGCATCTACAGTTGATGTTCTGAACACAAAACGGGCAAATACACCTGTGATGACCATAATTACTAGTACAGGCAATAGCCAGCCTAGTCCTTCATTGTAGAACGGTAGTGCACGTTCATAGAACGAAACGATAGGAGCCAACCAGCCGAAATAATCAATTTCAAGTAATTGACACAGTGTTTTCAATCCATCAATGATACTAATCAAGAATGCAACTGCTGTCGCCGCCACATAGACAATGCGGGAATGGTTAAACAACGGTGATGTAAACGTTAGAAGCATTAATACAACCGCCAGTGGATAAAGGAACATCAACACTGGAATTGAATACGTAATGATGTTTGCCAATCCGAAATTCGCAATAACAAAACAGAATGTCGTAAAAATCACAACGAATAGTTTGTAGCTAATTTTAGGCATGATTGTATGGAAGTATTCCCCACATGCTGTAATCAAACCAATAGCTGTTGTCAAACAAGCAAGAATGATGACGACTGCTAACAATACAAGACCAAGTGATCCGAAATAATGTGAGGACGCTTCACTTAAAACAGGTCCGCCTGTTTTAAACAGACCTAATTTCTCTGTACTTGTAGCTCCTAAGTAAGCAATCCCAACATAAATAATCGCAAGAAATGCTGTTGCAACTGCACCGGTTTTTGCTGTAGCTGCTAATATTCCACGCTTGGATGTCACACCCATCGAATGAAGAACATTAATGACGATAATCCCAAAAACGAGTGATGCAAGAGCATCCATCGTGTTATATCCCTCTGTAAATCCTTTCATAAATGCTCCACTTGCGTAAGCTTCCTGAGGTGCTTCAATAGCTCCCATCGGCTTCAAAACAACCATCGAAAGCAGGGCAAGAAGAAGGATTATAATGCCTGGCGATAAAATTTTACCGATTCGATCAACAATTTTCGCTGGGTTCAGAGATAACCATAATGTCAGTCCAAAGAACAATAATGTGAAAATAATCGATGCAATCTGCATATTTTCTTCACTGATGAAAGGAGAAATCCCAATATTAAATGCAACTGCACCCGTACGAGGTGCTGCGAAAAACGGCCCGATTGTTAAATAAAGGAGCGACGTAAAAACCACAGCATAGGCAGGATGAATTCTACTTGCCAAGTCCTGTAAATTACGACTCCCTGAGAAGCCCATAGCCAAAATACCAAGGAATGGTAACCCGACGCCCGTAATTAAAAATCCGATGATTGCGGGCCAAAGATTTGTCCCAGCATACTGTCCAAGCTGTGCAGGGAAAATTAAATTTCCTGCTCCAAAAAACAATGCGAATAACATAACACCAATAATCAGATATGATGAAAATGCTAATTTCTTCTGCATACTTTCAGTTCCCCCTTCGATGTCAAATCCGATTACGTTTATGCAATATATTGCCGAGAATAATGATACTCTTTTTTTCTGAAAAAAGCAATATATTTCTGATAACTTTATTTTTTCCCGCAACAAAGAATATCCTCATTCCCCCTTTGAATACGCCGTTTTATTCTGATTATTATCTATTTACGCATTATTAAATAACCAATAAAACGTTTGTAATTTATGAATCTTTTGAAATTTAAATAGTTTTCGAAATCTAGTGATTCACTTCACAACCTTATGTGCTTATTAATGCCATCAAACACTATGTAAGTGTGGACTGCTAGACCGCAAAAAAAGTCCGTCTGCATCGAACAATATGCAGACGGACTTACTGGCTATTCATTTAAGGATAAACTTCGTTTGACTATGACCTTCCCTCGACTTTTTCACTTCGAGAATAGCTGGGAATGCTGCTTTTAGTTCTTCTACATGTGAAATGACGCCAATCATTCTACCCGACTTCTGTAGATCAATCAGTATATCAATTGCTTTGTTCAGTGACTCTTCATCGAGCGAACCAAAGCCTTCGTCGATAAACATCGTATCAATAGATACCGAACCTTGGAAGCTCTGAATAACATCAGCCATACCAAGTGCTAGGCAAAGAGACGCATTAAACTTTTCACCGCCCGACAATGTTTTTACATCGCGCATTTGTCCCGTATAGGCATCATAAACATCGAGTCCTAACCCACTTTGTCTACCTCGAACTTCCTGACGATCACTGCGGATCAATTCAAACTGACCAGCCGACATTTCTTTTAGTCGTATGTTCGCAGACTGAATAATTCGCTCTAAATATTCGATTTGAATAAAGCGTTCAAATGATAGGCGTAATCCATTATGCCCTCTGACAACATCATATAAATCAGTCACTTTTCCAAATTCTTTTTCAAGCGTTGTAACGATTGTCATGGACTCGCCCATTTTCACTTGCAATTGGGTAGCTATTTTCACGAATTCCACTGAGCTATTATACGCGGTTAAAGCCGTTTCATATGTTGTTTTTAATGAAACGAGGGCTTGATCTATCCCGCTAATATCAATCTTTTCTTTCCCATCTAGTAATGCCGAAAGCTCTTTTACAGCCTCACGTACAGCATAAAATTGTTGCTTAAAGTCCTCAATCTCAGATTTTAACATTGCAATTGACACTTCATCCATTTTCGCTTCTTGATAAGCTTGCACCGTTGGAAATTCTGATTTTTGTAGAGCCTCTACAAATCGTTGCTCTGCAGTATGCAGTTTTTCTTCCACTTCATCAAGTGCCTGTTTCGCATGAACTTCAGCAGATTTACTAGTTGTTAGACGTTCTCTTCCTTCTTCACGACGTTTCTGAATCGTTTCCCATGCATTATCTAATGTTCTTTTTTGTTGCGTTAAGGCGGCAATACGTTGCTCAAGTATGTCTAGTTCTCGAATTTCTTCTGGAATCGCATTCAATATCTGCTCAAAAAGGGCATGTTCTTTTTCATAGGTAGCTTGGCATTCAAACACTGCACGTTCGATAATTGCCTTATTTTGCATCAATTCCTCTGCTATTTTGCTCTGCTGTGCTAGCTTGTCCTTCAATTGGCTTAGTTCCTGTCGCGTCGTACGAAGTAACATAACTTCCTCTTCCAACTGCTTTTTAAGTGTATGCAATTTGCTGTTTTCAGCTTCAACCTGCTCCACATCAACATCAATTTTGACAAGCTCACTCTTTTTCACGATTACTTGCTTGAAAGAACTATCATAATTCGCTACCGCTGTCCGGTACTTACTCTCGATGCGCGCCAAATTGTCGTTTGCCTTTTCAAGTTCTTCCTTCGTAACCTCAACCTCACCACGATGCGCTTTCTGTGGATGATCTCCACTTCCACATACAGGGCAAGCTTCTCCGTCATGAAGCGTCGCTGCTAATGTTGCCGCTTCGTTCATAAGCCAATCTTGCGCTAGTGTTTCGTATTCTTTTTTACTGTCCTGATAAAAGGCTTCCTGTTTATTTCGCTCGTTGGCAAATGTAGACGTTTGTGCTGCCAATCCAATAAATTCATCGACAATCCGGCATTTTTCGATTGTAACTGCTAGTAATTCAACTTGATCATCAAATACAATTAGCTTCTTTTCTAATTGCTCTATCTGATTTTTGAAGGCATTTACTTTTTCTATTTCAGTGGCTGATTTTTCATTTGTTGTCTGCAAGCTTGCCTGGCGTGTCTGCCATTCTTTTTTTAGAAGAACAAGCGCCTCTTTTTTAGATGCCAGCTCTGCAACTTTCGGCAATGCATCCTGTAACCGAATCAAGCTCTCCGCCAATTTTTCCCGCTCAGTTTTTTTTCCTTCTTCTATTATATAGCGGGTTTCAATCTCTTCTACTTCTTTTGCAATCAGTTGAACACTGTGAACAGCTTTTTCAAGTTGCCCTGTTTTAGTGCCAACCTCCTTCTGAAGCTCTACAAATTGCCTTTCTAATTGTTCAACCGCCACTGCCCGCTCCGCATCCCCAAGTCGCTTCGCTTCTTTTTCCAAAAATGGGACCTTATTCGATAGATCTGTGTAGAGCGCTTGTCTTTTGGCCAACTCCTCGAATCGCTCATTTACTCCTTTGGCTGCATGGTACTTTTCAAGCATCTCTGCATGTTGTTGGACAGCCGTGTCATAATGATGTTTATCGACTACTATTTTTTCATCATAAAATAATTGCTCCGTCCTCAATGCGCTCATCACTTGATGATCATTAAAGTTATCATTGGCCAATACATTAAAAATAGCAGAATCGCGCTGTGGTAATAATGATGGGATTTGCTTAATCAGTCCATCTTTTTGTTGCTTTTCGCTGATTAGTTTAGCTTGTGCCTCATCTTTCTTACCCTTCAACTTGTCTACAACTTCACGATAGGGTTCTGTTCTAAATATTTTCCGCATAATTGTTTCTTTATTTTCTGTATCTGATGTTAAAAATTTTCGAAACTCCCCTTGTGGCAACATGACAATCTGGCTAAATTGAGCCTGTGTAAAACCAATTAGTTCTTCAGCTTTCTTATCGATTTCAGACACAATTTGCCGATCGACAATCGGGACTTCTCCGTCAGCTGTCACTTCATAAAACTCATAACGGGCAGCCGTTTTCGTTTTATTACCTTGTTTGACATACGGAATTTGACGCAGTATGCGATACGTTCGGTTCTGAATATCAAACAACAACTCAACTGTTGTCGGTACAGCATCGTCCGCAAAGTCACTACGCATCGCTCCACTATCCGTCCTGTCTTCACCACTCGCTTGTCCATATAAAGCAAAGCAAATCCCATCAAAAATCGTCGTTTTCCCAGCACCCGTTGCACCTGAAATTACGAACAATCGATTATCTTCTAACTCCCTAAAATCGACGATTTCCGTCCCTTTATACGGTCCAAATGCCGTCATCGTTAATTGGATAGGTCTCATTTCTCAAGCCCCTCCTTATGCATAACTTCGTGAAGCACTTGCGCAAACAAGGTCTCCGTCTCTGTATCTGCGGCTTCGCCCTTCATTTCCTCGTAAAATGCTTTAAATAGAGCAACGTCATCCTGTTTCTCATGTTCAATTCGGGATTCATCCTCTGTCTTTCTTCTTGGGATATGAATTTTTCTTTCTATATGCATAGCATTTGGATAAACCGACCGTATTTTTTCCATTGGGAATAAAACCGGCGTGTCATCTAACAATTTAACAAAGACAAAATCATCACTGATTGGATGCAATAAAATATCCCCCATCGTGCCTTCGACTGTCCTCATATCATGCTGAGGTATTAGCTCCCGTTTTTCAACCGTCACTTGACCTTGTGCATCAAGTTCAACAATGAAAAAACCTTTGTTGTGATGTTCCTCAGAAATTGAATATTTCATAGGTGAGCCCGCATAACGAATCGTTTCATTCAGCACAAAATGCGCCTGATGCAAGTGACCTAGTGCTGTATAATGAAACAGCTCGAATAACTGCGCTGAAACATATTCTGCACCACCAATGGCTAATGGCCGTTCCGAATCGCTCGTATTCGCTTCACTTTCTCCGTGTGAAGTGACAAATGCATGTCCTACAAAAACATGACGTGTATCTTTTTGCAAGTTTTCTTGAATTCCTTCTATTACTTTTTTCATCGCATCGTTATGATTCGAAATCTCTTCATCACCGTGAAGATGCTTCACAACAGACGGGTCTGCAAACGGCACTAGATGGAAATGAACTTCGCCGTGTTCATCTGATAAAATGACTGGCTCAATGTGCTTCGTCATTTGACCAGCAATATGATATCCGTTGGCCCGCATCAATCCACTTCCAAAATTGAGGCGGCCTGGACTATCATGGTTTCCACCAATGGCCAAAACAGGTATCTTCAGTTCCATAATAATTTTTTCCAGTACTTCATCCAATAGTGCAACCGCTTCTGTTGGGGGTACCGCGCGATCATACAAATCACCCGCAATCACGATAGCGTCCGGTTGCTCTTCCTTTATTGCCTCAATAAATTGATCAAGCACATAGCGCTGACCGCCCGTCATATAGACTCCTTGAACAAGCTTGCCCAAATGCCAGTCTGCTGTATGAAAAAATTTCAATTTCATGTCCCCTTTCAATGCTCTTTTCTACTACTTTACAGGACTGAGACGTAAAAATGAATTCCTTCCCCCTTTCCTCCTATTTCCAAACTAGTAGTTGACCTTATAGTCTAGGTATGCTTATAATAGGGCAAATCCAATTGCATAAGATTCACCGCTAGGGGTGCTCGAACAGAGCTGAGAGAGGCATGTGCCTTAACCCTTATAACTTGAACTGGTTAATACCAGCGTAAGGAAGAGGTGCTGACATAATTCTGCCGGTCTGTTTTCCGGATAGCTTTGACTGTCTACAACCCACTTCTTCAAGGAGTGGGTTTTTCACTTTATTCTTCCGAATAAAGTGAAAGCCTCCGGCGGATGCCACAGATTTTCAGAGGAATTTATCGAGAAAGCTCGATAAAAATTTGGGCTCAAATACGCCAAGGCGAATTTGAGTGTTTAGATTAAAATTTTAGGGAGTGTTTTAGTTATGAAATTCACTGACCGCTTGCTTGAAAAGACATTACCAATTTGGAGACAGAATCATAGTCACCCATTTGTCCAAGGAATAGGCGATGGGACACTCGATCCGGATAAATTCAGATTTTACATGGTGCAAGATTACTTGTATTTAATTGATTATGCAAAAGTATTTGCTATTGGGGCTGTGAAAGCGGATGACTTGGAAACGATGGGTAAGTTTGCAGCACTCCTCGATGGTACACTCAACACCGAAATGGCATTACATCGGGGCTATGCAGAACGCTTTGGGATCTCTGAACAAGAACTTGAAACAGCTAAGCCCTCGCCAATTGTTCTTGCTTATACGCACTACATGCTGCATGTTTGTCAAAATGGGACAACTGCTGAAGTGATTGCGGCATTGTTGCCTTGTGCATGGAGTTACTGGGAAATTGGTAAGGAACTAAACGCCATTCCAGGCGCTGCTGATCATCCTTTATACGGGGATTGGGTGCGTATGTATGCATCAGAGGAATTCGGAGAATTGGCTAGTTGGTGTATCGATTTGATGGATAAAGCGGTGGCTGGAAAACCAGAACATGAATTACTGAAGCTGGAAGAAATCTTCCTTAATACGACGCGCTTTGAATACATGTTTTGGGATATGGCCAATGACAAACAGATGTGGCCAGGGTCGGAAACCTTACATGCTGGCGTTTAACAAGGTTTCATTCGGCTATCCATCCGGTAGCATGATTCTCGATGGGCTGAGCCTTACGATTCATCCTGGGGAATTTATTTCGATTGTTGGAGTTAGTGGTTCCGGAAAAAGCACAATTTTCCGCCTCGTTACCGGATTAGAAGAACCGTCCACTGGCTCCATTTCACTTGCTGGAGAGACAAACGGAAATCGACTCGGCAAGGTAGGCTATATGCCACAGCAAGATTTGCTTCTACCATGGCGGACGATTGCAGATAACGCCTGTCTGCCTCTTGAAATAACAGGGATGACTAAGCACACGGCACGTGAACAAGTACTGCCTTTATTAGAAGAATTCGGTCTTGCTGGAACAGAGAACAGCTTTCCTGCTGAACTTTCAGGTGGCATGAAACAGCGCGTTGCTTTTCTACGTGCCGTCCTTTCCGGTAGCCCCCTTCTATTGTTGGATGAGCCGTTTTCAGCACTCGATGCGATTACACGGCTATCCATGCAGGAATGGTTAATTGGCCAATGGAAAAAAAGACAAGCTACCGTGTTATTCATTACCCATGATGTCGAAGAAGCCTTATTTCTATCTGATCGTATTTTTTTATTAAAAAATAAACCGGTCACTTCAATCGAAGAAATCGACATCCCGCTTGTAAGACGGCGAATGAGAAGTGATAGTCATCACCCGGAAATGATTGCGTTGAAAGAGCAGTTGCTTTGTCAGCTACGAAGCGAGGTCCGCGCATGAGAAACACCTCTTCCCTTCTCATTATTGTCTTGTTCGCCGGTGTTTGGGAGCTTGGTGCACGGCTATTCAATAAACCGTTCATCCTACCTTCACCTAGTCAAATTGCTGTTCGATTTTGGGAGCTGAAGGACGTTCTTTTACTGAAACATTTGCCTATCACCTTGCTAACGATTGTCATTGGACTCATTATGTCGATTAGTTTAGGCGTTGCTATTGCTGTCTGGATGTCTGCCAATTCGAATGTTCGTAAGGCACTCTATCCAATTTTGATAGCATCCCAAATGATTCCCATTATTGCGTTGGCACCTATTTTTGTCTTATGGTTCGGTTATACCATTTGGAGTAAAGTTGCCGTCACCGTGCTAATCACTTTTTTCCCGATTACCGTCAATACATTTGACGGACTATCTTCCGGAACAAAAGACATGCACGAACTTTTTTTAACGATGGGTGCTACGAAAAAAGATATTTTCTTGAAATATTCCGTACCAACCGCACTGCCGCACTTCTTTTCAGGCTTGAAAGTCGCTGTAACACTCAGCGTAATTGGTGCAGCTATCGGAGAATGGCTTGGTGCACAAGCGGGGCTCGGATACTTTAGCCGTCGAATGATGACGCAATTTGATGGTGCCGCCGTGTTTGCACCCATTGTAGTACTAACTGTCGTCGGAATTGTTTTATTTAGTAGCGTGACATATATGGAAAATCGTCTGTTAAAATGGAGGTCAAAAAGTTGAAGAAGATTACATTATCATTAACGAGCATCGCATTAATTCTACTACTTTGCGCATGCAATCAAAATGAAACGAAAAAAGTGAGCATTATGCTCGATTGGTACCCAAATGCTGTGCATAGTTTCCTCTATGTTGCTGAGGAAAAAGGCTATTTTGAAGACGAAGGAATTGAGCTTGATATTCAGTTCCCTGCAAACCCAACTGATCCTATCAATCTTGCTGCTGCAGGAAAAGTGACGCTTGGGATTACCTATCAGCCTGATGTCATTATTGCGCGGTCCGAACAAGACATTGGTGTCAAATCGATCGGGGTCCTTGTTCGTTCTCCACTGAATCATGTCGCATTCTTAAAAGAAAGCGGTATCGAATCACCAAAGGACTTGGAAGGTAAAAACGTCGGCTATACAGGTATTCCCTTAAATGAAGCAATGCTACAAACGATGATGAATGTTGACGGTGCTGACTATAGCAAAGTGAATATGGTCGACGTTGGTTTCGAACTGAATTCTTCATTGATTGCAAAGAAAGCGGACGCCGTCATCGGTGCGTATATAAATCATGAAGTACCCTTGCTCGAATATGAAGGATTCCCTACAGGCTATATCGACCCGACAGACTTCGGCGTGCCATCATTTTACGAGCTTGTCATCGTGACAAGTGACGACACATGGAAGAAAGAACAACAGAACATTGAAGCATTTTGGCGCGCAGTTGGCAAAGCTTTCATCGATATGGAAAATGATCCGGAAGAAGCGTTATCTATCTTGCTAAAACATCAAGATGAAGCCAACTTCCCACTCGTCGAAGAGGTAGAAAGAAAATCCCTGTCCGTACTGCTTCCAAAAATGAAGTCGCCTAGTGCATTTGGCGAACAAGACGAAGAGATATGGAAAGTAACTGCCGAATGGATGAAGGCAACGGGTTTATTGGAAAAAGAAGCAAACCTAGAAGGTATCTATGTCAATATGAAATAAGAACAGAACTCGCTATAAGTATGCAAGACACTAACAAAAGAGTCATGCGTCTATCAGAAGATGATGCATGACTCTTTTGTTTTTTATTTTCCTAATCCATCGGCAATCATATCAGCATTCCATTTTATCATCTTGATGTATGTGTCTCCATCACTACCAGCTTTCCCTAATGAATCCGTAAATATTTTACCGTGGATTGGTACTCCTGTTTCTCTCGATACCATCTCCATACTTCGCGGATCAACACTAGATTCCAAGAAAAGCGATGGAACACCACCCTCCTTCACTATACGAATGATGCTTTTCAGCTGCTCTGGAGTCCCTTCACTATGTGAATTGATTTCCCAAATATAAGCTGCTTGGAAGTCGTAGGCAGCCGAGAAATATTTGAATGCCCCTTCACTCGTTACAAGTATGCGTTTGTCTTCAGGAATCGCATGCATCATTCCAAGAATTTCTTCATGAAGTTCCTTCAGTTCAGCAATATATTTGTCTGCATTTTCATCATAATCATCCGCGTGAGCAGGATCGTTCTTCTTCAATGCCTCACGAATATTTTCAACATATTGGATACCATTCCGAACATCGAGCCAAGCATGTGGATCCTCTTCATTCTTATGTTCATCCGAACTAAGCAGCATCGGCTCGACACCTTCACTGACACGGACAACATTATCATCTGTAACTGATTTGCCGGCAGTTTCAATCATTTCATTAAACCAAGCATTTCCTTCTTCCAAGTTCAAACCATTATAAAATATAACATCCGCATCCGTTGTCAATACAAGATCCTCAGGGAGTGGGTCATAATTATGTGGATCTGAGCCTATGGGTGCTAAACTATGCACCTCTACATAATCTCCTCCAACATTTTTCACCATATCATAGATAATTGAATAGGTCGTAACAATTTCCAACTTTTCATTTTGTTCTTTTGGTGGAGTCTCCCCTTGGCTACATGCGGATACCAAAGCCGCAATAGCCATTGTCGCCAACAGTAAAATCAATTTCTTCATTAATAATCTCCCTCTCATTTAATCAGTGATTGTTTTTTTCATTTGAAGCGCTCGCAATAGAATCCCTTGTTTCGGTGAAAATAATAAGGATAAGATAAACAGCGTTGTCGCTACGAGAACGATTGTTGCACCTGATGCAAGATTATAAGTAAAGCTTAAATACAACCCACCTACTGCAGAAACTGCGCCGAAAAGTGCCGACAAACCAATCATGACCGATAAGCGATCCGTCAATAGATATGCCGTTGAAGCTGGCGTGATAAGCATCGCAACAACGAGGATAATGCCAACCGTCTGTAACGAGGCAACTGTCACAAGTGTCAGCAGCGTCATGAGAAAATAATGAATCACCTTCGTCGGTAAACCATAAGCCTGTGCCATAACCGGATCGAAAGAACTGACTAGTAATTCTTTATAGAAAAGATAAACGCTTCCCAAGACGAGAATTCCAATGATGAGCGTAATCCACATATCTGAAGGCCTTACCGCTAATACATTACCGAACAGAATATGATATAAATCTGAGCTACTCTTCAGAGCTGTGATAAGCAGAATACCTAAGGCAAACGCTGCCGTAAAAACAATCCCGATTGAGGAATCGTTTTTCACCCGACTATTTTGGCTGATGAAACCAATCCCGACAGCAGTTAAAATACCTGTCGCCACTGCTCCTATAAAGAAATTGATGCCTAACATATAAGATATAGCCACGCCAGGTAATACAGCATGAGATATAGCATCGCCCATCAATGCCATTCCACGTAATATGATAAAACAGCCAATAACTCCACAAATCACGCCGACCATCACTGATGTCAGTAAAGCCTTTTGTAAAAATCCATATTCGATTAATGAGTTCATAAAATTCATCATTTTGCCATCACCATTTCTTCCAAAAAGGATAACTGTCCACCATATGCTTTTGCAATATTGCGCGGAGTAAACACTTCTTTCACATCCCCACTTGCTATCAGCTCCTTATTCAACAACAGAAGCTCATCAAAATATTTTTCTGCCTTGCTTAAATCATGGTGCACAACAATAATCGTTTTCCCTTCGTCCCTTAGCTCTTTTAAAATCCTCACAATTACTTCCTCACTTGCTACGTCAATCCCCACGAACGGTTCATCAAGAAGAAATAGATCAGCTTGCTGAGCGAGCGCTCGTGCCAAGAAAACTCTTTGCTGTTGTCCCCCTGATAATTCACCAATCTGTCTATCTTGGAATGCTAACATTTCTACCTTTTCCAGACATTTCAAAGCTAATTCCTTTTCTTTCCTACCTGGTCTTTTCAATAGGCTAACGGACGGAAACGTACCAATCAGAACCGTTTCTTTCACCCGAATTGGAAAATCCCAGTCAATTGCACTTCGCTGCGGAACATAAGCCATCCGTTTACGAACTTCTTTCAGCGTAGAACCCATAATATCTATTTCACCCGAATCTTTTGGAATCAAATTCAAAATCGCTTTCAACAAAGTCGACTTTCCTGCTCCATTTGGACCGATAATTCCAATAGACCTCCCCGTAGGAATTGTAAATCCAATATCATGTAATACTTCTTTTCCGTAATACGACACATGTAAATTTGACACAGTCATTGCGTTTTTCATTTCACAGCACCTCCATATAGATATTAATATGCAATAAGTTTCCTTAAGGAAACTTGCAATGTAAATTTTTTTGCCCTAGGGCAACTTAATGAGCAAAAAAAAATAATCTCACCTATTCTTTCCCGCGGGCAACTTTCTGTCTTCATCTTAAAAGATTCTAGATGAAATGTAAAGTAAAAGTTTTGAGATTACTTTTGTTTCTACGGAGAGCTGGTTGACAAGTGGTAAACTCAACTACTTTCTAACGGAACTAGGCTACGTATTCGGCTAACTGGACTACGAAAGAGAAACTCGACTACCCAATGAGAAACTCAACTAAAAAAATGAGGACACCATTGTCGCGGCGTCCTCATTTCCCCTATACGATTCACCTTATAAATCACTCAACGAAATAACTTCCCCTGTTACTGCATCCACTGCCTCCGCAGCATCCAGCAATCCACATAAAATATATTTCCCTGTCAGCTCATCATAGACATAAGTCGGATCGAGTGTGATATACGGCACCATTTTCTCAAACGCTTCGTCATGTGTAACAACAGCTTGTTCTGCTGGGGCAAATGTCTCAAATATCTCCATCATTGCTCCATTATCTACGAAATTCAAGACAGACATATTGTCTGGTTTGATGAATACAACCAATTTGCGTTTAAATACCGTCGAGTTTGCTGTCATAAATCTACAGTGCGCTTCAATGAAATTCTCTTGGCGTCGAAGTTCCGCAAGCTGCCATTTTCCCGATTCATCTGGATATTCTAATCGTAAGACATCACGTACAATCTCTTTACTGCGTTCAATTTGATCATCAGTCAAGAGTAGTTTATCATCAATATCTACTTCACCAAACGCCTCTTCGACAGTTGATTCAGAAACGAAAGTTAGTTCTTCTCGCTTAAATGGTTGCGTTAGCGACTGATTCCATTCCAATACTTCGCTCACTTTAACGATTGTACGCTCATGTACAAAAAATGGAATGATCCGCTTTCCATCCACTGTCACAAATACTTCCTCCATCGCATAGGCCGGAACAAATCGATTTTCTAATTCAGATGGAAACTCCACTAGCTGTAACTGTTTTTTTACAAGTGGTTCGATTTCTTCTAGCGTAAGTGTGAATTTAGATTTTTCAACCTCCCACTGTCGAGGCGATGTACCATACCTAGAATATGAAGTAAGTTTACCTATTTCATCAAATTTTACATTTATCATAAAACCTGGAGACATTCTAACTCCTTCTATATCCATTTCAAATTGGAACTCATCACTACTCGCTTGCGTTAGTTTAAAATCCAGCCCGTATGTTAACCCTGTTTCCTTTTCAACCCAAGCTGACACTTCTTCAGCTGTTTTCCTTACAAATAGCGCTAGCGTTGAAAATGATTGCCCTTGGGTGAAAATAACACTTTCAAAACACTGTTCTTGAATATTATATTCAAGACATGCGGTACCTTCTGGATTCATATCTTCCTCTACGGGTTCATTCAATTCTTTCGGAAACCATTCCATATTCACAACATAATACGCTGCCCCTTTTGCATCTCTTTGTTTAGCAATCGAGTGTCTTTCCAACTTATACGCATCCAATCCAAACTTCACTTGCGCCTCTTCAACAATTTGTTGTAATCTTTCGTCCATGCTTCCACCCTTTTCTAATGTATGTAGTCAAAAAGAAAAAGCCGATTGCACATGGCAGTCAGCTCTGAATCTTAATCAATTACGCCTCGGCGTAATTACGTCCAAATTTTGAATTGCACTTGTGCCTGAAGGATGCAGGTATGCAACCATTGCCGCAGGACGCGGCGCTCTTTGGTTGCCTTCTGACTCCCTTCAAAATTTGTGACATCCGCCGGAGGCTGAACTTGGATCAGCAGGGTCAACGCTGATTCAAGTTCATTCGAAAAACACTTTGTCGACGTTATATTTCGCACGTTGCGTATTAATAATATACGTTTCGTAAATTTCACGTTCCATTGGATCTTCCACAAAAATAACGGAAATTTGCTTAACCTCATTACGGTGATCTTTAATCGGTGACACTGTGTCTTCAAAATGCTTCTTGACACGTTGGCGAAGTTTACGCGCTTTCCCAGCAAACAGCAATTCATCTTTATTATTATAAAATAAAATGATACCGCCTTTGTCGCGTGGGATTTCATGTAAATCAATAAAGCCATAAATAGGTTTTATTGGTGCAACACCCGGAGCCATTTCTTGTTTACGTTGTACAATAGTTACATCTGCATTCGGTACTGTAATTGTAATCATTTCAACTTCACGTCCTCTTCTAATCTAAGCATAAATAGTACCACAAAACCACTTGAAAAGCGAAGCTGGGTAGAAGGCACTTGCTATTATCTTGCACGTTGCAGTGCTAGTACATCAGCACGAATACCTAAAAATTCACCATTTAGAGTCGTTACTTTATCGTCGATTCGTATCGCTAAGTCATGAATCGCCTCAATTTTCCCACTCATTTGTTTCATTTCTTGCTTGATACTTGAATCCTCTTCCTTCATCCATACCACATCACTCTTCACTTAATTATCGGATATCACCCGATTTTTAACAAGAGGAAGGTTGTTGAATAAACCATTTTATAAATTCTTTTAAAAAGAATACTCTAAAAAGATTGACCTTTCTTTTATCTTCATGTAAAGTACTCTCTAATAACTTATAAGCGTTGAAGAGAAAAGTAAAGTGCATAGGATTTCTCACAGAAAGCTTCGGTAGCTGAAAAGAAGCAGAAAGACTCCACTTGAACAATGGCCTCTGAGCTCTGCGTTGAACGTGCAAGCTGATTGCATCAGTAGATGAGCAGCGGGAATTGGTACCCGTTATCTATACCACAGTCTAAAATCCATTACGTTCGGATTTTGTACTTGTTGAGGTTGTCTATGTGAGTAGACAACGAAAAAAGGTGGTAACACGAATGTTCATCTCGTCCTTTTCAATCATTTAATACTTAATGATTGGATGGGCGAGATTTTTTGTTTTTTAGTTTCATACATTATAAAAATGAGGAGAGTGTTTAGTATGACAACAGGTTTATTAGTTTTTCAATCAGATTTCGGCAAAAGTGATGGGGCGGTTAGTGCGATGCATGGTGTGGCAAACTCCGTTCAACGTGGAATTCCTATTTATGAAATTACACATCAGATTCCTCAATATAATATTTGGGAGGCCTCATATCGTCTATTGCAAGCAATAGGTTATTGGCCAGACAACACTGTTTTTGTATCCATCGTTGACCCAGGTGTAGGTTCGGAACGGCGTGGGATTGTCGCTAAAACAGTCAACAATCACTATATCGTGACACCCGATAATGGTACGTTAACGCATGTAGCACAATTCATCGGCATTAGCGAAGTTCGAGAAATTGACGAAACCGTCAACCGCCTTCCAAACTCTGGTGAATCCCATACATTCCACGGACGTGACATTTTCGCTTATACTGGTGCACGACTCGCTTCCGGCGTGATTCAATTTGAAGATATTGGTCCAATTCTTGATACAAAAAAAGTGATTGCTTTACCACTACAAATCTCTAAAATCAGCAATGAAGTCATCACAGGTAATGTCGATATCATTGATAGACCTTTCGGAAATCTGTGGACCAATATTAGCAGGCAACAATTCAAAGAAATCGCAAAACAGCATGGTGACTCATTTGAAGTCGCTATCACAACAGACGGACGTACCATTTACAACAACATCATGACTTTCGGTCGATCATTTGCAGACTTACACATTGGTGAACCACTCGTCTACGTCAATTCTCTCGACAATATCGGTATCGCCATCAACCAAGGATCATTTGCTGATGCTTATCGCGTTGGAACAGGCACGAATTGGCAAGTTACGATTCGCAAAGCTCCTCGGATTGTTTACGAATAGGTAGCATTACAAAAAACTAATTAGGAGTGTTCATAAATGAGCAAATCAATTTTCACGACAAAAACAATTGTTGCTATCGGGATTGGAACGGCCTTATTCGTTATTTTAGGCCGGTTTGCTTCTATCCCTACTGGTATTCCAAACACATCTATTGAAACAAATTATGCATTTCTTGCACTTATTTCAGCGATTTTCGGACCAATAGCAGGACTCTTTATCGGCTTAATTGGTCACGCACTCAAAGATGCCATTTCATATGGTTCTGTTTGGTGGAGTTGGGTCATCGTTTCCGCATTCATAGGATTTGGAATTGGGTTATTCAAAAACACTTTTAGCATTCAGAACGGTGAGTTTAGTCGCAAGAAAATCATAACATTTAATATTGTGCAGGCCTCTGTACAGGCTATCGGATGGTTTGTTATTGCACCCATACTCGACATTATCATTTATGCGGAACCAGCTAACAAAGTGTTTACACAGGGATTCGTCGCAGGGGCCAGCAATATAATAACGGTTGGGGTACTTGGAACATTTTTATTAATCGCTTATGCTAAAACAAGAACTAAAAAAGGGAGCTTGAATTACGAGGAATAAAAAAAGGATGACAAACATGATAAAACAACCATTAATCGAATTTAAAAATGTCCATTTCAAATATAATAGTCAGGCTGAAGCTACTTTACTAGATATCAATTTAACTATTTACGAAGGCGAAAAGGTTTGTATAGTTGGGCCTTCTGGTTCAGGAAAGAGTACGCTCGTTCATTTATTGAACGGGCTTGCTCCTTTTGCTTATGAAGGCGAGCTTACAGGGAGCTTGAAGATTCGGGGAAAAGAAACGAAAGAGCTCGATATTTTTTCCATTTCACTTCTCGTCGGAACCGTATTACAGGATACAGACGGCCAGTTTATAGGCATAACCGTCGGAGAGGACATTGCATTTGCACTCGAAAATAATACGATTCCACTGGAAGAAATGCGAGAAAGAGTTACTCATGCAGCTACCATTGTGGACATGTCATCGTTCTTACACGCCCGAATCCATGAATTATCAGGTGGGCAAAAGCAGCGTGTTGCGTTAGCAGGTGTACTCGTCAATGATATTGATATCGTATTGTTTGATGAGCCGTTAGCAAATCTTGACCCAGCCTCTGGTTTATCCGCCATCGCATTAATAGATGAACTCCAAAAGAAAGAACAGAAAACCGTTATTATTGTCGAGCATCGCTTAGAAGATGTTCTATCCCAATCGGTTGACCGCATTATTTTGATGGATCAGGGTAGAATCATTGCCAACACAACACCTAATGAGATTTTAACCAACTCATTACTCCCTAAACATTCCATACGAGAACCACTGTACATAAAAGCATTGAAATACGCCGGCTATATGCTGGACGAAACAATAGACGTCACAAACATCGATCAGTTGAACGTAAAATCGGTCGCTCCGAAAATACGGGAATGGACAGAGAGTATTCAAATCGTAGAAAAAGATAACGAACAGTCTCCACCACTACTCCAACTGAAAGATCTATCATTTCACTACCAGGAAAATAATCCGATTCTCCAAAATATTAACTTGGACATTCATCAAGGAGAAATGATTAGTATTGTTGGTGCAAATGGAACAGGGAAATCTACATTTGGTAAACTATTATGTGGTTTTGTAAAACCGACAACTGGCTCGATTGAATTCAATGGGTTGAACAGTGCAAATGACTCGATCAAAGAACGCGGGCAACGAATTGGTTTTGTTTTACAAAATCCTAATCATATGTTCTCCAAACAGCTGATTTACGACGAAGTAGCATTTGGTTTACAACAAAAAAACTTACCTACATCTGAAATAAAAGAACGTGTGGAGGAGACTTTGAAGATTTGTGGGCTCTATCCATTTAGAAACTGGCCGATTTCTGCTCTTAGCTATGGACAAAAGAAACGACTCTCTATCGCATCCATTCTTGTATTGGAACCTTCTGTTATTTTGTTGGATGAACCAACAGCTGGTCAGGATTTTAAACATACGACCGAATTAATGATGTTTCTAGAAAGTTTACAGCAACGTGGAGTTACGATTATTTTAATCACCCATGACATGCATATTATGATGGAATATACAAAACGAGCAATCGTTCTGTCAAAGGGTTCAATTATTGCGGACAGCTCCCCTGCTCGTATTCTTGCTAATCACGATTTAATTGACCAAGCAAATTTAAAGCAATCGTCACTCTATACGTTAGCGAATAGACTCGATATAACAGATCAAGCACTATTCATCGAAAAATTCATTCAGTATGACCGGGAGGTGCGTTTCAATGAGCGGTGAGCTTTTAAGCTATATCGAACGTGATTCGATCATCCATCAGTTGACTGGTTCAGCAAAACTAATTTGTTTTCTGTTATTGTCCAGTGCCGCCATGCTTACGTACGATACGCGTGTCCTCCTGAGCATTGTCGTAATGAGTATCATTATTTTCATCATATCCAAAGTGAACATCGGAGAAATCGGGTTTATTCTTGCGTTTATACTGTTCTTTCTCATACTGAACAATATCGCCATATTTCTTTTTTCACCCCAGCAAGGAACACTTATTTACGGAACTTCGCATCCCATTACTGGCTCGATTGGACGCTATTCGCTTACACTAGAACAATTGTTTTACCAATTCAATATTTCACTCAAGTATATAGCGGTTATTCCACCCGCCCTATTATTTATCGTCACAACACAACCTAGTGAGTTTGCAGCATCCTTAAATCGAATTGGTGTTAGTTATCGATTGTCCTATTCCGTTTCAATCGCGCTTCGTTATATTCCTGATATTCAGCGAGACTTCAAGACGATTGCACTGTCACAACAAGCTCGCGGCATTGATATGTCTAAAAAAGCAAAAATAACAGCGCGCATTAAAAATGCTGGCTCAATTTTATTGCCTCTTATTCTTTCAAGTCTGGATAGAATAGAAACCATTAGCAACGTAATGGAATTGCGCGGATTTGGGAAACATAAAAAACGGACTTGGTACAGTTTTCAACCGATCGCTAAAAGGGACATCATTGCCATTGTGATTTCACTTGTTATTTTCTTGCTCATGATCGCCTTTATGTTTGTCAATCAAGGGCGATTTTATAACCCTTTCTTATAGCCTATAAGAAATTTTAAAAGGTGAGTGTCTGCATTTGAAAGCAGACACTCACCTTTTTCACCCTAGCAATTGCTTATCAATCTCTCCATAATCTCCATCATCACCAAAAAGCTTGATCAATTGCTGCTTCGCCTTATTTTTCACATCATCATCAATATGCTGAATGATTTTCATGACAGCTGCTGCAATCACACTGGCATCATCTACAAGACCAACTGCAGGAATGAAATCGGGGATAAGATCCACAGGAAAAATCAGATAGCTGAGTGCACCCACGACAATCATTTTAGACGATTTCGGCACTGTAGGACTTTTCGCGGTGTAGAACAACAGCAAACTATAATAGATCGTCTGCTTACCGGCCTGTTTACCGTAGCTCTTGACCTTGTCCCAAAACTTTTTATCGGAATAATGGTTGTCCGTTGCTGCAAGTTGGGATTCCGGATCAAAGTTCTTCAATTTTTCTTCATGACTCTGCTGTTTATTAAGCATCGTGTAACCTCCCTGATGTGCACTTAGTACATTAATTCTACATGGAATAAACCATAAAGTCATTTGTTAGCCTAGAACGATTCCTCTTCTTTTTTAACTCCATCCTTCATACGATGAACTATTCTAGTGAAAAGAGAGGATATTTATTATGGAACTTCCTGTGTCAATTGTATCGAAGAAATTACCTCATGCATCACCAAATGTAACTGTCTATTACCCCGTTGTCGTCCATTTACCAAATGCCCACGTGCAAAGTAAAATCAACCATGCCATCGTCACAGCTTTGAATAAATTACTCGTTGAACAAAGTTACTATGAACCCAGTCTTGTAGAATTACTTGCCTACTTTGAACTCAAGACTAATCAGCGTGGCCTCCTCAGTTTGAATCTGATTGTCTATTCATTCACTGGTGGTGCACATGGCATGACTGTCATTAAATCACTAACATTCGATATAAAAACTGGAAAACAATATGAGTTGAATGATTTATTCAAACCAGGTAGTGACTATGTAAAACAGCTATCGGATATTATTCGACAACGCATCAAAGACTGGGATATCGAACTGTTAGATCCGCCATTCAAAGAAATTCGTAGTGATCAGGATTTTTATATCGGGGATACAACACTCGTTATTTACTTTCAGTTGTATGAAATTACAGCCTATGTATGGGGATTCCCCTATTTCCCGATTCCGATTTTGGACCTTAAGGATATTATTCAACCAGATGGTCCACTTGATCGAATGATGGCATTTACATGATAAAGGCCTGTTGCTGAAACATCGGCAACAGGCTATTTCCTTACGATTTAACTTTCTTATATCTCATCCATCCGATAATCGTAAATAATCCTGCAATAAATACAACTCCACCGATAATTAAGTAAGTTGTTTTCCCACTCTTTATAGGGACTTCGTTATTTGACGGTATTTGTCCTTCGCCGAAAACCGATAAATCTTTAGTAGCATCCGCAAGTATTTTTGTTGGACTGCAAATGTTAGTAGATAATGATTGCTTCTCATACATATCGGAAAGATGGGCATATACCAAATAGTCTTGCCCTGTAACAAATGCTATGCCACAATCTCCACCACCACTACCTGTCGTTATTGCAACTTCCATCCCATCTGTCCCTTTCCATGTTTCCTTCACAGCAAAAAGGACGGTCTTGCCATATCCCCCTAACAAGCTGCTATTATCTTTAATACTAATTACTTCGCCACTGAATACTGCTTGAGCCTCTGAAAATCCTTGCTCGGGAGACGGCATCATCGCGCAAGAACAAGCCGCTGTAGGCATAGGATTTTGCAACAACACAAAAAATACAATTAGGCAAAGCGATAACAAAAATCTTTTTCGTTCCACAATAACATACCCCCTTCTTTCCTTTCCTATTAGTTCGTTTCACACCTAATGAAGTTTCAAAACTCCGAGCTATTTATTTTCCGGGAAATAACGGGCCAAATCCATGTACTTTAATTCGCCGTTCATGTACATTTAATCTAAACTTTGTTAGGAGGCGATAAGCTATGACAGCTCATAAAAACTATGAAGAACTAGTTCCCAATCGCATTTTCATTGGAGGGGTAGATGCAATTGACGATCTTCTTGCTAACGAAAAAATCGATGTCATCTATGACTTACGTGCAGAAGTAAAAGGTCCACTTTCAAGTGAATTTAGTATTCACCAACCTATCGTTGATGATGCTGAACATCAAGATCAATCAATACAAACGGCTGTATCAGAGGTCGTCAATGCCTATAAAGCTGGCAAAAATGTCTACTTCCACTGTAATACTGGACGTGGACGTGCTGGCACTGTCGCAACTGCCGCATTGTTAGAATTGGGCCTAGCCAATTCCGTAGATGAAGCCGAACAACAAGCGATGTCAATCCGTCCAACAATCAATGTAAAACCACAATTCAAAGAAGCCCTAAAACGACTATACGACAACTAAAAAATGCCAGCCTCCGAACGTGAGCGGAGACTGGCTTTTTTAGTTAACTACTTTGGATTGCTTCCTGCCCCTTCTGTTTTCGTTTGATAAACAAATAACTAAAGAAAACGAGGATGATGAGTGCCGCTGCTATTAAATAGACATTTTGATAACCAAAATGGATTGCAATTAGCCCCAATACATACGAACCAAGTGCCAGTCCCGAATCAAATAACGTGAAAAATGTAGCCGTTGCATAACCGCTTCTTTCATGTTTTGTCGACTGCACCGCAAGAGTTTGGAAACTCGGAACAAGTGCCCCATATCCAAATCCTACAAATACTCCCGCGATTAGAAATGAAAAAGCGGAATCCATATTGACCAAAAGGACAAGTCCGATGGCGAAACTGATAAAGCCAGGTATAATCACATAATGTGGTCCTTTTTCATCAAAAAGCTTTCCTGTAAAGGGACGTGTCATTAGCATAATTGCAGCAAACACAAGAAAGAAAGTACTCGCCAATGCCAATAGCCCTTTTTCCTGTGCATAAATGGATAAGTACGATAAAACACTCGCATAGGATAGCCCAATCATACTACCAAATAGCGCAACTGGCATTGCACCTTTTTCAAAGAGATCGCCAATTGACAATCTCTTTTTCCCAACAGTCTTTTCTGGTAATGTACCCACCGGCGCCATAGCTGAAATCAGGACTCCGATTACCATTAAAGCACTCAACACGATAAATAATACATCAAAAGAAAACGTTTGAATGATGGATAATGCAATGAGTGGACCGAGGACAACAGATAAGTTTGTCGACATTGTAAAATAACCAAGTCCCGCTCCCCTTCTTGCAACCGGGACGATATCTGCAGCAAGCGAGACGGCTGCTGTCGTTATAATGCTGAACCAGATGCCTTGCGCAAAACGCAAGACTAACAATGCTGCAAATGGCTGTATAAAATAATAGAGGATTGTACAAAACAAATAGAGGACGAGGCTAATCCATAGCATTTTACGCTTTCCTGCCACATCTAGTATCTTCCCAGTAAACGGTCTAACGACAATAGCCGAAAGTAAAAAGACCGTCATCAATAAACCTGCATCTTGATCTGTCCGACCCAACACACCTACCGCATAAAGAGGCAATGCAGTAACTAAACCATAAAAAACAATGAAAACAGCTATATTCGTAATAAACAAACTGATAAAAGATTTTGTCCAAATCGGTTCTTTATTCATTGAATTACACACGCCCTTCCTTATCCATCTTGTTCAGCAATGCTGACAATTGCACTTGCTCTTCATCAGACAAGCCTTCTAGAAATTCATTTTCAAAACGGATAATTGCCGACTTGATTTCCGGAAATTTAGTATTTGTATCTTCCGAAAGTCGTACAATTTTCTCCCGACGATCTTTTCCTTCATGCATCGTCAACCATCCCAATTTTTCTAACCGATTGACCGTCCGAGTAATAGTGGGCGCTTCAACGTTCAAATACTTCCATATTTGTGTTAACGTCATTTCACCATGTTGATGTATACAAAATAAGACTGTCCATTGGGCCGCGAACAAATCATACTTTTTCAATACTAAGTTTAATTCTTTACTCAACAGTCGTGTTTTTTGGAAAATATCATGGAATAACGGATTCACGCTGCCAACTCCTTTTATTTAGCTAGGTAACTATATAATTATACTTCGGTAATCGAAACTTGTAAAGGATTTGAATTCAAAAAAACAGGCCCGCAAATTTGCATGGCCTGCCTCTCTACTACTTTATTACTTAGCTAACATCTTCCCTGGCCCTTTCCACTTTATCGACACGAAGGTTGTCACAACAAGTACGATCAACCCAAGGATGAACGGATACAGAATGTGAACGTCAAATAGCAATCCTGCCAAGAGCGGTCCAAGTACATTCCCAATGCTCATATAAGCATTGTTCATACCCATCGCAAATCCCTGTTCATTCCCCGCCAATTTAGATATAAGCGTCGTCAAAACAGGTCTCAAAATAGAAGTTGCTAGGAAAATAATCATCGTTACACCGAAAAACATGATGTAGCTTGGTGCAAGTATGGACAGGAAAAATCCAACTGCGGCAACACCTAGAAAAATACTGAGTACCGCTGCTTCTCCAAATCGACGGACAACCCAATCGACCGCAAACAATTGGATAATTACGCTAATAATACCCGTAGACGTCACCATAATCGCAATATCCTTTGGAGATGCTCCGAATACATTATCAACAAAAAGACCTAACACCGATTCATACGCCATTAATCCAAAACTCATTACAAGTGTGATTACTAATGGAATAAAGTACGGTTTGCTAAATGACTGTGCAATTTCTTTCACCATCGGTTCAGGCTTCTTATCTGACGCTTCAACCGTCGTATCTTTACTTTCCTTCAACATCACTGCTGAAAAGAGTACAGCTCCTACTCCAACAATTGCTGAAATAAGGAGTGGCATTTTCAAACCGAAATCGGCTAAAAATCCACCTATCCCCGGTCCAATCACAATACCTAGCGACATCGATGCAGAAATAAAACTATTCCCTTTCGCACGCTGATCCAACGTTGTAATGTCAGCAACATAAGCAAAAATTGCAGGGACTAATAGCGCCGCTCCAACTCCACCGATGACACGCGACAGATAGAGAATCCAAATGGAATCAGAAAAATAAAAAACAAACATCGACAAAGCTAATCCGCTAAGCCCTGAAATAATCATAACTCTTCGTCCGTACTTATCTGCCCACTTTCCTGCAATCGGAGACATGATAAGCTGCGCACCAGCGAATATAGCTATCATCAGACCAGCTGCGGTTCCTGCTTGTCCAATCGATAATAGATACGCAGGTAAAATAGGAATAATAATGCCGAAACTTCCAATCGCAATAAACATATTAATCATTAATATAAGCATTTTCTTACGTTGATCTCGAGTCAAATTAGTTAACCTTCTTTCTAATCAGCCTATTTACGCCGACTCCCCATTATAATGAGATTTGAAAGAATAAGCTACTTATTTATTTCACGTATACTATCTTTTTTCCTTGATCAACTAGCGGCAGTAATTTTCCCATCACGCGGTAGCGCCAGTCCAACAAGCCCTATGATTGGCAGGAATGACACAATAATCATCGTCGTATAAATGCCAAGCTGATCCATTAATATCCCAATGACCACAGCCCCAATAGCCCCCATGCCAAATGCAAGGCCAACTGTCAGCCCTGCCATTGTACCAATTTTACTTGGCACAAGCTCCTGAGCATACACGACCGTTACTGAAAAACTAAGCATAATAAAGAAACCAATAATCATAAGCAATACAATAACCGCCCATAATGGAGAATACGGCAAAAGAATACAAAGGGGAATTGGGACAGCTAGAGACAAGACAATAACATTCTTCCGCCCAATTTTATCCGCAATAGGTCCACCGAAAAATGTACCGACTGCTCCAAGTGCTAAAAAGAGAAAGATATAGAGTAGCCCTTCCTCACTTTGTAAATTATACTTCTCCATCAAATGAAAGAGGAAAAAACTAGTGATACTAGTCACATAAAACGAACGAGCAAAAATAAGTACAAGAAGTAGTGATAATGCGATTCCAACTTGCTTTTTCGTTAAATCTCCAATAGTTGATAAGAGTACTTTTTTACGATTATTCAATTTCTCCTGATCCAACTGTTTTTTATACCATACTGAAATCTTCATCAATATAAAAATACCAAGCGCCGCAACCATCATAAATAAAGCCGCACTTTTTTGTCCGTAAGGAACCAATATGTATGCACCTATCAATGGAGCAAGTGCCTGCCCCGAATTTCCACCCACTTGGTAAATGGACTGCGATAGTCCTCGTTTCGAACCCGCCGCCATAAACGACACACGCGATCCTTCTGGATGAAATACTGCAGAACCAAACCCTAGTAGCATAACCGAAACAACAATCATCCAATAGTCTGGAGCAAAAGCAAGCCCCCCAATTCCGATAAGCGAAAATAACATCCCCGTCGGTAGTGCATAAGGCATCGGCTTTTTATCACTAATATAGCCGACGACAGGTTGTAAAACAGAGGCGACCATATTTAGTGCAAAGGCGATAAAACCAAGTTGGGTAAAGGTGAGTCCCTTCTCCTCTGCCAGCACTGGAAAAATGGCTGGAATCACCGCTTGAAGCGTATCGTTCAGTAAATGACAACCAGCGATGGCAAACATAACTGGATAGACAGGATTACCGAGTGTCGTTGGTTCTTTTATCGTTGTCATTTAATCTTCCTTTCCTTCATCGAGTACTTGAATTAGTATAGCTCAATTTTCGCAAAGTTGAAAACAATGACTTTCCTTTTATACCTGCTATACTAACAAATAGAATCATAATCACTTAGAGAAAGAGGAGATTTAATTTGAACATACATGAGGCGATTCAAACGCGGAGAAGTATCTCATTAGTTAATGAACAACCCGTTTCGAAAGAATTGATTGAACAAATTATTGAGGCAGGTACATTTGCACCCAATCACCATAAATCAGAACCGTGGCGCTTTTTCGTTCTACGCGGCGAAGGTAGAGAGAAATTAGGGAAAGTATTTAAAAAAATTACAACAGCGCAACAAGAAGATCCCCAGTCAGAAGAGAGCCAGACGAAAATCGAAAGAAGTGAACGCAATCCCCTTCGCTCTCCCGTCATCATTGCAGTGGGTGTTGAACCTGGAACCAAAGATAACATCATTTTAAAAGAGGAATTTGCCGCTGTCAGTAGCGCTGTCCAAAACATGCTGTTAACCGCACACGCTCTTGGTCTCGGTGCAGTTTGGCGAACAGGTGCGATTTGTTACCATCCAGATGTGCGCGACTTCTTCGGTCTGTCCGAAAAAGGTGAGATTGCCGCCTTTATTTACCTAGGCTATTCAGATTTCGAACCAAAACCTTATACAAGAACTCATTTCAAAGAATTAACAACTTGGATTGATTGACCAAATGTCCTTATCAAATTTGATAAGGGCTTTTTTATTGACTATACTTTTACATTCGATATACTTTATATACTAGATATAAAAAGTATAGTCGATAGAAGAGGTGACTGAATTGGAAGTTTGCCCATATTTAGAATCATGCTTTGAAATTTTAGGTAGACGTTGGAACGGACTTATCATCCATTACTTATCGAATTGCCCGGATTTCACTGCACACTTTTCCGATATGAAGCGAGATTTGAATGATATTACTCCCCGTTCTCTCTCATTAAAGCTAACGGAACTTGCTGAGCATGATTTAATTATTAAAAAAGTGACAGCTGAGTCTCCCGTCACGATTTCCTATCACCTATCTGAAAAAGGTCAGCAACTAGCAATCGCCTTGCAGCCTGTCCATAAATGGGCACTAAAAAATATCGTTTTTGACAATACTAATGAAAAGAGGTAATAGAATGGATATGAAAAACAATATGATGTGTGATTTGGAAACAGGCGTATGTGGACCTGGTGGTGATGACGAAGTAATGCAATTCATCGACCTCTCAGCACCGAAAAAAACGATCGATTTATACTATATAACGGATCCAATTTGTTCACATTGTTGGGCATTGGAACCCGTTTTCCGTAAGTTCACAGAGCAGTATGGACAATACTTTAATACACATACATTGATGGGTGGCTTACTAGAAAAATGGGACGGCTTTGCGGATGTCGCCAACGGCATCAACGGACCAGCAGATGTAGCCGATCACTGGAGAGAAGTCGGTGAACATTCTCGTATGCCAATTGACGGGACTGTATGGCTCACGAATCCTATTGAATCATCATTCATCCCTTCCCGCGTTTTCAAAGTAATTCACAAACAAAATCCAGATCTCGCGAATGCATTTTTACGCCGTGCACGCGAAGCCCTTTTCGCTTTCAATCAAAATATTGCACAAGATGACACGATGATTGATCTTGTCAATCAGGTCGGACTCAACGGAGAAGAAATCATTAAACAATCCAAACTTCCTGAAGCAGATACTTCGTTGCATGAGGATTTTCAGCTTGTTCGTCAATTAGGTGCTCGCGGATTCCCAACAATCGTTCTGTTAAACGAGGAGAAAAAAGGTGTCAAAATCGTTGGTGCTCGTGCACTAGAACACTATATTTCAGCTCTCCAACAAATGCTTCCTAGTGAAAATATCACTCCAAAGCAACAACCAAATTTACAAACATTGCTCAAACAGGAAAAATTATTATTCTCACGTGAAATTGAAGAGTTTTATTCAATCGAACAAAATGATGTCAAAGCGTTTATAAATAATCAATTGTCCACGGCTGATTACGAAATGAAAGAAATACTTGGCGAACAGTATATTACGATGATTGGTTAACTAATTGATGGCAAGTTGGATCAACACATTCCAGCTTGCCATTGTTTCTCCTACGAATATTCTTATTAATCTAACTCGTGTATACTAGAATGGACAAAACGTATATAAGGGGGAACAAAGCATGAAAATCCTAGTTGTCGGAGCAGGTGCAATTGGAGGTTACTTTGGTGGTAGGTTGTTGGAAAAGGGACAGGATGTTACCTTCCTAGTAAGGGAGGGTAGGAAACAAGCGCTCGAGAAAACCGGCCTACAAATCGAAAGTATCAACGGGAATGCCAAGCTAGTGCCTCGTCTCATTACAATAAACGATAGTGGAGAAACCTTTGATTTGATTCTCCTATCAACGAAGTCTTATCACCTGGCACAGGCAATCGAGGATATCCGTCCATTTGTAAATAACGAAACAACTATTTTACCTCTATTGAATGGTATAGCCCATCTCGATCAATTAATAGAGGCTTTTGGGGAAGATGCTGTTATTGGAGGACTTTGCTTTATTGAAACGACACTTGACGATCAGGGAAAGATCCTTCAAAAAAGCCCGAGTCACCAACTGATTTATGGCGAAAGATCCGGTGAACGCACACCTCGGATTGAAAAAGTAAGGGATGTTTTCAATGGAGCAAACGCTTCATTCGAATTGAGCACGCAAATCACTCAAGAAATGTGGCATAAATATCTCTTCATCACAACACTTTCTGGAATCACTTCGCTTATGGAATCACCAATCGGACCCATTATGGAGCTAGATACGGGACGACATACGGTCGAATCCTTTTTGGAGGAACTTGCAGCGATCATGCGTAAAATGGGTGCACCTATTCAAGAAACGATTACAACTGACCTGGCCAATAAAATAAGCTCGCTGCCTTATAACATGAAATCATCAATGCAACGTGACTTGGAAAAATCCCTACCGTTGGAAGCAGATCATCTACAAGGATACCTGCTACAACATGCAAATGGCATGGCAGTTCCGATACTCGAAACAATCTATACAAAGCTAAGGATTTACGAAAAAAATAACTAATAGAAAAACAAGACTGAATCAGTACTGACTCGGTCTTGTTTTCAATGTATACAAAAATCTTCTTATTTATTTCCTCTTAGTGCTCCCTGAATCTCGACAAAACTCGATTCAATCATTTCTACTGACAATGGTTTGCTAAAGAAGAACCCTTGCACTTCATCACAGTCATGCTCATATAAAAACTGAAGCTGTTTATCATTCTCAACTCCCTCAGCAATGACTTTTAGTCCAAGATTATGGGCCATCCGGATAATCGTAATGACAATGTTTGAATCACTATCATTATTATCGATATTCCAAATAAATGACCGATCAATCTTTAATCGATCAATTGGAAACTTCGTCAAGTAATTCATCGAGCTATAACCTGTACCAAAATCGTCAATGCTAATTTTAACTCCTAGCTCATTTAATTCCCTCAAAGTTGGAATTGCATGTTCTACATCCATTGTCATGGTTTCAGTAATTTCAAGCTCTATGTACTCAGGCTTTAACCCCGTATCGCATAAAACCCTTTGAACTAACTCCGGCAACTTATTACTTGCAAACTGATTGGAAGATAAATTAATCGCTACACTAAAGGGTCGGATTCCCATGTCCTGCCACTTCTTATTTTGCTTACACGCGGTCCGTAACACCCATTCATCCATTTGATTAATTAGGCCTGTTTCTTCCGCCAAAGGTACAAATTCACTCGGTAGCAACGTCCCCAATGTCGGGTGCTCCCATCTAATGAGGGCTTCTACGCCAATCATTGTATTTGTTTTAATATCAATTTGTGGTTGATAGTAAAGAACAAGTTCATCTGAATCTATCGCTTTTCGCAAGGAAGCTTCCAGTAGAATTTTGTCATGTGTTTTCGGATCCAGCTCATCTGAATAGAGAACAAATTGATTTTTCCCTTGTTTTTTAGCTTGGAACATAGCTGTATCCGCCTTGACCAGCAGTTCTTCCGTTGTTCGTCCATTATTTGGATAAACAGCAACACCAATACTAGCTGTAATGTGAAAATCATAGCCTTTCATCGCAAAAGGATTGTTAAATAGAGTAAGAAGCTGCTGACCAATTTGCTGCACATCATCTTGCTCCTGCAAGCGAAAAATTAAGACAAAATCATCCCCACCCACTCTTGCTATGAAATTATTTTCTCCAGAATAGTTGGCTAAACGATTTGCAATTCTTTTTAATATAAAATCGCCATCTTTTTGTCCTAATGTATCATTGACGATCTTAAAGCGATCCAAATCTAAATGGATTACAGCAAGTTGACCATTCGCTTTGTTCTTGTCACGTTCTTCAATCATATTTGTTAAATTAGCCAGTAAAAATCTGCGGTTTGGTAAACCGGTCTGTTCATCATGATTTGCCAAAAAGTTAAAACGCTGTTGTACATTGTAAACCTCTGTAATATCACGTAACTGCGCAAACACACCAATCGTTTGGTAGCTATCATCGTAGATAGGAAATGCATCAAACAGACAATATCGTTGCGCGGGGTCCCCTTCATTGCCAATCGTAATATACACATCGTCAAACCGTTTTTTTTCACTCAACACAGCTTCCATATACTGTCCAATACCAGTCAAGTGCCTTGCATGGTTTCCGATGACGTCACGAATTTTATTGCCAAGAAGGATTTCTGCTCTAATATTAAATTCTAATACGTTTCCCTCTAAATCTGTCGTGATAACGCCATATTGACTATTATCCATCATCACTTGGTGCAGCATATTCAACTGCCTATTTTGCTTTCGCAATACCAATTCTCTTTCAATTGAGTCGACCATTGTTGCCAGCAACATCGTTATCATCGGATTTTGGTGTGACAAGTCCGTTAGGATGACCAGTGAACCAAGTATTTCTTCTGTATCCGTATTTTTAAATGCTACACCATAGCAAGCCGTCGACTGCAGGTAATGGTAATAATGTTCAGCACCTATGAGTTCAACAGGCTCCCAGTGATGAGCCAATGATAAGTTAATGATGTTTGTTCCCATCGTATTAACCGAAAACTGAACACCTTGTTTGACACCAAATTTATCCACATATTGTTGTATAGTATCATCCCCGACCATGTCTAATATAACGCCATGCTCGTCTGAGACTGCTATTAGTAACGGAATGCCCTCCAACAACTCTGTAATCTTTCCGCTAAAAAGGCGAGTGACCGAAATGATTTCTTCATATAAACCTAATTTCGCCGAGTTATTTGTGTCAGAAAAAGGAATTGCTACAGAAGGTAACTCTTCTGGATTCATTCCTGCTTGTCGACAAAATTCATTTGTTTCAGCAATGAATTCAGCAATTGTTTTCACTTCCATTTCCCCTCCCCCCTCAAAAAATTACCAACTTATTCTTTTTATCATACCACGGAAGAATATAAAACGCAGTATAGAGTTCGACATTATTCGCACTTTTAATTAGGTAGTACCTTTTCACTAGTCACAATCAAAAAACCTTCTTTTTCGCGCTTTGCTTACTGTCGTAATAAGTAGACTAGTTGTAATTCCAACACAACATACCGTGACTAATGATGTACTTAGCTGAACTGCAGGTATAATATAGCTCCCCAAAATTACAATTAACACATCTAAGCAAAAAATCATTATTCCGGGATTAACAGTAAGCTTCCTTGCAAGCATTTGCGCCAACAAGTCCGTTCCACCAATACTAATATCTAAACAAAGCATGATACCGATTCCTATTCCAATGATGATTCCACCGCAAATGGCACCCGCTAACGTAGAAATGACAAATTCCCTACCAATGCTTTGCAATGGAGATAGCACGTCAATGATAAGAGATGACAACAGCATGCCATGAATACCGTTAAAAAAGAACGGACGATAAAATATCCAGGCTACTATAAAAATCGGAATGCTCACTAATAAAAATGTGAACCCAACTTTAATACCGATTAAATAATGAAATATCAAGCTAATCCCAAGTGCACCGCCTTCTAACAACCCAAAAGGGATGAGAAATCCATTTAAACCAATTGCAATAAATGTACTACCAATTACTATCACTAACGCTCTTTTAAAAAAGTACATAGTTCCCCACCTACTTCAAATACTTTCTAGAACTATATGATGGGCATGAACAATTCATTTCAAATAAAAATTATCAATTGGAATGAATTCTATCGGAATGACACAGAGTGAGTACAAGTGCTACGCATAGAGCTAAATATTTTTCTTAAGGAGGAAATCATTTGAGGCAAGATCCATCCACTACTCAGTCCGACGAGGAGCGGGAAGACACACTAACCAACCGACAGGGACACCCCGTCACCAATAATCAAAATATACGAACGGTCGGTAATCGAGGCCCGGCCGTACTCGAAAATTATGATTTTCTAGAAAAAATCAGCCATTTCGATAGGGAGCGTGTTCCAGAGCGCGTTGTCCATGCACGTGGGGCTGGAGCTCATGGTTATTTTGAAGCTTATGGAACAGCAGGTAATGATCCCGTTTCCAAGTATACGCGTGCCAAACTCTTTCAGAATAAAGGTAAACAGACACCCGTCTTTGTACGCTTTTCGTCGGTTATCCATGGCGGTCACTCCCCGGAAACGTTGCGCGATCCCCGCGGCTTTGCAGTTAAGTTTTATACAGAAGACGGTAACTGGGATCTAGTCGGCAACAATTTAAAAATTTTCTTTATCCGCGATGCCATTAAATTTCCCGATATGATTCACGCCTTTAAACCGGATCCCATTACGAATATTCAAGATAGCGAGCGCTTTTTCGATTTTTGCGCTAGCTCACCCGAATCATTCCATATGGTGACTTTTGTCTATTCACCTTGGGGTATCCCTGCCAACTACCGTATGATGCAAGGCTCTGGCGTCAATACGTACAAATGGGTCAATGAAGAGGGTGTTGCAGTGCTGGTGAAATATCATTGGGAGCCGAAACAAGGGATTAAAAACTTAACGCAGCAAGAAGCTAGTGATATTCAGGCGTCGAGTTTCAATCATGCGACACAAGACTTGTATGACGCTATCAAAGACGGTGATTATCCTGAATGGGAGCTACTCGTTCAAGTAATGAGCGACGATGACCATCCAGAGCTCGATTTTGATCCGCTCGATGATACAAAATTATGGCCGGAGGATCAATTTCCTTGGCTGCCTGTTGGTAGAATGGTGTTACACAAAAACCCTGACGATTATTTTACTGAAGTAGAGCAGGTGGCATTTGGTACCGGGGTTCTTGTGGACGGTCTCGATTTTTCCGATGATAAAATGCTGCAGGGGCGGACCTTCTCCTATTCCGATACACAGCGCCATCGTGTAGGTGCCAACTATTTACAGCTCCCTATCAACTCACCCAAAAAGCGTGTTGCGACAAATCAGAGTGGCGGGCAGATGCAATATAAACTAGATAGAGCTCCTGGTCAGAATCCGCATATTAACTATGAGCCATCGATGTTAGGTGGTTTAAAAGAAGCCACACAAGATGGTAAAGAATACACGCCTTTTATAGAAGGACATCTCGTACGCGAGTCGATTGATCGCCAAAGTAATACGAAACAAGCTGGAGAAACCTACCGCATGTTTGAGGAGTGGGAACGTGAAGATTTAATTTCAAATTTGGTAGCAGACCTTTCAAATTGTGATCCTCGCATTCAAGATAAAATAATGGCCCTTGCTGATGAAGCTGACGCGGAATATGGACGCCGTTTACGTGACGGATTGGCACATGCAACAACAGGTGGATCTAGTCGGAAGCCACTTGGCAATCGAGATGGCGACAAAGCACCTGAAGAAGCCGTTGACAAAGGTCATAACGCAGAACCTTATTAACAAACCAGCTCATTCCATGGAGAAAATCCATTGGAGTGAGCTGGTTTTTTGTTTTACTTTCTGACATTATTCCTTTTTCATATGGTACGGACCGGCATCCCCCACTAAAATCAATATTTATATTTTCAATTGATATGCATCAAACAGTAGTGTATGATATACACTATAAAGAGTGAGGTGATCTAATGAGTGATCTATTGAATTCCTTAACGACAGAATTGCGGAGAGGAACACTAACATTAGCTGTACTCAGTCAGCTAAAAACACCACAATACGGTTATTCACTCGTTCAGCTTCTTGAGAAATCCGGAATCGAAATTGACCAAAGCACCTTATATCCCTTACTACGACGCCTTGAAAAACAAGAACTATTATCGAGTAGCTGGGATACGACGGAAAGCAGACCGCGAAAATATTACTTGATTAGCGATGTTGGCATTGAGGTTTTTGAACAGCTACAAGCAGAATGGGAAAAAATGACGAAGGAACTGACAATCGTGTTAAAAGGAGCTGACACAAATGGAACTGATTGAGGTCTATGTACGAGAGGTGACGCGTAGGTTGCCCGAAAAAATGCGTAATGATATCGCATTGGAATTGCGCTCGACAATCGAAGACATGCTTCCAGACGATTATACGGAGGACAATGTGACACAAGCGCTTGAGAAGCTTGGCAATCCCGCAACACTTGCCGCCCAATATCGAGACCGGCCGATGCATCTGATAGGACCTAAATTTTATGACATCTACATTTCAATACTAAAACTGACACTGACCATTGTATCCATCGTTGTTTTATCGGTATTTATTATCGAGAAAGTCGCGTCACTTTCAAATGTTGACACGCTATCCTTACTCACTGTCTCTGGTTTTATCGTTGAAGCAATAGCAATTCTGTTAGGAGCTGCTGCCCAAACCTTCTTTTGGGTAACCATCACTTTTATCATCTTAGAACGCACCATATCACCTACCGTTCACGTTCCGTTAACGCTATCAGGTACTCCTTGGAAACCGGATGATTTGAAAAATATTCCTAACGTCCCGTTGAAAAAGGCCATTAAAACAAGTGAAATTGGTGCTGGGCTCCTCTGGACAGTCATTTGGGCTGTTGTTTATTTCAGAGCTACACATCTCATAGGCATTTATGAATCAAGAGAAGGTCAAAGTGGGTTAGAATTTGTCACGCCTGTTTTCCAACATGATATCCTTCTCTCCTATTGGCCACTTGTATCATTGCTCATCGTACTGGAGCTACTGTTACTTGCCTACAAAGCCAAGCTAGGTCAATGGACGTTCAAACTTGCGATAACTAATACAGTCGTCCAATTAGTCGGCGTCATTGGATTCATCATCATCGTCAGCAATCCCAATTTAGTAAATCCTGCATTCGTCACTTACTTCTCCGAGCTACTAGACAACTCACAAGATAATTTGTCTTCAGCGCTTAGCTGGATTTACGGAATCATTGTCGCTTCTGTCATTGTGACGAGTTTACTAGACTGCTATACAGGTTTTCGTAAAGCAAAGATAAAATAACGGCGTAAAGGAGGGATGGCTTTGAGCAAAAGATTAGGATGTTTACACGCCCATTATTCAAATATAGACTATATCGAACAGGCACTTGCTCCATTTGATATTGAATGCATCCACTTTGTTGATCCAGGACTCATGCATCGAGTCACTTCCGATCCCAATTTCAAGGAATCCGATGCTCAACATAAAGTCAAAGAACAACTTGAATGGATTGCCCAAGCGAATGTGGAGGCTATCCTGATTACGTGTACAAACTATATTGCCCTTTTACGTGAAGACCAACTGTCGATAACAGTACCGATTATAAAAATTGACGAGCCTTACTTTGATGCTATTTGTCATATTCAGCAACCCCAGAAAATCTTCTTTACGAATCCGGCCACTGTCGAAGGCACAATGGAGCGGCTTCATCGTCATGCATATCGTCTCCAAAAATCGTTAGATCTAGAGATTGTTGTAATTGATGATACATTTGACTTGATCATGCAGGGGCTAAAAGAAGAATATGATCAAGAAATCGTCAAATTTTTAACGCACATTATTCAAGACAATATGATCGCTATGTCCGTGGCGCAACTCTCAATGGTGGATGCAGCTCGGCAAGTTGAATCTGAGACAGCTACAACTATTATGAATCCACTGACTCCTTTAGTAACTTCCATTGTTCGCCAACTGAAGGCAGAGAAGAACACTCCATAGGCAAATGAATAGCAGCTCAATGTAATACCATATACAAAAACTTATCTACATAAAAACGAGATCCCATGTCAGCGGAATCTCGTTTTTATACATTTGAAAAAGATTTGGGATGTATCGCACATTAATATCACTTCACATCCATTCAATCACCTTTTCACTACATTGGTGAAGCCTCTCCGTAAAATAGACGTCGTTCCAAGTTAACTTTTGAACTTCTTGAAAGCAAGTACTGCATTATGGCCACCGAAACCGAAACCATTTGAAAGTGCATAGTTTATCTCTAAGTTAATAGCTTCGTTTGGAACGTAATTCAAGTCACATTCTTCATCTGGATTTTCATAATTAATCGTGGCAGGTGCAATATCTTCCATTATACTATTAAGCGTAATTATCGCCTCAATTCCACCTGCTGCTCCGAATAAATGTCCTGTCATTGATTTAGTAGAGCTGACCTTTAATTGATAAGCATGGGCACCAAATGTAGCTTTAATGGCTTTCGTTTCTGATTTATCTCCTTCAGGTGTGCTCGTTCCATGCGCATTTATATAATCAATAGCAGTAGGGTCAATTTGCGCCATTTCTAAGGCTAACTTCATGGCTCGTGCCGCGCCATCAAAATCAGGAGACGTAATATGAAAGGCATCCGTTGTTGAACCGTAGCCTACGATTTCACCTAGGATGGTTGCACCTCGTTTTTTAGCATGTTCATATTCCTCAAGTACTAAAATACCTGCCCCCTCTGACATGACGAAGCCATCGCGCTCACCATCAAAAGGACGACTCGCCTTTTCGGGTGCATCATTTAACGTAGACATGGCTCTCATTCTTGAGAATCCGGCAAAAGATAACGGATTGATTGAAGCTTCCGCCCCTCCTGCTACAATGGCATCAGAATAGCCGTGCAAAATATTTAAGTAAGCTTCACCGATAGCGTGGTTCCCTGTTGCACAAGCAGAAACTGGCGCAAAGCTCGGACCTTTAAAACCATTTTTAATCGCGATAATACCCGCCGCCATATTACTGATCATCATGGGTACCATAAATGGAGAAACTCTCCTTACTCCTTTTTCTAATAAAAGTTTATGGTTGTCCATTACAGTATCAATTCCACCGATACCTGATCCGACATAAACTCCGATGCGCTCCCTATTCACAGTATCAAGGTCAATTCCAGATTGATCGATCGCTTGTTTTGCCGCTGCATAGGCATACTGCGCAAACAAATCATATTTCCCTAATTCTTTTTTATCAAAGTAGCTTTCTGCATCAAAATCATTTACAATCCCAGCAATTTGCGTGTTAATTTCTTTGAATTCATCGGACTCAATTTTCTTAATGCCAGATTTACCTTCTTTAATATGATTCCAAAGCGTATCAACATCATTTCCTAATGGCGATACGACTCCATAACCCGTTACAACCACTCGACGTTTCATATATACCTCCAATAAATTCGTCATGATTTACTATTTCCATAAACAAGCTGTTTTAATTGATCAAATACCGTAGAAACTAAATCTTCTTCCACTACACGTCTATATTGTAGTGCACCTTTTACGCTAGATATAAGCACTGTAGCTAATGCTGCTGTATCAATAGTCGGTAGAAGCTTCCCCTCTTTTTTAATATCTTCAAGTAGTTTTTTGAGATAGTCTATTTCCATCTGACTTATTTGTTGTATACTCTCTTGCATAGAAACTGGTAAAAAATTAAAGTCAGCCTGTAAAGACGATAAAGGACATACCTCATTATTTCCTATTTGTTTAACTCTTCTTGAAATAAATTCCCACGGTTTATCCTCAAGATTTATTTGAGCTTGATCAATGTATAAATAAGATTTTTCTAGTCCTTCTTTTATTCTTGTACACAAAGCAAAACCTAAATCCTCTTTCTTCATGAAGTGATAATGAATGCTTGCTTTCGTTACACCAAGTTCTTTCGCTAAATCATCATAACTAAAAGATAAATAGCCCTTTTCTCGAATATTTCTGAGTGCTAGCTCAATAATTTGTGATTTTCTATTTTCCATATTTCCATACTAACTTACTAATAGGTAAGTGTCAATTACTTCAAATCATTATCAATACATATTACCGCACCTGTTGATTAACCATTTACTAAAAAAAACAGGTAAACACAGGTTGAAAAACTACCTTTTTTACTTGATTATGTTCGATTTGCTTTCGGCTAACTAGTTAGGACATGATGATCGGGGAGGAATTGGCGTTCATTCCTCCTTTGGGAGGGGATGTATCAAGAAAAGACTATGACGAAGGATTCAGCCGCCAAAATTGTATCTTTGGCGGCCCTCTCCAGTTAAGAAGCCCTCTATTCCCTCGTCACCAAAAGCAGTAACATTCCGTGTACAAGCGTTTTTGGTGAGCGACGGATGAACGGCCGCCATACGGTTACCGAAAAAATGTCTAGGGATGCGGCGAAGTCGCATCCCTAGACATAAAATAACACGGATATTGTATAGAAGTCGTTCAATCCAAAGCAACCCAAGAGCAATTGAACATAGAGCGCCTAGTATTTGATTAAGCTATTTTTTCGTTAATCAACAGGCGTGGAAAATGCCGCAAGTAAGTTAATCTGTAGGCACTACTTCAATTTCATTTCGTTTTTTCTCCGTACCTGCCACAACGACTGCGGCAGATGCATCACCTACAACGTTGACACATGTACGCATCATATCCAAAACCCGGTCAATTCCGGCAATTAGCGCGATTCCTTCGAGTGGCATATTGACAGAGGTTAACACCATTGCCAACATAATCATTCCGGCTCCAGGAACGCCAGCTGTTCCAATTGATGCCAAAATCGTGATTAAGACCACCGTTAACAGTTGAGCA
The DNA here is from genome assembly GCF_033485195.1 of Sporosarcina beigongshangi. Classification (NCBI taxonomy): domain Bacteria; kingdom Bacillati; phylum Bacillota; class Bacilli; order Caryophanales; family Caryophanaceae; genus Sporosarcina; species Sporosarcina beigongshangi. The sequence goes on from NZ_JAWLIR010000008.1 coordinate 44,768, forward strand.
AAAGACAAATTCAAGTTATAAAATTGTGCAATAAAAATAACTGCTACTCCTTGATAAATAGCCGTTCCGTCCATGTTAACCGTTGCCCCAAGTGGGAGAACAAAACTTGAAATCTTATTAGGAACACCAAGATTTTCATTCGTATTTTTAATCGTTACAGGCAATGTACCTGAACTGCTTGCTGTACTAAAAGCGACAAGGGCTGCAGGTGAAATTCCTTTGAAGAATTTAAGAGGACTCATTTTCCCCCATGTTTTCACAGCTGCCGAGTACACAATAGTAGCATGTAGGATACACGCAATGTAAACTGCTAGTATCACTTTTACGAGAGGTAATAATACGGAAAGACCATACTGACCTACAACTGGCGCAAGTAAGCCTAAAACACCGATGGGTGCCACTTTCATGACGATGCCGGTAATTTTGTACATGACCTCTGCAAAACCTTCAAAAAACCGATAGACCGGCTGTGCTTTTTCTCCAACTAAGGTGATAGCCAAGCCGATGAATAACGCGAAAAAAATAATTTGCAATACATTTCCTGCTGCTAATGCCGTAAACGGGTTTTCTGGAATTATGTTCAAGATTGTTGTAATCGCACTTTGTGGTTCTTGTGCGGCTGCTTCCGGAATAGCCAATCCCTCCGTCGAAACCGTGACACCCTTACCTGGGGAGATCATAAATGCAACCACAAGACCAATGACAATTGCTACTGCGGTTGTCGCCAAATAGTAAGCAACGGTTTTAATTCCGATTCTTCCTAGCTGTTTTGCATCAGAAGTTCCCGCAACTCCAACGACCAATGTCGATAAAATAAGTGGTGCAATAATAAATTTAATTAATCTTAAAAACAAATCCCCAAACGGTTTCAAAAAATCAATCGAACTACCGAAAAGACTCCCTAAAATAATAGCTAAGACAAATGCAATAAAAATTTGCGTCACAAGATTGAGCTTTACCTTCATGTTCCTCTCCCTTCTTTTTTCTACTTCATTCATCCTATACAAATCAGAGCTGGAACATGCCTAAACAAAAAACGCCCCCCGCATGAATCACACTTCGCGGTGGGCGTCTATTTATTCAATTAAATCCATCTTCCGACAATCGGGTAATTATACGTTTCGCCACTAAGTGTCTTGATAATCCCCAAGATTGGAATGATAATCGTCATCAAACCAAAGATAATGAGGAACGGAATACCTATGAGGATGAAACTCAACACAATTGAAATCGTAATCAATATCCCCATTACAACTTGAAACAAAATCGCTTGGATCGCCACTCTTTTCACCGCTGCATCCGCAACGACTAGGTAAATAATAAATGGTACTAAAAAGGGCATGAAAAATGCACTAGCATGTACCAATATTTTTAATCCTTTATTATCCAAAGAATCATTCTTACTTTCCATATAAAAAACCTCCTACTCTTTCTAGTATCTTATTATACGGATGAGTGAAAAGGAAGTTTCATTTATTTCAAACGGATGATGAATTCCTGATAAAGCTTATTCAGTTTTTCTACATCTACGGACTCCTTGACCTCATCCGACACATCATATTTCTCTTTAAGAGTCAAAATTCGTTTAACACTTTCATTCAGCCGTTCTTCTGTAATTTCTCCGGCTTCAATAGCTGTTACAAGCGCATTGATCGTATTGATTTGATTATCATAGCCATTGACAATGAGTAACAAATCACTTCCTGCAATGAAGGATTGAACGGCCGCTTCAGGTACCGTATAGTCATTCACGATGGCGCCCATTGTTAAATCATCGGTAATAACAACACCGTCAAATTGCATGTCGTCACGCAGCAAGCCCGTGATAATAGACTCGGACATAGACGACGGATAGTTTGGGTCAAGCGCTGGAAATAAAATATGAGCAACCATAACAGCATCAGCACCTTCATCAACGGCTTGTTGAAAAGGGACAAGCTCCACGTTTCGTAGCTTTTCCAGTGTCGCTTCCACCTTCGGCAATGCCTTATGCGAATCAACGACCGTATCCCCATGTCCAGGAAAATGCTTCACAACTGAAATGATGCCATCGTCCATCATGCCATGCATTGTGGCGACGCCTAACCTTCCAACTAATTCGGGATTTGCACCAAGTGAACGATCTCCAATCACCGGATTTTTCGGATTGTTGTTGATGTCTAACACAGGCGCGAAGTTCATATTGTAGCCAAATTCATGAAGAACTTCAGCTACATAATTACCAGCGCGATAACTAATTGTTTTATCATTTCTTTTACCTATTTGTGCACTTGCGGGCAGTTTAGGAATCCCTGCTGGCAACCTTGAAACTCTTCCACCCTCTTCGTCAACAGATATGAATAAAGGGATTTTATTCGGTTCATTCGCTTGTTTGCTATCATTAATGAGTTGTAACATTTCGGCTGTCGTCGAGACATTTTTACCCATTACAATTACGCCACCGACATGATAATTTCGGATTAAATTGTCCATTTCGTCCGAAAACGACGTTCCATCTATTCCTATCACCAGAAGCTGTCCAATCTTTTCTGCCAATGTCATTTGATCAATCATCTCATCTATCGGCGAGACAATAATTTCCGGTAGCTCGACGATAATCGGCTCTTGTTCAGAAGGCCCTACCGTCGGAGGAGTTGTTTTACTTTCATCTGGGCTGCTGTCTTTCGGCGCTGATTGAAAACATCCTGATAATAACAATAAGCAACAGATAACCCCAAATATGAATAGTCCATGACGTTTCATCCTCACTCCCCCTCGATTTTATTTCCACCGTTCAATTGCGGATTGAATCGTCGTAAGCGACACAGAGCCTTTCTGCAGTGGTGGTGGGCATGATTGATTGTATGCGAATATCTTACTGTTTAATTCGTCTATCCGATTATCCCAATCTGCCACCGGATTAGCTACATAACCTTCTGCAATGGCCATCACTTCATCACGAATGTCATGCTGCAGTCTCAACCACTGCGGCTTATATCCCGCATCTTTGGCGATTCGTTGAAAATGCTGAAAAGTATCACCAGAGAAATACTCTTGCGGAAGCGGTTTCCCTTGTCCTTTCAAGTTATCCATACCGCCCTCAGCCGTATGCTTTTTTAGAATATCTCCCATAAGGTCATTGTATGGTGGAGCGAAATGATCATCCTTCATCACTTTTCCCCCTTATTTTTTAAGTTCTAAAATATGCTTTTGCTCTGCAGAATAATCTAGCTTCATTCTTTCCAATTCGAGCTTCATTTTCTCCGTTTCTACGATAAAGTTCTGCTGTTTTAATTTTTCCAACTCAATTTCATCACGAATAAATTCCGCTTTCAGTTTCACAACTCGACGATTATGATCTGTAATAATTGCGGTAATCGGCACAGCCATGACCATTCCAACGATTAATACGGCAGTCAACATAGTTATCTCCCCTTATTTCTATAGTCTAATCAATTGTACATTATTGCAATTGTCTGTCATAGGAATTTCAATCACATCGTAGGGCTACTAAATGAATAGCTGGGCATACTGTCACAATAACCTGAAGGAAATGGGGTTTTCTAATGAATGATACACTCAAAGAAGCTGTAAAAAAATATGCACTTCCTTTTGAATCAGAAGCCGATCTTCTGCCTTTACTCGAAGCTATCGGGGATGCAAAAGTTGTCCTGCTAGGCGAAGCTAGTCATGGAACTTCAGAATTTTATACCATTCGGGCAAAGCTGTCTCAGATGTTAATTGAGCAAAAAGGTTTCTCCGCTATTGCAGTTGAAGGCGATTGGCCCTCCGCCCAGCATGTAAATCGGTATATAAAAAGGTATGGTGAAGAAACAAAAACTGCCCCAGAAGTCTTGAAAGCCTTTAATCGATGGCCTACATGGATGTGGGCTAATGAAGAAATAGCTCAATTCATCGACTGGTTGAAAATGCGCAATAATTATAAAACCCCCAATGAGCAAGTAGGATTTTACGGGATTGATATGTATAGTCTATGGGAATCCATTGATGAGATTATTAAATACTTAACCGAAACCAATCCGACAGGTGCAGATCTTGAACTAGCACGCAAAGCATTTTCCTGTTTCGAGCCTTTCAACGGCCTACCAGAACATTACGCAATTTCAACTGCACATTTTTCAGAAGTATGCATTGATGAGGTTAGCCATTTATTATCATCCATCCGATCCCATAAAGATCTTTATACAGACGATCAGGAATCCGATCTAAATTTAAAAATGAATGCATTAGTTGCTAAAAATGCTGAACAATACTACCGTATTATGCTTCAGGATAATGCGGGTTCCTGGAATATTCGGGACGAACATATGGTAGAGGCAATTCATGAAGTACGAAATCATTACGGAGAAGATTCAAAAATCATCGTTTGGGAGCATAATACACATATTGGCGATGCCCGGGCAACGACGATGCCAGAGGACGGCATGCTAAATGTCGGTCAACTGCTTCGCGAACAGTTTCAGCAGGAAGAGGTTTATGCTGTTGGATTTGGCACACACCGCGGCACTGTTATCGCAGCTGAAAAATGGGGTGTGCCTTTCGAAAATATTGTAGTGCCTCCCGCCCGAGAACATTCATGGGAAGACCTCTTGCATAACTCGGGTGCTGTCGATAAATTATTTATTTTCAATGAAGATAACCGAAAATATTTTACTCCGTGGATTGGTCACCGAGCAATTGGGGTCGTGTACAATCCTGAATTTGAGGCCTATGGGAATTACGTGCCAACCCAAATTGGCAATCGCTACGATGCTTTTATATTTATTGATCAGACAAATGCAGTGGAACCAATTACTGTGCAAGAAATGACGAACGGAATGTGATGTAAATCAATTACGCCTCGGCGTAATTGCGTTGGGATTTTGAATTGTGCACAGCACAATTAACTCCCCTCAAAATCCCTAACATCCGCCGGAGGCTTAACTTGAATCAGCATGCAGTTTGAACTCCCTCTGATTGAAATGCTTTTCTGGCATTCCCCCCACCACTTATAGAAGTGGGGGACTTCTGTAGCTGACGCTTCGCTTTCAGTACAAAAGAATTTGCTGAATCAAGTTATATTGAAAACAACAGACATGATTGGAGTTATCCATCATGTCTGTTGTTTTTGTAGAGTTGTTCTGACTCCTTTGAAAATGCAATTCCACTCCTAATCATTAACCTTATCTATAAAATACATTGAGATTCTAAACTTCATATTAGTAATTTCTTAAATAAGAAAAGCGCGAGTGCCTTGATCAGGGACGACAGGCATAAGGCGGACCAGCGACGTGGCGTTCTTTTGCCGCATAGCTAGGCTAACTTATGACCCGAGTCCCTAGGTGCTGAAGCTAGACACTGTTTAAGGTTGAAAAAATATACTTTCTAACCTTATAAAAAAAACACAGTAGATACAATTGATAACCTGTTCAGTTGAGTGGTACAAAATATAAAATAAAGCCCTCTGTAGTTCGATTAGTAAATAGTATAAGAGGACATTATTAGTAGGCGATACCTACACGCGTTTTTATATAATCGCTACTGTTTATTTGGCTAAATGTAAATTCCGCTGTATCTGACACTGAAATTTTAATACCACCCTCAGGCAAAAAATTACGGTCTATTCGATATTTACCTAACCTTTCTCCATCTGGCAAATATGTAGGACAGACAATCGTCCATTCGAGTTTTGATTGTTTAAGCATACCGTAGACTTTATTATGTTCTTCGGCTGCACGGACTGACTTTTGCTTTGATTCGCTTGACTGATAACGTAATAAATTTGGGGTAATTCTACTTTGCAGGATTCCAGCAGTTCCTACAGTGATAATTCTTTGAACACCTTCAATTTCCATTGCTCCGATAATAAACGGCATACTTTCTGATAGAGTGGTTGCCCCATCAGTATTGAGTGCACTAATAACGACATCAATTCCATGCATTGCACGTACGATATCATCTTTATTCAAAACATTACCTTGAATAATAGTTAAGTTTTCATGAATTATTTGAATCTTCTCCGGGGTGCGAACTAGTACAGTAATATGATGTTTGTCATGAAGAGCATGAGTAACTATTTGACTCCCAACTCGTCCAGTTCCACCTAAAATTAATATATTCATTAAAATTAACCTCCTTTTACGAATTCAAACATTACACTGTCGGTTGCCTTGACGTAAATGGTTTTACGATAACACTCCATTTTCTTTGGGTACTTGCAACTCCATCCCTGATCCCCTCGACATATCCTTTGATGGATGTGATAAGTGTCTTCAAATCATGTGAAATATTTGCAATCAATTCTTTTCGATTCTGTTCATACTTGCTTTGCAAGTTTGCCGCGTCTTTTAATTTTGATTATCAAAAATGAGCCGGTGGTAAGCCGACTCTCAACTGTTATCATTCTGCATGTAGATCATCTTCAACAATTTTCTTAAGTTTAGAAAGCTTGTTGTCCCAATACTGTTCGTAGAAGTCCAGCCAGGTTTGTAATGTTTGCAACGGCTTAGCCTCCAACCGATATCGCTTTTCCCGTCCTACTTTTTGTGTAGTGACGAGGCCCGCTGATTCTAAAACATGTAAATGTTTTGTTACAGCTGTTCGGCTCATTGTAAAATGGCTACTAATCGTCGAAATCGGTAATTCTTTGCCCGCGAGTAGTTCAAGTAATTTGCGCCGTGTCGGATCAGCAATGGCTTGAAAAACATCGTATCTCTGCGACTCTTCAGTCATTTAGGCTTCAACAACAGTTTTCATTTTTAGAACAAGTCCATCCCATCCGCCCGCCATACGTGAACGTACCTCTGTATGTGACTCACCGAACTCCGTCTGTTTTCCTTCGTCCCATCCTGCATGAATCAATGTCAATTCAGTTTGACCGTCTCGTTCCTTCAATTCAAACGTGATAAGCCAATCCGACCCCCACTCAAATGATAGACGATTTGGCGGATTCACTTCCGTCACTTTACATGCTGAATTCCCCCATGGTCCTGCTTGCAGGATGAATTCTTTTCCTTCAATCGGTTGCATATCATTCGGCATGAACCATGCAGAAATCCCTTCCGCTGTTGCAACATATCCCCATACTTTTTCGATTGGCGCATTGATAACAATATTTTTTCTAACTTCTGCAAAACTTTCATTAATTGACATATAAATTCCTCCTAAACAATCCATTATGCCTCGCGTAATTGCATCCGAAATTTTTCGAGTTCGCTTGAAAAGCTCTCCTTTAAAACCCCTGATAAATACAACCATTTGGTTTCACATTAAATTATATATAACCAAATGGTTGTATGTCAATTTTTTATTCATGAAAAAAGCCAATTGCATCTAGCAATCAGCTTTTAAACTCAATTATTATTTACTTGCAAATGATGCTGGCATTACGACTCCTACGACTTCACCAGTTGCACAAAGCAAATCATCTGCAAATACTTCCACCTGCACTTTAAATTTCTTCGGATGAATTTCTTCCACTTTCCCAACCGCTTTTAACAAAGTACCATGGGGTGTTGGTTTCAAATAATTAACATTCAATGATGCTGTCACAAAACGCGGTACTTCCTCGCCATTCCCGGGCTCGTGTCCATTTTTCCGATGAAGTGCCAGTGCACAAGAACCTGTTCCATGGCAGTCAACAAGTGAAGCAATTAGTCCCCCATAAACAAAACCTGGAATGGCAATATGCTTCGATGATGGCTCGTAAAACGTCACCGTTTCTTCACCTTGCCAGCCTGTCCGAAAATGATAGCCATCCTCATTCAATCGTCCACAGCCAAAGCACCAGGCAAAATCATCTGGGTATTCGTCTTGAATGGCATGCAAAACTTCTTTCGGCATCGTCATCATCCTCCCATTCTACAGTCTATCAAAACAATTATAACATTAAATTAATTACCCAAAATATCTTTCAAAAACTTTTCTCGGTGATCCAAAAAATATTTTGTAATCTGATAGTGTTCTGTTGATTCATAGTCCGTTTCTTTAATTTCCCCATCATCAAAACTTAGGATTGTCGCATCTGGATAACCTAAAATAATTGGTGAATGTGTGGCGATGATGAATTGACAATCTTCCTCCTGAACAAGATCATGCATAACGCGTAAAAATGCTAATTGTCTTTGGGGTGATAATGCAGCTTCCGGCTCATCGAGTAAGTAGATGGCTTTTCCTCCAAATCGATTTAAAAATAAAGACAAAAATGATTCACCGTGAGATTGCTCGTGTAGTGATTTTCCGCCGTAAGCTTGATAAGAGCCGTAAGGTTGTCTCGCCATATCATCGACATGGGACGCAAAATGATAAAAGGATTCGGCACGTAAAAAGAAGCCATTAGTCACTTTCGGCATCCATGACAATCGTAGATGTTCACTCAATGCGCTTTCCGACGCATCGACGTCATACGTATTATTCCTACCCCCACCCGCTGGATTAAACCCACATAGATCTGCAATTCCCTCTAGCAATGTTGACTTCCCAGAACCATTTTCCCCTACAAAAAATGTTACTCTCTTTGTTAAATCCAATTCCGTCATGGATTGAATAGAAGGAATCGAGAAAGGATACTCCTCATTCCCTGCAGTTTCCTCATGAAGCAGCGTTATTCTTCTCAAAACCAATCGTTCATCCCTCCAGTCTTACACCTTTATGGTCACAAGTACGATACTAACCACCGTCGTCTGCGTATACTACAGAAACGAAATGCAGGGGGTATTCAATATGAAAATGAGAGCATTCCTACTCATTGTCATTCTCATTGGCGGTTGCTATACGATGATACAGTCGTTCAACGACTACAACGAAAAACAGTTCACAGACCTTCTTAATACCATGAATCCATCATTCATCACAGCACTCTTTACAAAACCATCCACTTCGGGAAACACCAGTGAAACATGGCATGTCGATGAGCATTCCGAAATTAACAGCTTACTGGACTTCCTTCAAGATTACCATATCCGGAAATTAAAGCCCGAAGAAATAAATACGAGTGACGAAACCATGCAATTCAGTATTCAGTTGCAAGACGAGGACGGAAATACTTTAAGCATCATCATCAATGAAAATCTAATTATCCAAAACTCTTTACTCTACTACGAAGTTGTTGATGGTCCACTTGATGCGGAGTGGTTGGTTCATTTTTTTATTAGCAATAAACTTTGATTTCCTCCAAAATGTGCTTCATCCTATATACTAGTCATAAGCGTTAAAAAAAGGAGCGCATAATTATGGATTTTAAAAATATCGAAGAACAAGTCATTCAAAAATATCAGGAAGATGAACAGTTAATGATTCGTCTATTCGTGCAATGGTGTGCTAATCATCAGTTGGACCCCCACGAGTTATACAAACGTGCCTATCCAAACCAACAGGAAAATGCAGCCATGAAGAACATCATCGAACAAGCTGATGCCGAAGATGACATCAACATCGATAACGAAACAATGCTCGATGTGCTCCAGCTCTTCGGTAATGAAGAGCTGGCTTTTATCGTTGCCAATGAAATTGAACTGCTTGCAAAAAAACACCAATAACTGAATATTTATATTCTTTTTACTTTCCCTCTATTTTACTATATACTATTAATTAGTTCGAAATCCGTAATAAAAGGGAGAGATGAGATTTGGTTAAAAGTTTACCACTGCGTTCGGAAGTTAATCTAGAAGAAACGTGGAATTTACAAGATCTTTTCAAAACTGAGGAAGACTACAATGCAGCCATCGCAGAGCTCGAAACTGCCGTAGATGTATTTGTCGAGAAATTCGCTGGCAACATATCTAATCCAATAACAGTCATTGAAGCATTAAAAGGCTATGCGACACTTTACGAAAAAATAGTTCCTATCGGCACGTATACAAGCCTATCATCCAGTACAGACCAAACGGATGATACAGCACAAATGCGTTCCAGTAAATTCGGTTCGATTGCTGCAAAAATTAATAGCAAACTGTCTTTTGTCGACAGCGAACTGGCTGAATTGCCTGTTGACATTCTAAAAGAAGCAATGCAACAATCCGCTGATTACCAGAATTACTTAGAAAAATTAATTCGCCAAAAAGATTATCAGCTGCATCCTGAAGTCGAGAAAACACTTGCCGCATTTTCTTCAACATTCAATGGACCATATGGCTTGTATAACACAACAAAAATGGTCGATATGTCATTCGATGATTTTGAAGCAGAGGGGCAAAAGTATCCGCTAAGCTATGTATCATTCGAAGGTGACTGGGAGTCTGAAGCAAATACTGCCAAGCGCCGTGCAGCATTTGAAGCCTTCTCTACTAAATTGAAGGATTATCAACATACAACTGCAAAAACGTACGATATGCACCTGCAAATTGAAAAGACAACCTCTGATTTACGTGGTTACAACACGATTTTTGATTATTTATTGTTTAATCAGGAAGTCGATAAATCTATGTATGACCGTCAGATCGATTTGATCACGACAGAACTCGCACCGCATATGCGTAAATATGCGAAACTGCTTCAAAAAGTGCATGGCTTGGATAAAATGACGTTCGCTGACTTGAAAATCCCGCTTGATCCTACGTATGAGCCGACAATCACTGTGGAGGAATCGAAAAAGTATATTGACGATGCTCTTGCGATTATGGGTGATGATTACTTGAACATGGTGCAACGTTCTTACGACGAACGCTGGATAGATTTTGCGCAAAATAAAGGCAAATCCACAGGTGCTTTCTGTTCAAGCCCTTACGGCAATCACCCGTATATCCTGATTTCATGGACAGGTAGCATGGAAGACGTCTTCGTCCTAGCACATGAGCTTGGGCATGCTGGACATTTCTATAATGCCAATCGCAAGCAAAATATTTTCAATGCGCGTCCATCTTTATACTTCATTGAGGCACCTTCAACGATGAATGAAATGCTAGTCGCCAATCATCTGTTAAAAAACTCGGATGATCCGAAGTTTAAACGTTGGGTTATTTCTTCTATCGTGGCACGCACGTACTACCATAACTTTGTAACACATTTGCTAGAAGCCGCTTATCAGCGTAAAGTCTATGAGCGTATCGATGCAGGTGGCAGTGTCAATGCAGGCGTGTTGAATAACTTAAAACGTGGCGTACTAGAAGAATTCTGGGGAGACGACGTTGACATTACAGAAGGCGCTGAATTGACATGGATGCGTCAGCCACACTACTACATGGGCTTGTATCCATACACATACAGTGCTGGACTGACGATTTCAACACAAGTATCTAAGCGTGTCTTAGCAGAAGGTCAGCCAGCCGTCGATGAATGGTTGGAAGTGTTGAAGACTGGTGGTACAAAATCACCTGCCGACCTTGCCAAAATGGCCGGCGTTGACATTACAACCGAGCAACCGTTACGTGACACAATCGCTTATATTGGTGAGCTAATTGATCAATTAGTTGTATTAACAGAAGAAATCGAGGCAAGCAACTAATTTTCCTCACATTGTAAAGTGACTCCTTGAGTGGGGTCACTTTTTTCGCGCGAACAAAATAACAGACTAGTACTACTAATGGGACAATTAATGTATACTAACGTATAAATAGGGACTACTTAAGAGAAAGAGGTTAATCTATGACACTGTCAAATCGATTAAAAAATTTACCGCCACACTTCTTTTCTTCTCTCGTTCGAAATGTTGAACAAGCACTTGCTGAGGGGCGAGATGTGATTAACTTAGGTCGAGGCAATCCCGACCAACCAACACCGCCTCATATTGTCAAAGCATTGCAGGAGGCTGTTGAAGACCCCGCAACGCATGGATACTCACCATTCAGAGGAATCGCGGAATTCAAGCAGGCTGCTGCTGACTTTTACAAACGTGAGTACAATGTCAATATTGACCCAAAAAACGAGGTTGCTGTCCTATTTGGCACAAAGCCTGGTTTAGTCGAGTTGCCTCTTGCCCTTATGAATGAAGGGGAATTGCTATTACTACCAGACCCAGGTTATCCAGATTATTTGTCTAGTGTCAGCTTAGCAAATATCAGCTACGATACTATTCCTTTGCTGGCGGAAAATAATTTTTTACCAGATTACAGCACATTATCCGACGAACAAAAAAAAGCTAAGTTAATGTATTTAAACTATCCAAACAACCCTACGAGTGCTACTGCATCCATTCCATTTTTCGAGGAAACAGTTGCCTTGGCAAAAGCAAATAACATCGCTATTATGCACGACTTTGCATACGGCGGTATCGGTTTCGACGGTCAAAAACCTATCAGCTTCCTACAGGCAACAGGTGCTAAAGAGGTTGGAATTGAAATGTACACCATGTCAAAAACGTATAATATGGCCGGCTGGCGTGTCGGTTTTGCTGTTGGCAATGCCGATATGATTCAAGCCATTGGCACCTTGCAAGATTATTTATTCATCGACATCTTCCCAGCCATTCAACGTGCCGCCGCTGTTGCGTTAACAAGTAGTCAAGAATGTGTCGATGAGCTCGTCGCTCTGTATGAAAGTCGGCGTAATGTTTTAATTGCAGAGTGCAACCGAATTGGCTGGAACGTCATCGCGCCGACCGCATCATTTTTCGCATGGTTGCCCGTTCCTACGGGCTATACAAGTGAATCGTTTACAAATGTCCTGCTCAATAAAGCCGATGTAGCCGTTTCACCAGGTCACGCCTTTGGTACTTATGGTGAAGGCTATGTACGTGTTGGATTATTGGAAACGGAAGAGCGCTTGAGAGAAGCCGTTGCACGTATTGAAAAACTTGGATTATTTTCATAAACGAAATACACTGAGTCGAAATTAATTGATAAAAAACTGACGAACCACAACTCGTTCGTCAGTTTTTCATTCAAATAATGCCCCTACGTTCATTGCAGAACTAACTTTTCGTTCTTTCATCCACTTCTCCGTCCAATCGATCTACAAGTCTCTCTAGTAATTTACCTAGCGTTTTAACATCTGCATTCATCGTATCATTCCGTGACTGCTCTTTTTTCAATTCGTCGATTTGACTTTGGAGCTTGTCAAGTCCTTGCTGTTGCTGTGCATCAGCAATCAAGCCCTCTTCTATTGAAATCGCTCCACCAACTGTTTGTAAGGCATCACCTAATGTTGAAATGACTGACCCTAACAGCGAAATTTTAGCCCCCTTATTTAAGGAGTTATCATTAGACATTATTTTATCGTGAATGACCGGATCATTTCGTCGCAAAATCATCGCCCCTCTAACCATTTTACCGAATGATTCTTTCAGCTCTCCAGCTATTATATGTTATTGATTATGGTTGAGGAACTTACTGATGCTGTTCAATTAATCTGTTATGGGCATGGCAAATCCTAACTGCACGGAATCGGCAATGCGTTTGTAACCAATTTCTTGGTAGATTTTATTGGACGTCGGGTTCATCAAATCTGTATAGAGCACACAAAAATCATAGCTTTTTAGCAGTTCTGTTGAGCAAGCCGCCACCATCGTTCGGGCATAGCCTTTTTTTCGCTCCTCATGGGGTGTAAAAACCAGGGATACCGTGACACCGTGCTCGGTAGGACGCGACTTTTTCATCATCGACACAACTTTCCCTTCATGCTCCCATAAAAACACTTCTCGTTCACTAACAAATAAGGCCACACGCGTTTCCACATCTTCTTTGGGTGTAATTGGAAGTCCAGTATCCTCCTCAAATATCGTAAACCATCTCTCAATCAAAGGACAATCCTCCTCACCCGCCAAACGCCAGCTACCAGGACTTTGTTGTAATTCTATATTTACTTCTTCTAACCGATACAACCCTTGATCCATCAACAATTGATGAGCCGTCCCTGTTTGCGCTTCCCATTTCTCTGCAAAAAGGTATGCCATCGGCTTAAGACTAATGACAGAACTCATTTCAATCTTTAGTTCCACTAATTTTTTAATTACCAAATCCATGATTTCCTCTAATCGTGTGTCATCCACAAGAATGAGATTTAACGGATGGGGCGGTGTCATTTGCATTAATGCCAGCACTTCCCCATCCTTTTCAATCGCCGCCATAAAAGGATTGTCATAGCGACCTGCTTTGATGGCCTGTAACACACCGAAAAACAGACTGTAGACATCTTCTTTTTCTGTCAAAATCGGCTCAGCTTGTAGCGCAAAATCATGCACATCAGCATACTGTTTAAATTCCATTGCCATTCCTCCTCAAACACTATTAAAAAAAGGATATGACACCTTTCTCCAAAAAAGAAAGGTACCATATCCTTCAAATTACCCGAATGTTTCGCCACTGTCCAGACTTAATTGCCACTCAATACCAAATTTGTCCGTTATTTGCCCATAACATTTGCTGAAAAATGTTTCTTGCAGCTCCAAGTTTACTTTGCCGCCTTCTTTCAGCTTACTGAACACAGATTTAATTTCATTCTCGTCTTTACTGACAACTGCAAGTGTAATGTTATTTCCTAGCGTAAAAGGTGATCCTGGAAAAATATCCGAAAACATCACATTGCTACCACTGATATTAAGTCGTGTGTGCATCACTAAATTCTTCGCTTCTTCTGGCAAAGGATACTCCGGATTAGGTGGTCCTTCTCCAAACGTCATAATTTTTGGGGCTTCTGTTTCAAAAACCTCTGCATAAAACATCACTGCCTCGCGACAATTCCCATTAAAATTAAAATAGACATCAACTGCCATTTCCCTTCACTCCTTCGTTTTTCATCACTAAGCCTACTTTATCATTTATCTGAATAGATTCAAATAGACCACACATAATTGTTCCCCAAAATGGAGATAATAAAACATAGTGGAAGGAGCTGATATAGATGTCTGATTTTTGCCCGACAATATGGCCAGAAGAACCAGTACCTGATAACGCAAAAGACTGTTGTGAATGCGGGCTTGATAAACATGGAACGCGTATGGTTTGGGGAGAAGGGAATCCAGATGCTCCCATTCTAGTTATTCTCGATAATCCGGGAGCGCGAGAAGACCGTGAAGGCAATGCTTTTATTTGCGGAACACGGCAAACCTTACAGCAAACAGTCAATGAAGCTGGATTGAAAACGGAAGATATGTATGTGACCTTCATCCTAAAAAGAAAACCTGTGCGTGCTTATGATAAAGACCAAACACGCCAAATATGTATGCAACATTTAGAGCAACAAATACAAATGAAAAAGCCAGAGCTTATTCTTTGTCTAGGCAATGTCGCAGTCCAATCCTTTTTTCGAAATCCAAAGGCTGACGTGAAATCATTACGCGGACAATGGCATAACATTCAAGGCTACCCCACTGCTGTGGCTTATCATCCCCTTGCCGTTCGACGACGACCTAATTTGAGGGCTTTATTTTTAGAGGATTTAGCGTTTGTTGCGGAGCGATTTCGTAGTTTAACGCTTTAGTGGATTTCGTGTTCCATAAAAAATGTGTATGGGCCTAGTAAAGCAAATGGAATGATTTCACGGAAGCCGCTATAGCGGCTTCTGCTACCCCTCCATACTTAGTATCAACGATCATATCCTAGCACTTTTCCCTCGACGTCACTTAAAGATATTGGTCCAAAATGACGACTGTCAACACTCCTCCACCATTGATCCCCTAAAACAAACACCGAGCCTTCAGGAACTAAAATAGACTCCATATTTTCTTGAAAATCTTCTTCGTTCATCATGGTGTTTTGAGAACTAACTTTTTCAAAATACTCTTCCATTGCCATTCCTCTCACAGTTGGAATTGAGTAAAAGGCTTCGAGTTTCTGATTATTAATAAAGACTTGCCCCTTTTTAATTTCAATTTTCTCCCCAGGTAGGCCAACAATTCGTGATAGTTGATGTTCTTTCAAATTTAATCCAGAATTTTCGTTCGAATAGACAGGCATTTTAAAATAGACGATATCTCCTCGCTTGAAGTTTGATACTCCAAGGTCTATTACAATTCGTTTATCAGTACCGGTGGTTTCATAATCATGATTTCCTCGGTCCATATTATCGATTCCATACTCAACTGTGAACATATTCGCCGTTACTTCAACAATAGGAATTTCCAGTTCGGTTTGATCGTCAATAATGGATTTCCCACTACCTAAATTAGGTACATACTCAAACAGCGTCAAAACTAAAAACAAGGCAACTACAGAAACCACTACACTAGAAGCAATCATCGGGAGTATGCGCAATTTCTTCTTCCTGCTACGATCCTCCAATTTATTAAAACTAGCCACCCGTGCAATATCGGTTCTCTCAAGATCCTTCAACTTGTCAAATTCCACATCATATTCGTCGAAATCACTCATCGATTCTTCCCTCCCGTTCTAGCATTTCTTTTTTCAGTGCAGCAAATGCCCGCGCCATTGTCGACTTCACTTTGGTCTCCGTCCAACCCAATATATATGCCGTTTCTTTAATCGAACTTTCGTTAATTTTTCGTAAAAGAAGTACTTCACGATAGTCCTTCTTTAGGCTCGCCAACGCATTGTAAAGTCTTTGAGTGCTATCCTTTTTCAAGTATTCATCCTCTGGAGAAAAACTAATCGCATCTGTGACTTCCTCTTTCCCCATACTAAAAAACTGAATGATTCTCTTACGCCTAAAATGATCATAAGTTGCATTTTTTGCTATTTTAAGTAACCATGTCGATAGACTTGCTTGCTTCTGAAAGGTATGCAGATTTTTAAATGCCCGATAAAATGTCTCCTGCGTCAAATCTTCCGCCAACTCCTTCTGACGGACTTGTAAAAAAATATATCGATAAATGCGATCACTATGTTCAAGGTAAATTGACTCCTCACTTTGCTCCACTGTCCCACCCCCTTTCCTATCTAGACGAACAACACCATAAAAGGAATCGATAAAGAATATAAAAAAGATATGCACCTGCAAAGGCGCACATCTCTTTCTATGTATCACAAATATTTATTCACCAAATCATCGGCTTTTGTACCATCAGCCAAAGCATGAGGAGCATTAGCCCAAGATAAACCCATGACGTGGTCATCAACCTTTTAAGAATATCGGTTTTATCGGCATCAGGCTTATGAAACCGGCGCAACACAATTGTAAAGCCTTTTGATAAGAAAACACCTGATACAAGTAAAACAGCAAGCGTTAGAATCACCCATGATGTAGTCCATGGATAAGGTCCAAAAATCAGTAGCAAGACACCACTAACTACAAGGACATGCCCTGCGTGCATAACGATTCGAATGACAACCTTAATTACGGATAAGTATGCTTGTTCTATGCCAGCTTCAACACCATGTAGACGCTTGATAACCGGCATCAAAATTGTTAACGGACCAATGGACAGAACTGCACTCAGCACATGGAGAAAAACAATTATTCCGTAGATTTCCGATTTCATCTCACGATTACTTCGCTATCGGGCTAAATTCATGGACCCACACGCTCATCGTCGGAATCCATGGCATTTTTGCATGCATAGACAAAATCGCTTGTTTGTACTCCTCCATGTTCGTATAGCCCTCTTGCTTTGCGTGTTCGTCCGTCATTTCACCAAGTGTTTGTGAATAAAGTGCATCCACCTTAAACTCTTGACCATCCAGTACCATAATCTCTCCCGGATAAGCGTACACACCATTGCGGCGCGTAGCCGTCTTTTGACCATTCAATACTTTTTGAACATCCTCTGGGATTGTAACTAGTTTTTCAATTGAGCATGTCTTTTCTGGAAAAGCAGTCATCTTAAATCGCTCCTTCTTTTACAATAACTTCTATCTTTATCATAACGATTTTCATTCGTTTTTGCGACAATTCAAAGGCTGTAATCACATCGACATAGCGAAAAAAATATTTTCAGACACGTATCGTTCACATTTATTCCACATAAAGTTCACTCTCACCAGCTTCTGATTTCTGGAAAGAACATAAGATCAATAGAAAGGCTCAACCCATTAATTGCAGCTGAGCCCGTCCTATTCTTTATATTTGTTTCAATAAATTCGCCATTTCAATAGCAGACGCCCCTGCATCCCAGCCTTTATTACCGGCTTTCGTCCCTGCGCGTTCAATTGCCTGCTCGATTGTATCTGTCGTTAAGACACCGAAGATAACCGGAACGCCTTCTTGCATATTGATGGCGGCCACACCTTTTGCCACTTCATTACACACAAAATCGAAATGTGGTGTTGCGCCACGAATTACTGTACCAAGCGTAATGACAGCATCATATTTCCCCGAAGCCGCCATTTTCTTAGCCACAAGAGGAATTTCATAAGCACCCGGCACCCACGCAACTGCCGTATCACTTTCAGCAACACCATGACGACGCAATGCATCTTCCGCGCCATCTAATAATTTTCCAGTAATAAATTCATTAAATCTCGCAACAACGATTCCAATTTTCAATCCTGTTCCAACTAAATGTCCTTCGTAAATTGTTCTCATCATAAATCCCCCTTAAAATTCAATATCAGCGATATGCTTGATACGTTTTTCATTTTCTTCGCAATAGGTAATCAGTTCCTGGATCGTCAAAATAACAAGATTCAATCGTTCCGCAATCTCTTTCAGCTGCGGCCCACTTGCCATCGTTCCATCGACATTCATAATTTCACAAATAACACCGACTGGTTCTGCTCCAGCCAGCCTAGCTAAGTCAACAGCAGCCTCCGTATGGCCGGCCCGTTTCAGGACTCCGCCCTCTTTTGCAATCAACGGAAAAATATGTCCCGGTCTTCTAAAATCGGTTGATCCTGCATCACTCCCAAGCATTTTCAATACGGTCTCTGAACGTTCAAACGCGGAGATTCCGGTGTGACTTTCCGAATGATCAATGCTGATGGTAAATGCAGTTCCGTGCACATCACTATTATTTTCTGTCATGAGCCCAAGTTCGAGCTGCCGTGATTTCTCCTCATCTATTGGCACGCAGATTAGTCCACGACCCTCCGTTGCCATAAAGTTAATCATTTCAGGTGTAGCAAATTCCCCGAGTGCAACAAAGTCCCCTTCATTTTCTCGGTCCTCGTCATCAACGACGATAATCGCTTTCCCTTTTTTCAGTTCCTCGACTGCTATTTCAACAGTAGTATACATCTGTCGTCCTCCCTTAACCGAGGAAACCACTGGTGATGAGTGTATCCATAGTTAAACCACCAGCCGAATTCTCTTTGTTTGTAGTCATTAGCCGTTCAATATATTTTGCGAGCATGTCACATTCAACGTTCACTCGATCCCCAGTCCTTTTCCTGCTTATGATTGAGTCATCTTGTGTGACTGGGATGAGTGAGATGATAAATCCTTTATCCGTCACACCAAAGACAGTCAGTGAAGTGCCATCCACTGTTACAGAACCCTTTGGGATAAAATACTTTAACAGATTAGCATCCACGTTGATTTCCACATACACCGCATTTTCTTTCTGTCTAATCGATATAATTTCGCCCGTGCCATCAACATGTCCACTGACTAGATGACCACCGAAGCGACCATCCGCCGCCATCGCTCTCTCTAAGTTGACGGGACTTCCCGCACGCAATGCTTGGAGTGTTGTCGCCTTAACTGTTTCCGGCATGACATCCGCTGTAAATTGGTTGCTTGAGAAGTGTGAGACCGTCAAACAAACACCATTCACTGCAATACTATCTCCTTTTTTAACATCGCTTAGCACTTTGCTACAACGGATCGATAGTTGCAATGAATTCGTCGCTGGCCTTACCGCTGAAACTGTTCCGATTTCTTCAATAATTCCAGTAAACAATTACTGTCAATCCTCCTTCACGAACCTGGCACTCAATCGAATATCATCCCCGATTTGTGGCACATCTAAAAAACGGAGTGATTCGTCATCCGGTTCCTTGTATTGTCCATGAATAAAGAAGCACCATGGCTAATTAATTTCCGACTCTGATCAATTGCGTCTCGTCGTAATATTGCTGTTGTTGGCATCCTAGGATGCCTGTCTAAAGATAATTCGAATTGGATTCTTTCCACCATGGGGCAAACGGGTGGTGAGGAAAGGGTTATCATGAAGTACGGTTTGTATGCCGACCAAAATAGCATCATGGGTATGGCGGAGGTGATGGACATCGGTTCTTGCTGCATCCGAAGTAATCCATTTGCTGTCCCCAGTCTGCGTTGAAAGACAACCGTCGAGAGTTGCGGCGGCTTTCAAGGTGACATACGGCTTCCCGTAGTAATTAATAAGGTGAAAAAATGCTCGATTCATCTGCTCTGCCTCTTCCTGTAAAATGCCGGTGATAGCTTCCATTTCGGCAACTTTAAGAAGCCCGATTCCTGTTCCATTGGCGAAAGGATTCGGTGAATTCTGTCCTCTTGCACTGTACGCAAGTCCAAGAGTAATTCCCATACAATATCTATGGTCCATCAGCATTCCCCCTTTCACTGTTATGAAAGGGCAGAGATCAATTGCGCCTCGGCGTAATTGCGTCCAGAGTTTGAATCGAGCTTGCTCGATTAACTCCTTTCAAAATCTGTGACATCCGCCGGAGGCTTTAACTTGCTTGAGTAGGATTTAATCCTACTCAAGCAAGTTAAATAAGCATAGTACATATAGTCAAACAGCTTCTCCCATCCAGACTTTAACTGTCGGTGCCGGAATTTCACCAGCTCCACCGCCTTCCAAATAGGAAGGGCGGGTCACGGACTAACGAGCAATCGCTCGATCACCGCCGGTAAGGAATTTCACCTTGCCCCGAAGAGTTTTTCTAAAACGTACTGATGATAAGATAACATATTACCCTCATATAATCAAAAAGACTCAACTCCATTTAACTGGAACTGAGTCTTTTCATGTTACTTATTTCTTCAAATCTTCAATTGATGTAATGTCCATATACGCCGGCACAACAAGTCCTGTTTTAACGCCTTCCATGTTAACACCAAGCTCTTCAAACTTGCCATCAAATTTTTCTGCATACGTTTTATGTGTCAATGGTAACCATGCTGCAAGCGATGCATCTGCACTACCATCTGCTACCGCCGTCCATAAAGGACCTGCTTCAACTTGAACCAACGTTACAGTATACCCCATATCTTCTAACACTAATTTAATCACATTATGGCTAGCAATTTCGCTATCCCATGCCACATAAGCTAGTTTAATTTTATCGCCATCTACTTTTTCTACGCCTGCTGTCCATTCCGCTACTTTATCCGCGTTCGCATCAACCCAATTTTGTGCAGCAGCTTCTTCTTTTTCGCCTTCTTGGATAGCAATCATCACTTCACCCATATCAGCTTCTGTCCAGTTGAACTGCGACAAAATTTTATGTGCTTCTGGTAAATCTTCTGCCAGACCGAGTCTACCGATCGAACGAATTTGTTCCTCTTCACCGTATACACCTTTTGGATCTTCAAGGTATTTCAAATCATATTCGGCGAACTTCCAATGCGGTGTCCAACCCGTTACGACGATTGGCTCTTCTTTATCATAAGCTTTTTTCAACGCTGCCGTCATCGCCGCACCTGAGCCTGTTACCAGGTCATATTCATCTAAGCCATACTCTTCAATAGCCTTCTCTGTAGCTTCCATAATACCTGCACCTGGGTCAATCCCAGTAATTTTATAGTTCAGTGATTCGCCGACAGATTTTGTTGAATCCGTCCCTGCTTTCTCATCATCGTTCCCACATGCTGCAAGTCCAACCGCCAGTAGAGCAACCGCTCCAAGTCCTAATACCTTTTTTGTCAATTTCATAATGTAGTTCCCCCTTGTTTTTTCTTTCCTGCGTATTGTGTAACTCGGTCCAAAATAATGGCCACAATAACAATTGCTAGACCCGCTTCAAACCCAACGCCTGTTTTTAATTGTGTAACAGCCCGGTACACTTCCTCACCGAGACCCGGTGCACCAACCATTGATGCGATGACGACCATAGATAAACTCAGCATAATGCTTTGATTGACGCCGGCCATAATCGTCGGTTTAGCTAGTGGTATTTGTGTCTTTATTAACCGCTGCCACGTTGTAGAACCAAATGCTTCTGTTGCCTCGATCAAATCTTTTGGCACTTGCTCGATACCTAGCATTGTCAGACGAATCGTTGGTGGCATCGAAAATATAACCGATGCAACCACTCCTGGAACAACACCAATATTGAAAAAGAAAATTGCGGGTAACAAGTAAACAAACGCAGGCATCGTCTGCATCAGATCCAAAATAGGATTAATGATCTTACGCGCACGTGCTTGCTGTGAACCCCAAATACCAAGTGGAATGCCTATCACAATAGCTATCGCTACAGATGTAACGACAAGTGCTAGCATCTGTAACATCGGATACCAATAGCCTAAATAATCGATGAACAGCAAACCAACCAGTGACATCAGAGCAATCCGCCGCGTGGAAATTAGCCACGCAAGCAAGGAGAATAGAACGGCAAGCAGAATCGATGGTACCATATTAAGTCCTTCAACTGACCCTTCAACAATCCCCGCAAGTAAATCCGCAATACCATCAAACACAGTACCAAACGTGGTCACAAGCCAGTCGACACCATTATCGATCCAGTCCGCAAACGGTAGACGAGGTAAGTTATTCATTTGATTTCACCTCCGAATCGTTTTGCTCGACGGAATCAACAACACCATCATTATTAATAAACTGATTGTCGCCAGCTAATGCCCCAATCAGTGCACCGCGAATAATAATCCCTTGTAGCTTATTATCTTCATTTACCACAGCCACAGGTATCGTCGCTGTTGAAACAATGTCAAATAGGTCAATCAGCAATGTATCCGCAGATATCATTGGAAGATCGGAGATGAGAACCGCATCCAACGTTTTACCTGATTCAACTGCATCTACCGCATCCTGCGCTGTTACCGCACCGAGTAGACGATTTCCTTTATCCACTACATAAATAGAAGAAATCCCAAGACGTTTCATCAGTCGAAGCGCAACCCTAGGTCCGCGGTCGATTTGGACTGTGTCAGCTTTTATCATAATGTGACCTGCTGTCAACACCTTCGATAAATCTACATCCTCAACAAAACGTTCAACATATTCATTTGATGGGCTCATTAATATTTCTTCGGGCGTCCCAATTTGAACGATTTCTCCATCTTTCATCAGTGCAATTCGATCGCCAATGCGTAAGGCCTCATCCAAATCATGGGTAATGAAGATAATCGTTTTTCCCATATCATTATGAAGCTGTAGCAACTCATCTTGCATATCTTTTCGAATGAGTGGATCAAGTGCGCTAAACGCTTCATCCATTAATAATATATCGGGTCCATTCGCTAATGCTCTAGCAAGACCAACACGCTGCTGCATCCCACCACTTAATTGGTTCGGATACTGGTCTTCATATCCAGCAAGACCAACTAGTTTCAAGGATTCTTTAGCCTTTTCCTGACGTTCTACTTTCGCTACGCCTTGAATTTCTAGCCCATATTCCGTATTTTCAAGAATCGTCTTATGAGGGAAGAGCGCAAAATTTTGAAAGACCATACCAATTTTTTTACGTCTCACTTCACGAAGCTGTTCTTTATTCATCTTGACGATGTCCTCGCCATCTAGCAAAATCGTACCCATCGTCGGGTCAATCAAGCGGTTTAGCAATCTGACAAGCGTCGATTTCCCACTGCCGGACAAGCCCATAATGACAAATATTTCACCTTCATAGACATCAAAGGATGCCTTTTTCACACCGACTGTCGCTCCAGTCGCTTTCAATATTTCACTTTTCGTCTTTCCTTCGTTGAGCAGCTGTGCCGCTCGTTTACTGTTTTTGCCGAAAATCTTCGTCGTGTTGTGCACTTCGATTTTTTTTATGGCAATTTGATCACTCATGCGTACACTCCTTACAATTATCAATTACTCCGTGGCTTAATTGCGTCCAAATTTTGAATTGTGCTTGTGGCTTACAGGATGCAGGTATTCAACCATCATCAATCGAACAGCGAACGGTTTGATTGGCCGTATTTCTGCGTACTTTGCAGAAACTAAGGCACTTTTAGGACGCGGCGCTCTTTGGTTGCCTTCCTTAACTCCCTTCAAAATTTACGACATCCGCCGGAGGCTCAACTTGAATCAGCAAAGAGTTTGAACTACCTCTGATTCAAATTAAAGCTTATGAATGTTTACTAGTATAGACCTATAAAAAAATAAATTCAACCGTTAAGACCAAATTAATCGTTTGTACAGTAAAAACTGTTTTAGTTATAATAATTATAAATTGCTTTTTTGGAGTCAATATAATACGCTAGAAGAAAATAACTGGGTTGGTTAACGAATGCCGATGACAGTGGAGGGAAAACTAGCATGAACGGTAAAGAAAGACTTGAAAAAACGCGTGAACGGATTATTGAATCCATCGCACAAAATATACATCTTTATGGCCTGACACCTTCTTCTGGAAGGCAGTTTGCCACTATGTTTTTTCATAATGAGCCGTTGACATTAGATGATATGACGGAAGAACTCGGGATGAGCAAAACGAGCATGAGTACTTCTGTACGGGCATTATCCGATTTAAAATTAGTCGAGCGCGCTTGGAAAAAAGGCGTCCGAAAAGATCTTTATCAGGTAACCGATGATTGGTACCAAAGCTTTATTGATTTATTTTCAATTAAATGGAGAAAATCGGTTAACCAGCATTCAGTCGCAATTAGAAGGTCGTTAGTAGAACTAGAAGAATTAGTGGTGGACCCATCTATTAGTGATGAAGTAAAAGAGTTGGCCCATATAGATATTGAAAAGTTACAGTATATGCGTGATTACTACGAATGGCTCGACCGACTTGTCGATGCCTTTGAGGATCATGATATTTTTAATCTCGTACCGATTAAAAAACCACAGCCAGGCACTTTAGAAAAGTGATCATGCAAAAAGACGGCGCCAGGGTTAAACCTGAGCACCGTCTTTTTTACAACTCTTTTTTCACTCCATTATACCCACTATCTCCAAATGGCTGTAATTCCTCTAGCCATTTATCCAACAGCTTCTCAAGGATTTCCTTTTTACTTTTCCCCTTCCAATCTTTTTCATCTACGGTTTCTAGTTCTATAAATTCAAACTGTTCTTTTCCACAGGCATTCCAATCCGCTTGAAGATCTTTATGCGTACTGACACCATTATTTAAGCTGAATTTCAATCCGTTTAACGTTTTAAAATTCGGCGTAGAGCCGACAAATATTTTTCCGTTGGTCAAATTCTTGATTTGAAAGACTCCATAACTCGGTTTCTCTTCTTTCGCCTTCAATTTCATTTCTTTCTTAAAATCCATTTCGCTATCCTCTCCATCTTCTAAATTAGACACAAGGCGATATTCACTTCCTTCACTATTACGCGTCAACAGGCCCCGATCGATGAGCTCCCGCCGTAACAGCATATAATCCTCGTAAACCTCCACTAATACTTTATTGACTTCCTTTTCTGTATAAACTTTCTTTGGATTAAATAGCAGCGCTACTTCTGCTACCAACTGCTCTTTTTCATACTCTTTTAGTTGATACGATACCAAACGACCATCCTCTTCAGAAAAATAGCGCGTCAATTCTGCAGGAGGTTCAAAAGATTTGCCAATCGGCTTATTATTTACCGGTTCAATCGACTGCAATTCTTGCTGTCTCAATAAATTCATGACAGCCACAAGTGTTTTTGCCTGTTTTTCCTTTTTCCTTAACGCAAAACGATGATTACGAATGGTTGACAGACTACCGATTTGTAGTTCCTGCTGAATATCTTTATCTGACTTCCCTGCGTAAATCAGTAACAGTAGTTTCGTTTGCTGATCGGACAGACCCGTATTTTCCCTTCCTCCTGACAATAGATGTTCAAAAATTGAACCATGCGCTTCTTCGATATGATGCTCCATATAACGCCAATCTTCATAAAGTACCTCTCCGACAGGGTAAATGACTCCCTTAGCAACCCTTTTATCACAAAGGAGACAGCAGTAATCGTGCTTCTCTTCCGTATAGCCTTTTTCCATCACTCCCACAGAAACACCTTCTAAGTTATTCACAATTAACATAAACACCTTTCGTTTAAATCTATATAATCATAGATAATTATATATTTCATCTATGTTTTTATCAACTTCTTTTTGGACGAAATAAAAAACCGTACTCTATTGTGCACGGTTTTCCTTTCATTCTCTATTTTATTTGCTCACTACTAATTCCAACCCGATGTCGACATTTCCCTTGATAGCTCGACTAATCATACATGTGGTTTCCGCTTTTTCAGCTAATCTTTGCGCGAGTGCTTCATCTTTTTCCGTTGCATCCGCTTTCAACACAATATGCGGTTTATGGATAATTTTCTTGTAAGTAATGACACCATTCGTCACATCTACAACACCGACGGACTTCATCGTCAAAGCCTCCTTCTCTAGCTTACTTCTCTCCATCATAGCTGCGAGTGTAATGATATAACAAGTGGCCGCCGCTCCTAATAGCATTTCATCTGGATTGGTACCAATCCCCGGTCCATCCATCTCTGGCGGAATCGACACCTCTGTTACTAAATTCCCCGTTTCTATTGTCCCCACATCATTCCGCAAGCCAGGCCAGTTCGCTGTTAAATGAAAGTAATGCTCTGCCATTATAAATCCCTCCAACAAAAGTTTGTATAATGACTCCCATTATACAATGAATCACTGATATTTCCTCAAACTTCCTCTGATTGAAATGCTTTTCTAGCATCCATCCCCCGCTAAGGAGAAGTGGAACTAAATTTCTCCTTAGCGGGGGACTTCTGTAGCTGTCGCTTCGCTTTCAGTACAAACACATTTGCTGAGTCAAGTAAAAAAAACCATTCACAACATCGTGAATGGCTTCTCTTCTCTATTAATCCGCAAAAATTTGACGCCACTCCTCTTTCTTCGCTAGCATCTCTCTCGCTAATTGTTGTGCACCTTCTAAGCTATGGCTCGCTGCCCATCCACACTGCACTTCATTGCACGCTGGCACTTCTGTTGCAACGACTACATCTTCTAACGTCTTTTCTAAAATAACCAAAATATCCTCGTAATCCTCATGGTTAATGACAGATAAATAAAAACCTGTTTGACAGCCCATTGGACTCAAGTCAACCACTTGATCTGAATGATTACGAATATTTTCTGCCATTAAATGTTCAATCGAATGCAAAGCAGGCATTTCCATATGTTCTTTGTTCGGCTGTTTAAAACGAACATCATATTTATAGACGACATCTCCATGATTCCCTTGTTTCGTACCTGCCAAACGAACAAACGGCGCAGCAACCTTCGTATGATCTAGATTAAAACTTTCCACATTCATTTTCATCATCATCATTCCCCCTATTGGTTTGTCAGATCCTCTATATGTTGAACTAATGATTCTATGTAATCTCCAGCGAAGGCGTCGACTGGGGTAGCCGAAGCGATAAGACTGATAGTGGTTTTCTATCAGGCTTATTGCGGGAGGCATCCCCAAGCGCCAAGCATTATAGGTAAGATTCTTTATTTCAATGTATAGAGTCACTAAATTTACTATTCCGACTTAATTACTCTACTTAATAATCTAGTTATACCATAATTCTAATTTGAATGCCAACTCACTTTATTCAGAATTAAAAAACCTCCTGACATATTCGTCAAGGAGGTCACACATGTTTATTCAACTTCAATTGTATACACTTCATGCTCGTGCAAGTCTTTGTCGTCTTCAACGTGAATTTGTACGCTGAACGCTCCAGCTTGTGCAAATGTATAATCAGAAGCGTATTCACCTGCTT
This sequence comes from Sporosarcina beigongshangi, assembly GCF_033485195.1. Lineage (NCBI taxonomy): Bacteria > Bacillati > Bacillota > Bacilli > Caryophanales > Caryophanaceae > Sporosarcina > Sporosarcina beigongshangi. Next base: position 72,387 of record NZ_JAWLIR010000008.1, read on the forward strand.
CTGATTCTGTAGCGTCAATCCAATCATGTTTATCAGGATTCGCTTCGTCCCATATTTCATACCGAACTCGTGCTTGTTCAAGCGGTTTCCCATCGACCTGTAAATGAACGACAAGTCCAATTTCACTCGCTGACTTCACATTTTCAGGCTCTGTGAAATGCATCGAGAATCCTTCTGACTGCCCATGATGGTCTTCACTTTGATGCCCTTCTTCATCGTCATGCTCTTCTACATCCTGTGCACCGCTACCAACAATCACTTTTTTCATCGGCATCGTATGCAAACCTCTTGCCGTTACATGCACTTGAACATGGAAAACACCATCATGATCGAAGGTTGTTTCAGCTGTATACAAACCGTCTTTTTCATTGACGGATTCCATCTTCACACTATCCTCTTTCTTGCCTTCTTCCCAAATTTCAAATAGAACTTCGTCTGCATCTTCTACTTTTTCATCCCCATGTGTCACGACTGCCGCCATGCTCACAGGTCCATTCACTTCAACTTCTTCAGTCACGGTCAAATCTACAATAATCGGTTGAGGTACTGCATCAGCAACAACTTCCTTTGATTTCTCATTACCACATGCCGCCATCGTCGCCAGCACTAGCCCCACCATTAACAACCATAATTTTCGTCTCATTCAAGTTCCCTCCGCTATCGTATTACTTAACGTACCACAGTAAATTCAGTATGATTATATAAGGAAAGTAAGAAGTAATTGTGAAGTCCGAAGTTTCACATAGTCTTCACATCTTTTTGAGAAAATAATGGATGGATAAATCTCTTATCAAAGTGAGGTTATTTTATGAATAAATCAACGATTATGATTATAGACGATGAAGAACAAATGAGGCAATTGATTCGAACATTATTAGAAAAAGAAGGATACACAGTCGTTGAAGCGACTGATGGTGTGCACGCGTTGTTTTTAATCGACAAAACTGCTCCGCAGCTTTTAATTGTAGACGTGATGATGCCCTATATGGACGGCTTTACCTTTGCACGTGAAGTGAAGCGTAGCTCTAACGTTCCACTCATTTTTTTATCCGCCAAAGGTGAGGAATGGGACAAAGTACAAGGCCTAAAGCTAGGCGGTGATGATTATATCGTCAAACCATTTTTACCCGATGAACTTCTGGCAAGGGTGGAATCTGTCTTAAGGCGCTCCTACCAACATAAGCCGCTTAGCGATATTTTGAAAATCGGGCCGATTGTGATTGACACCGAGGCGCATACTGTAACACTCAATGGGACACCATTATCTTTAACACCGAAGGAATTTGGCATGCTCCATTTACTTGTGAAAAATAAAGGTCGCGTCTATACACGCGAACAACTATTGCAGCTTATTTGGGGAGAAGATCATCAAAGTAGCGCAAGAACCGTTGATACACATATAAAGACATTACGACTCAAAATGGGCAGTGAAGGAGATCTAATTGAAACCGTCTGGGGTCTTGGCTATAAGTTTGAGGTGTAACATGAAAAACATAACTTTAAGTAAGAAAATCCTCGTCGTGCTCGGCGCTAGTATCGGTTTTTCAATTTTATTTTCCTTTTTCTTCATTTACTATTTGTATTCAAAATTATATTTAACAAGTATTGAGGAATCTATCGTCTATCAAGGACAAAAAACGGCAGCTCATTATCATTTTGGGGAATTAAGTGAGGATATCATCAATAAAATCCAATGGTACAACGTCATTTCAGAATACGAAATTATTGTTGTCGATAATTTGGAGGAGCTTACGACTTCATTTCCTTACAAAATCAATTATGAATCGCTTGTTGACGCTGACGACCTACCCATTCTAGAACAAGGGTCATTTGTGATGAAAGAAGGATTTGTCGAAGAGCTTGATCGTGAAATAATTGGAGCAATTTTCCCAATTAAAGGAGAAGGTGGACTTCTTGGCTTCATCTATATTTATGTACCTCTTGCAGCCATTCAAGACGTATTCCAAGAAAGTATTCCTCTTCTAATTATTGTAGGTGTCTTATTTTTCTTCATACTTTTTCTTGTCGTCAATCGCGTATGGCAATCTTTATTCAAGCCTATTCAAGAGCTACAGCGACTTTCTGTTGAAGTGTCGAAGGGCAATTACTCAAACCGTATTGAAACCGTTAGCCAAGATGAGCTCGGTCAATTGACGCAAGCATTCAACTCCATGAGTCAATCGCTTGAGCAGCAAGAGATTCGTAAGAAGGAGTTCATCTCCAATATTGTCCATGAGCTGCGAACACCATTAACGTATATCGGCGGCTATACGCATGTGCTAAAGGAAAAAATCTACTCATCTCCAGAAGAAGCGGAAAATTATTTAAGTACAATCGAAAAAGAAACAATCCGACTCAATAAGCTGATCAACGATTTAATCGAACTGAATCATTTACAAGAAGATATGTATTCCATTGATAGCCAACCGATCGCTATCGCGCAATTACTTGTCGATACGATTGATCTTTTCACTATTCATTTCACCGAGAAAAATTTACGTTTGGATTTAAACATTGGGGAAGACCTTATTATTATGGGTGATTCAAAAAGAATTCAGCAAGTTTTTTACAATACAATCGACAATGCCATTAAGTATTCCGTTGCCAATGGGACGATTGCTATTACACTGAAGGACGAGGACAACTTTGTTCAATTTAGATTAGTGAACAAAGGAACACATATCAATGACGAGGATCTTAAACGGATTGGCGAGCGCTTTTTCCGAACAGACAAAGCACGCACCCGGACAACAGGTGGAACCGGCTTAGGCATCACTATCGTCAAAGAGATTATTCGCCTTCATAATGGTCAGTTTACAATAACTAGCGATGCTAATTTAGGAACAACCGTCACAATTCAATTACCTGGTTTACCAATCGATGAGAAAGAAGATATCTAACATGAAAAAAATAAACGGTCTACTGTTTTCTATTGTCTTCCTGCTACTGCTTTCAGCTTGTGGTGCAAAACCTTTAATGAGTAAACCTGTGTCAGCTTTCTCTTTTACAGATCAAGATGGACAAGCCTTTGGAACCGAAGAGTTAGCCGGTAAAGTTTGGATTGCCGATTTTATATTCACCGAATGTCAGACTGTTTGCCTACCCATGATGTTTGAAGCTGCTACCTTACAGAAACAGTTCGAGGAACAAGGTCTACAAGTCGAATTTGTCACCTTTACGGTGGATCCTTTAGTTGATTCACCAGAAGTATTAAAGGAATACATCAGTCAATATTCGGACGACGAGTCCAACTGGCATATGCTCACTGGCTATTCCCAAAAAGATATTGAAGAATTTGCGATGAATGAGTTCAAAACAATTATTCTCAAACCTGAAACATCTAATCAAGTTCTTCACGGCACTAACTTCTATCTGGTCGATGAGCAAGGTGTTATCATCAAAGAATATAATTACGTTGATTCCTCTTACGCAGAACAATTAATGAAAGACATTAAAAAAATTCAAACTTATTAAAAACAGCTCTCGGATTTCGAATCCGAGAGCTGTTTTATTATTTATTTTGCAAACGTGATTTCACAACGCTTATCAGAACAGGTAAAACAGATACAAAAATAATGAGTAAAATGACTGTTGAAAAATTCTCTTTAATTAGGGGATAATTGCCAAAGAAATAGCCTGCTATCGTACAAATCCCTACCCAAAGAGCTGCACCCAAAACATTATATAAAAGGAAATAGCCATAATTCATGCGACTAGCCCCTGCAACAAATGGGATAAATGTGCGGATAAAAGGCATAAAGCGTGCGATTACGATTGTTTTACCACCATGTCGATTAAAGAAATTTTGAGCCTTGGTCATTTTCTCTTGATTGATCATTCTGCCCATAAAGCTATTCGGCGGGATTGACATTCCTACTTTTTTACCAATTTGATAGTTTACTGTATCACCAATGACAGCTGCCACAAAAAATACAATGATGAGCAAAACAATGTTAAAAGCATCCATCGCCGCTAGTGCCCCACTCGCAAATAATAAGGAATCACCCGGTAAAAAAGGGAAAATAACAATGCCTGTCTCCACAAAAACGATTAAAAATAAAATCACATACGACCATGAGCCAAATTGTTGAATGATTTCAACCAAATGCTGATCGATATGCAAAATAAAGCTAATTAAGTTCTGAATGATTGTCATATACGTACTCACTTTCACAATTATTTGTTAAGTCTGTTGTTTCTCAGCGCAATTGCGTCTAGACTTTGAATCGCGCTCAACTAGACTACCATCAATAAAGGACGACAAGAACTTAGTGTGAGTTCCCCTTTTCAGCAGACGTTTCGCTTTCATTACAAAAATAGTTAATCAATTACGCCTCTGCGTAATTGGACTTATAGGAGTGGCGAACTTCTCTAGCTGACGCTTCGCTTTCAGTACAAACACATTTGCTGATTCAAGTTAAATGAAGTTAAAACAGCCTTATTCATCATACTTCTTTCTATGAAAATTGTCACGAAACAGATTAACCTAGCCACTCCCCCATTTTTTCATATATAGTAATAGTATCTTATGATAAAGGGGAAAAAACATGCTAACTAGTGAACAATTACATGCTATTGAAGTTCTTCAAAAAGAATGCGAGCACGCCGATACTATTCAATTAAAACTAAACTGGGATATGCTACGGCAAAGAGATGATTTAAGTATGGATTTTTTCTACGAAGAAAATGGACAACTCATTGCTTATTTAGCTTTATATGGTTTCGGCTCATCAGTAGAAGTTTGCGGGATGGTCAAGCCAAGTGAAAGAAGAAAGCATCACTTTTCGAGCCTTTGGAAACAAGCACTTCAAGTGATTGAAGATAAAGGCTTTCAGAAGATTTTATTGAATGCACCAGCCTCTTCGATACCCGCTAAGGAGTGGCTTGCAGCCCAACCATGCACGTATGAATTTTCAGAGTTTCAGATGCAGTGGGTGCAACGATCACTTGAAGCAAGTGAAGATATTGAGCTACGTCAAGCAATATCTTCCGATTCTGCCTTTGAGATACAACTTGATGTACTTGCCTTCCAAATGAGTGAGGAAGATGCATGGCATCATTATGAAGATGTCAAGAATAGGACAGAGGAATACCGTTTTATCATCGTAGCTGAAGGCAACGACGTCGGCAAAATCCGTGTTAGCAAAATAGATGGAGAAGCGTATATCTATGGTTTTGCTATTTCACCAGAATTCCAAGGCAAAGGCTATGGTGGGAAAGCGCTCCGCAATATCGTCAAGCAACAACATGATGCAGGGTATAATATCGGACTTGATGTCGAGGCAAAAAATAGCCATGCCCTTCGGTTATATGAAAATATTGGATTCGTGAGTGTTCAAGCACAAGATTATTATTTGTGGAATTAACATAGCCTCCCCTGTTCACTTGGGGAGGCTATCCTATGTTCAATTCATCTTACTTATGTTTCCGTAATATTAACATGAGGATTGTTATCAATGTAAATGCAATAAACGCTAAAAATGGAATCGTCACTAAACCAAACCAGTTAATATATTGTCCTGAACACGGTACTCCACTCGTACAGGTGCCGAATTCATGCAAGGAAGGCAACTTTTGCAATGCATAATGATAGCTGGAAACAACCATGCCGATGATTGACATTGGAAGAACGTACTTATAAATTTCTCGGTCATTGCGATAAAATGCGAGACCTAAGAAAAGAACCAGAGGGTACATTAAAATACGCTGATACCAGCATAATGTGCATGGCACAAAGCCCATTCGCTCACTAAAGAACAAACTTCCTACCATCGCAATAATCGACGTCAACCAGGCAAATAGCAACGACTTACTGACCACTAGCAGCTGACTCTTCCGCCATTTTTATAAAATCATTTATCGTACTGCCATTAAATTGCTTGCCGCCTATAAAGATTGTCGGTGTTGATGATACACCCAAGCCATTAGCCGTCCTCATATCCTTCTCCCAAGCTTCTTTGCCCTTACTTTCCCCGAAAGCTACCATCACTTTACTCGTTTCCTCTTCACTTGCAACTTTCGCCAGCATTTCTTCCAAGGTAGCATCGTTAAATAAAGTCGGTTGTCCTGATTCTGTTGTTTGATTGGCAAACAATAAGTTATGGAATTCCCAAAACTTATCATTGCCCAGTTCTTTGTAGACCGTTTCCGCAAACTGTGCCGCTGTCGTTGAATCCGGGGCAATAAAGGAGAAATTCATAAAGTAAAACTTCGCTTTTCCTGTTTTAACTAACTCCTCATAAATAATCGGAAAAAGTCTATCATTAAAATCTTTACAGCTTGGGCATTTGTAGTCACCGAACTCAACAATTTCTACCGGAGCCGAGGCTTCCCCTAAAAATGGCTGCCCTTCATAGTCAATAACGACTGACTTTTCATTCACATTCGTTAACATAACAATTCCAATGATACAAACAGCAACTAGACCTATAATCCAAAATATCCTCTTGTTCATAGTAGAACACTCCTAATTCAAACTACATAACGTAGTGTAATGGGCCGAAAAATTTACGCCAATGCTAAGGCGTAAATAAATAATGTACAAATGACGCTAAAAATCGTTAACGATAGGATCGTGGTCTTCATCGGAAGCTTCCAATCAATTTCTTGTAATGGATCCAAAATATAGTCAATCCGATAATTGACAGACGTATCTGCAAATGATGCATAAGCAAACGGCATTTTTTCTTGTTTGCTCACTTTTAGCATCTTTAACAGTGCACTACCTAAGTTGACAGAAGTCTGTTGTTTTTCGATTGCATATTCATCCGCCAGCAATTCCTTCACAATTCTATATTTTTGATTACACCACTTTAGAATCGGAATATACCACATTGTGGACGAACAAAGAGTCATCAAAAAGATGTTAAGTGGATCACGATGTTCTTTATGATACATCTCATGTGAAATGACAGCCTTTAATTCATCCGCTGTTAATAGACTCATCAAACCTGTCGATAAGACAATTTGAGGCCGTATAAATCCCATCGTAATTGCCAGTGGTGTAGGATGCGAGATGACCATAAATGCATCTTGCCCTTCTCCATACGTTCGATTCATATCGATTGTAAGCCTATTTTCTCTGTATTGCTCAAATCGTTTTTGCATACGAACAGCATGATAGAATTGTGATGCTATTTTCCACAGTGTAAAAAACAAGGTATAAATGACGAGTACATCAAGTACATAATCAAGCGAGGACAACCCTATCGCTTTCAGCCAACTATGACAGACGGCAACAAGGTTATACCGTACGTTCCAGCCAGCTATCATTGCGATGAAGTACAAACCCATTTGCAGAAAAATAGTTCCCGAAATGATAAGTGACACGATGAGCATGATAGATGATTGACGTTTGAACATAGGCTACATGTCCTTTTTCAATTCTTTAATTTTCGCCTCAAGTTTAGCGACAAGATCATCATCTACATCTTCCAGAGCATCTAACATATGACTGACGACAACACTTCCGAACTCGTCCATCAGCTCATTGGTCATTTCCTTTGATTGCGTATTCAAAAACTCATCTCGCGAAAGAATCGGTCTATACATAGATGATCTCCCCGCTGCCCTCTTTTGAAGAATGCCCTTATCGACTAATCGATTCATAACCGTCATGACTGTGTTGAAATTCGTTAATTTTTCCTGTTCAAGCACTTGTTGGACATTTTTAATGGTCATTTCTACATCGTTCCATAAAACGTCCATAATTTTCGCTTCAAGCGGTCCGAAAAAACGATTCAGCCCACTTTCATTCATTTTGAATTTACGGATTTTCATGACTTGCTCACCTCACACTACTCATTGTAGTTTGATAGTGTTATCTCGTCAAGAATTGTTAATTACAAATAGTTCAATTAACAAATTTGTAACATCTTCTAGCTGAAGTTTAACTGAAAGACTGTTACACTACGTCAAGTAGTCTATTTAAAAAGGAGAACTATACAATGAAAAACAAACGAATCATTATTGGCATTGTCGTTTCAGTGGTTTTAGTCATTTCACTTATTGCCCTGCTGACTAATAAAAACTCAGCTTATGAAACATATGATACGGACACCCTACCTCGAGTAGGAGAAGTATATCTAGTCGTCTCTGATCTTGAGCGTTCTGTTAAATTTTATCAGCATATGATTGGGTTTGATATTTTAACGCAAGAGGCGAACAAAGTGACATTAACGGCTGATGGATTCACTCCTCTACTCCTATTAGAAGAAGTGAATAATTCCGTGGAAAGGCCCCCTGGAACAACGGGTCTCTATCATTTTGCAATTCTGTTTCCGGATCGGCCAAGTTTAGCCAATGCACTCCTCCATTTAGCCGAAAACGAATATCCTGTCCAAGGTGCAGCCAACCATCAATATAGCGATGCCCTCTATCTTGCAGACCCGGATAATAACGGGATTGAACTTTATGTGGACTATCCATCTGAAAAGTGGGAACGTGATGCCGACGGCGGCTATGTAGGTGGATCATATCCAATTGATATTGAGGGATTGGTTAATGAGGCGAACCCTCCTTGGACAGGCCTACCGGACCGCACACGGATTGGGCATATGCATTTGCAAGTTGCTGAACTTGAACAGGTCGAGCAATTTTACGTAGACGGTTTAGGATTTACTATTACGAGTAATGACAATGGCAGCTTGTTTATCTCAAAAGACAATTATCATCATCATATCGCGTTGAATATATGGTCGGGCATTGGCATACCTTCACCACCAGAAAACGCAAGAGGCTTGAAGAAGTTTATAATCTTTTTCACCCAGCAAGAGATGGATGAAGCGGAAGCTCAACTCAAACATCTGGATATCCCCTTCGATACCAGCAATGGAACACTTTCTGTTGTAGACCCTTCTGGCAATGCTATTGAAATTAGAACAAGATAAAAAACTTTCTGCCATTCGATTAAAACTGTTATGATATGCTTATATATTTTCCGTCACGGGCATCTTACTAGTGGAGGGATCGCATGCATACATCAAAACATCAAGCCATTTGCACAATTACATATCATCTAGTCGAACGTATTGCTGGTTGGTATGATCAAACAACAAATCGTACCGCTCACTACATTCATCTATATGCCGATTCAATTTCAACCACCAAAAACAGCTTCAAATTAGAGCATGTATTGGATATGTCCTATAAGCCTTTTTCTGGCGGGGCTGGATTGTTTTATTTGCATACAAACCAAGGTGTATTTATGTTTGAGATAGATACCGACCCGACTTCTTTCATTCAAGCATATAGAAAGTTACGGCAATGATTTCCTTTTTCAATGTGTTTAAAATCGAGTCTTTATTGGCAATGATAACATGGACAAATAAACGGGAGGGAATTTTCATTGCCAATCAAACGAACTGTAGAAAATGGGCTACAAGCAAAGAAAGAAATTGATGATTTAGTCACGAAAGGGTATACGCATGATGATATCTACGTGTTTGCACATGATAAAAAAAGAGGCAATCATATTAACGATGCCCTCGACACAGAAACAGTTAGCATGAAAGACCAGGGGTTCCTCAAAAGCATGAAAAACATGTTCACTTCTCGCGGTGATGAATTGCGGAGTAAAATGGAAGCCGCAGGTCTATCGAAGGAAGAAGCTGCAGCTGCTGAAGAAGAGCTCGATCAAGGTAAACTCATCATTATTGCTAAAAAATAACCAATCCCATTCGTCTCCCCCCGGCGAATGGGATTTTCATTGTTTCGTCTTTTTGGCAATACAATGCATTCAGTGGCGCAATCTACCCTTCTTTCGGTATGATAGTATTGAAAGAAGGTGCAGTTTATGGATAACAAATTATGGAAGATTGGTTTTTTTACAGGACTAACGTCTTTCGTTCTTCTCATACTTGGCGTACGTACTGTTTTGGGACAAGAGCTTGAATGGAGAAATTATTTAGCGTTCGCTATATTCGGATTAATTGTAGGCGTTTTTTCTACCCTTTTGCTATTCTACAAATTGAACATTGCTTTTCGAATTTTCATCATTGCTGTCGCAATTGGATTCGTAGAGCTTTTCCGTAATTTCTTGATGAATAAAGATGGCTTTGGTGACCTGGCAGGCATTTTGTCTTTATTCATCATCACTTCATTCGGATTAGGCATCGCCTTCATGGTCCAAGCTGTTGTGATTCTCACGCGAAAAAATAAATAACAAAAAACGCATCCGTATGAACCTTTGGATGCGTTTTTGTTATTCATCGAATCAAACCACTTTTTCTTTCTTAATCTGCTTACTGCGTAACTGTCCACATGCTGCGTCAATGTCTGTCCCTTGTTCGAGGCGGACACCGCCATTTATGCCTTTTTTACGAAGTGCTTTGTAAAATGCATCAATCGCTTCTGGTGTACTACGGCGATATTGGTCATGTTCGTCAACTGGATTGTACGGAATCAAGTTGACGTAAGATAGATGGCGTTTATTTTCAAGTAGTTTTCCTAATTGCTGCGCCTCTACCACATGGTCATTAACGTCTTGTAGCATGATATATTCAAACGTAATTCGACGGTTTGTCGTTTCCAAGTAATAATCGATGGAATCCATCAATGATTCGATCGGGAATGCTTTGTTAATTTTCATAATACGTGTACGCAAATCATTATTTGGCGCATGCAAAGAAACGGCCAAGTTAACTTGGATATTTTCATTAGCAAATTCTCTAATTTTATGTGGATTTCCACTTGTCGATACCGTAATATGGCGCGCACCGATTGCTAGTCCTTTTTGGTCATTAACGACACGAAGGAAATCCATCAAGTTCTTGTAATTGTCGAATGGTTCGCCAATGCCCATGACCACAATATGACTGACGCGATCCTCTTGCTCTTTTGCATCAAGATGGAACTGTACTTTCATAATTTGTTCCACGATTTCGCCCGCATTTAAATCGCGGCTCTTTTTCAATAATCCACTAGCACAGAAGCTACAGCCAATATTACAGCCGACTTGTGTTGTCACACAAACAGAGTGACCATAAGGGAATCTCATCAGTACCGTCTCAATGAGATTGCCATCCTGCATTTTAAATAGGAACTTAATCGTTCCATCCGCCGACTCTTGCTTCACTGATAGCTCCAATGTTTGAATTGCAAAATTGTCTTCCAACAATTGAATACATTCTTTATTAACGTTTGTCATTTCCTCAAAACTTGTGACACGCTTTTTGTACAACCAATCCCAAACTTGAGATGCCCGGAATTTTTTATGTCCTCGCTCTAATAACCATTCTGTCAGTTGTTCCATCGTTAATCCATATATAGAATTTTTCATAAATACTCCTCTTTTCAAAAAATGCAATTCTCATATTATACTACAGGAAATGGCGAATTGGAACAACTAATTTCATTCATACAAAATAACGTCCTATTATCCGCGTTCCTCTAGCCACAAAGTTAAGCTGTTTATTTATTTCTCAAATGGCCATAAAAAAATAAGAATAACCCGTTATTTCTTAGGTTATCCTTATTTACTTTACTACTTGCTTGCACCATCAATTGACACTATTTTTTGTTTCTTTTTCCTGCTTGATCTTTACCGCAACTGTTACGATATTTAAAAAACACAATACAGTGAAAAAGATTCCAAAACCAATTTGACCTTTTTCAAACCTAGTAAATGCGAAATAAGCCATGAATAATATAAGTGCAAGATCGATATATTTTGATTTCAACATCATCAAGTCCCCCTTCCGCTTGTCTTTGTTTATACAAGTATAACAGCTTCCTACAATTTATCATTCTATTATATATTGATCTTAATGATTCTATATTTTCCAGCCAAAGCGCCTTACCTGGGTAAGCGTTGTGAGTAGGGTTCTTACTTTCAACATATATCGTAATGAAAAAGTTTATTCATACTAAAGCAAATACAAATTCAATTATGTACTTGCTTTTTCATTATTCAATCATGTAAAGTTTACTCAACTATCAATAGTACCTAAAAGTTCACGTAACTACTTAGAATGGTGGGCACACAATGAGAAAAAAAACCGATCTGATTCCACGTTTTGAAAGCCACCTGGAATCACAAGCATCTGAAAAACTAAGAAAAGAAGCCTTCGACTACATTGCTAGAGGAGCTGGTGTGGAGGCAACCATGCAAGAAAACCTCCATGCTTTCGACAAGTGGAAAATTCGTCCACGCGTATTACGTGATGTATCCAAGATCGATTTTTCCGTTTCCCTTTTTGATCAATTAATACAAACGCCGCTGCTTCTTGCTCCAATTGGTGTGCAACGTATTGTCCATCCCGATGGTGAACTTGCCACAGCAAAAGTTGCTGGGACTTTTGCAATCCCCTACGTCGTAAGTAGTGCAGCATCGTATTCCATGGAAGAAATTGCACAGGTACTCGACAACAACACGCGGTGGTTTCAGCTTTACTGCTCTCTTGAGGACTCCGTTACAGAAAGTCTTATTAAACGTGCGGAAGCGAGCGGTTACAGTGCCATCGTCGTTACAGTCGACACCCCTGTACTCGGTGTTCGCAAAGCGGATCAACACAATAATTACTCGCCTCTTTTCGAAGGTAATGGCTGCGGCAACTATATTTCTGATCCTGCATTTTGTCAGTTGCTAGAAAAGTCACCTTCTGAAGATCAAAAAGCAGCTTTCCAGAAACAAATTGATATCATCGATAGACCAGGACTCCATTGGGATGAATTACAAAAAATACGTTCTTATACAAAATTGCCGATTTTACTAAAAGGTATTTTACATCCAGATGATGCACAGCTTGCCCTTGAACATGGAATCGACGGAATTATCGTTTCCAATCATGGCGGACGACAATTGGATCACTGCATCTCATCATTGGATGCACTTCCTGACATTTGCCACGTTGTAAAGGGACGCATTCCGGTCTTACTAGATAGTGGCATCCGTAGTGGGGTCGATGTTTTTAAAGCACTAGCGCTTGGTGCTGATGCAATCTTACTTGGTCGCCCCTATATTTATGGATTAGCTGTAGACGGAGAAGCAGGTGTACAGCAAGTAATCGAAGAGATTCTTCATGAGTTGGAAGTATCTATGGCACTTGCTGGTGCACGCACTATTCATGAAATTAATGAGCAGTTACTTATAAAAGTATAAAAAAATGGTAAGCCCTTCAACCCATGAAGTGGCTTACCATTTTTATTTGTTCACAATCTTTTCCAACGCTACAACCAACCGTTCCATTTGCTCATCTGTCCCAATGGTCATCCGTAAATAATTGTCAATGCCCGGCTTGTTAAAATATCTGACGAGGATACCTTCTTGTTTTAATTCATTGTATAATAACTCCGCCGAAAATTTTTCATGACGAGCAAATACAAAGTTTGCTTGCGAAGGGAGGACAATGAATCCAAGTTGTGCTAATTCTGTAGTTGTATTCTCGCGCGTTGCAATGATTTTTGCTGTACTCCCCTTAAAATAGGCTTCATCCTCAAATGCCGCTTTGGCTCCGACCAATGCCAACCGATCCAATGTATAGGAGTTAAATGAATCTTTAATACGAATTAACGCATCTATCAACGAAGCATTACCCATTGCAAAACCAACACGTAATCCCGCCAATGAACGTGATTTCGATGTCGTCTGAACGACCAGTAAATTATCATACTTCTGGATCAGTTCAGCCGCAGACTTCGTTGCAAAATCAATATAAGCCTCATCAATGATGACAACTTGATGAGGATTATTTTTCACAATCTCTTCAATCGAATCCAGTTCCGCGTAAAGACTCGTCGGTGCGTTCGGATTTGGTAAAATGACGCCACCTTCCGACTGAAAGAACTTATCGATTTGCAATGTAAAATCCTTATTTAACGCAACTTCCTCGTAAGGAATATCAAATAGCTTTGCATACACCGGATAAAAACTGTATGTAACTTCTGGAAAACGGATAGGTTGACCAGGTTCAAAAAACGCCATAAAGGAAAATGCCAATACTTCGTCTGATCCATTGCCAACGAACACTTCGTCAGCAGTGAGTCCATACCGCTGACCAACCGTTGCACGCAAATCATCTGCAGTCGGAGATGGATACAATTGAAGATTACGCTCCATCTCTCCATGAATGGCCTCCAGCACTTTCGGACTTGGCGGATATGGGTTTTCATTCGTATTGAGCTTCACAATCTCCTGTTGATTTACTTGTTCACCTGGTACATATGGCTCCGCCCGTTTCACCATGCTACTCCAAAATTTACTCATCGCGCAGCACTTCACGATTCGGTCGTCTTTTTCGCAATTCATTTTTGACATCTTCCACCGTTACACCGAGTTCTTCCATTAGCACAAGCGAGTGATATGTCAAATCCGCTAGTTCACTCGTCACCTCTGCTTTATCACGATTTTTCGCGCCAATGACAACCTCAGTTGTTTCTTCCCCGACTTTTTTCAGGATTTTATCTAACCCTTCGCGGAATAGATACGTCGTGTACGAGCCTTCTACTGGATTTTGATGACGTTCTTTAATTTCATCGACTACTTCCTGCACGACTTCTCGGTGAGAGATTGTTTGTTCAAACGCTTTCTTATGGAAGCAAGTCTCTTCACCTGTATGACAAGCTGGACCTTGCGGTGTAACTTGTACTAAAATCGCATCCTGGTCACAATCGAATAGTAAACGTTGGACTTGCTGGCGATTGCCAGACGTTGCTCCTTTATTCCACAACTCTTGTCTAGAGCGGCTGTAAAACCATGTTTCTTTCGTATCAATCGTTTTTTGCAATGCTTCTTCGTTCATATAAGCAAGCATCAGAACCTTTCCTGTCCGATCATCTTGCACGATGGCAGGAATTAGGCCGTTATTATCAAATGTCAATTTGTCGATTTCGATTGTCATAGTTAGTCATTCCCAACAGATGTATTTTGTTCAGCTAAGTAGTTTTTTAATTCACCAATGTGAATGTCTTCAAAATGGAAAACCGATGCTGCAAGCGCTGCGTCAGCTTTTCCTTCTGTTAATACGGTACGGAAGTGCTCAGGCTTACCTGCACCACCGCTGGCAATGACAGGAATCGTGACGGCCTCTGCAATTGTGCGTGTCAATTCGAGGTTATAACCATCTTTAACGCCGTCCTCTCCAATACTGTTGACGACTAATTCGCCGGCACCTAGTCTTTCGCCTTCAATCGCCCATTCTATGGCGTCCATCCCCGTATCTTCCATGCCACCCTTGGCAAATACCGACCATTTACCAGGCCCCACTTCGTTGACATCCATCGACAAGATAATGCGTCCAGAGCCAAACTTTTTCGCCGCCTCTTCAATTAAAGATGGATTCGTCAGCGCCGCGCTGTTGATAGACACTTTATCGCCACCTGCATCAAAAACCTTTTGGATATCTTCAATCGTCCGGATACCACCACCGACGATAAATGGAATCGGCACTTCATTCGCAATTTCGGCAATCAAATCAAGAAACATGGCACGGTTATTCGTTGAGGCAGCAATATCGTAAAATACCAGTTCGTCTGCACCATCAGCCACATATTTTCTAGCCAATGTGAGTGGATCTGCAACTTCTTTCACCTCAAGAAACTTCTTCCCTTTTACAACCTTGCCGTTATCAAAATCTAAGCATGGAATAATTCGATTACTTGCCATCGTTGTCGTCCTCCAATAGTTTAACTAAGGATAATTTCCCTTCATATAACGCTTTGCCGATAATTGCGCCGTACATATTTAATTCGCGTAATTTTGCGATATCTTGCTCTGTAGAAACGCCACCTGATGCGATAATATCAATGCTCGATGCATTATTCATCATGTCTAGTTCAACTAAATTAGGACCTTGTAGCATGCCGTCTTTCAAAATATCGGTATAGACAACCGTTTTCACGCCAATTTCTACTAGCTGTTGCAGCAGGTCAACCGCTTTGACATCACTCAACTCTGTCCAACCATCTGTCGCCACAAA
Source organism: Sporosarcina beigongshangi (assembly GCF_033485195.1). Taxonomy (NCBI): domain Bacteria; kingdom Bacillati; phylum Bacillota; class Bacilli; order Caryophanales; family Caryophanaceae; genus Sporosarcina; species Sporosarcina beigongshangi. The sequence continues at coordinate 88,301 of NZ_JAWLIR010000008.1, forward strand.
GCCGCCCCTTGCATCGATAGACACCGCAATTTTGTCACCGTACTTGTCAACGGCTTCTTTTAGAAATTGCTGATTTTGGATGGCGGCTGTTCCGATAATCACTCGACTGACGCCTGATGCAATATGTGCATCGACGATTTCCATATTCCGAATGCCTCCACCGACTTGCACAGGGACAGATACACTCGCAGCAATCGCTCGAATCGCTTCTTTGTTCGATGAATTACCCGTTTTTGCTCCGTCCAAATCCACAACATGAATGTAAGCAGCGCCTTGCTGTTCCCACTCTTTCGCCATCGCAGTTGGTGAATCGTTGTAAATAATTTCTTGATCGTAATCCCCTTGAATTAATCGAACACATTTCCCATCTCGAATATCGATGGCTGGAAATAAAATCATGTTGGTACCCCCTTTTATAGTGCTTATATAAATATTTCCTTCAAATCCGCTACGGTGCTGGGGGATGCCCTCCCGCCATAAGCCAGTTGCTCCTTTGCATTTTCTGTATAATTTCTGCAAAGAGCACAGAAATTATACAAACCGAACTCTCCGTTGTTCGGTTGGCTGCCCCCGTTAAGGCACCTGCGCTTAGTTTCCTACTACATTCAAGCAGCACAAGCAAAAGATAAACCTTAAAGCATTCCCTTTGTAGATGGTACACCTTTTACATCCGGATTAATCGTACTCGCTACCCGCAACGCTCTGCCGAAGCCTTTGAAAATCGATTCGATAATATGGTGTGTGTTTTTGCCATATTGTAAATTGATGTGTAAGTTGATTTTTGCATTATTGGTAAAAGCTAAGAAGAATTCTTCCACGAGTTCCGTATCGAAATCACCGACTTTGTCCTTCATGCCTTCAACATTGAAGACGAGAAACGAACGGCCACTAATATCGAGAGACACTGTAGAAAGTGCTTCATCCATTGGTGTTGACACTGTCGCATAGCGCTCAATGCCTTCTTTCGTACCAATGCTGTCATAAAACGCTTGTCCTAATACGATGCCGATGTCTTCAACCGAGTGGTGCTGATCCACTTCTGTATCCCCATCACAATCTACTTTTAAATCAAATCGTCCATGCTTTGTGAATAATGTCAGCATATGATCGAAAAACCCTACACCTGTCTGAATATCTGTTTCCCCACTACCGTCAATGGCGAAGTCTAGCTTAATCTTCGTTTCTGCCGTTTGCCTTGAAATCGATTTACTACGCATTGTATTCCGCCTTTCTTACTTGAATCGAATTTGCATGAGCCGTTAAGCCCTCTGCATTCGCAATCGTGATAATATCATCCGCAACGTCTTGCAACGCTTGCGCTGTATAATGGATAATACTTGATTTTTTCATAAAATCATACACGCCTAGTGGCGAAGAAAATGCCGATGTGCCACTTGTTGGCAACGTGTGATTAGGTCCTGCCATATAATCGCCTAATGCCTCTGGTGAATAGTTTCCTAAAAAGATGGCTCCCGCATTATGAATGAAGGTCAATTGCTCCATCGGATTTTCCACCATGAGCTGTAAATGCTCCGGCGCCAGCTCATTGACGAAGTTATATGCTTCATCCAGCGAATCGACGAGCACGATACGGCCGTTATCCATGATTGACGCTTCAATGATGTCCTTACGATCCGCACACGCCATTTGCTCGGCCACTTGTTGTTGTAGGGCTTCAGCAAACGCTGCGCTCGTCGTCACACAAATCGCTGTCGCACGCTCGTCATGCTCCGCTTGTGATAGTAAATCAGCAGCGACATACTCTGCTACCGCTGTATCATCCGCTACAACACAAATTTCGCTTGGACCCGCAATCATATCAATCGCGACATCCCCAAACACCCATTTTTTCGCACGTGCCACATAGGCATTTCCCGGTCCTGTAATCTTCACTACTTTTTCTACCGTTTCCGTACCATAGGCTAACGCCGCAATTGCTTGTGCACCGCCTATTTTATAGACAACATCGACACCTGCTTCCCGTGCTGCCACGAGAACATGTGGATTCACTTTTCCGTCTCGCTGCGGTGGCGTCACCATCGCAATTTTTCCAACACCTGCAATTTTCGCTGGTAGAGCATTCATCAGAACTGTAGATGGATACGCCGCTTTTCCGCCTGGCACGTAAATGCCTACACTCTCAAGAGGTGTCACTTTCTGCCCAAGCACAATCCCTTTGTCTTGATTAATAAACCAGGATTTTTCTTTCTGCTCTTCATGAAATACTGAAATATTGTTCTTCGCTTTCCGTAATGCACGCAGAAACTCTTCCGTAATAAGCGTCTGTGCTTCCTCAAACTCTTCGTCCGTCACAATAAGCCGCTCCAATCGCACACCGTCGAATTGCTCGGTATAGCTTAGCAATGCCTCATCTCCACTTTCACGAACTGTTCCGATTATTTCAAGCACAGTTTTATCAAAATCGAGGTCGTTATGTTGCACAGCATTCGCCTGGCTGTTTTCATCATTATATTGCGCCACAGTTACAATTCGCATGAACCCATCACTCCAATGCCACTTTTAAGTCTGAGATGAACTGCTGAATCTGAGTCGTTTTCGTTGCGTAACTCGCCTTATTGACAATCAATCGTGCACTGACATCGGCAATTTCCTCTAAAACGACTAAACCATTTTCCTTTAATGTTGCACCCGATTCTACAATATCAACGATGACGTCCGACATACCTATGAGAGGAGCCAATTCAACGGAACCATTCAATTTAATCGTTTCAACACGAATACCCTTACCTTCAAAATACTCTTTGGCGACAGATGGATATTTCGACGCGACCGTCAATGAAGTACTACTTGAAAACTCTTTATCTGGAAATCCAGCGACTGCCAGCTGGCATTTACCAATGCCTAGATCCAAAAGCTCATAGACATCTACAGGATCTTCCATAATCGTATCCTTCCCTACAATGCCAATATCCGCTGCCCCTTTTTCTACGTAAATGGGTACATCTACAGCCTTTACAAAAATAAGCTTCACTTTGTCAGCATCATCATAGATGACTAGTTTTCTACTGGCATCATGAAATTCAGAAAATCGGATACCTGCCTTGTCCAAAAATCCGAATGCCTGATCAGCAGTGCGACCTTTCGCCATCGCAACGGTAAGATGTGTCATTGTGTAGCCCCCTTTACCCCTACAAGTAAACCCAAAACCTCTTTCAAATCTAAAAATGGAATGGTTTTTTCTTTATAATTCAGTCGATTGCCCTCTTTTTCAAGTTGAATGGTATACACACTTTGCTGACGATTCACTTGTTTCTTTTGCATCGGAAATGATAACACGCTATAGTTTCTCTCTCGCAATTCATTCGCAATCCCAATAGCCTGCTCTAACCGCGTATCGTCATAAATGATGTTGACATCAATTGGAAAACGGGAACTAACTTCTCTACTTTCCTTCGCCTTCACCAATGATTCAATTTCACATGCAAAGCCAATTGCCGGCAATGTTGCACCAAACTCGTCACCTAGTTGGTCATAACGCCCACCCATTAACACTGGCTTACCGAACTTCTCAACATAGCCTTGAAAAATAACACCTGAGTAATAGCCCATATGGTTGATTAACCCTAAATCACTGACGATATACTGCTCCAACCCATACATTTTCAATATGTGATAAACATCCATTAAGTAATCGAGTGTATCTTGCATTTTCGGTGTCAAAGCAATCCCTTGTGCGCGTTCACTCACTTCCTCTGGGTTACCATAGAGGAATGGAATTCGCTCAATGGCATCCCGCACTCCCTCATCAATGTTTAGTCGTTGAAGGAATGGACCAATTTCCACAACATTTTTCGCTTGAATGAGTATTTTCAACTGCTTAATTTGTTGTGCTGTCAAGGGCAGATCCTGCACCAGCTCATTGAAAAATGCCGCATGACCAATCTCGATTTTAATATCCATGAAGCCTAAATCCTTCATCGTATGACAAGCAAGTGCAATGACCTCTGCATCCGCCTCTGCTGAGCTTTGGCAAAAGTATTCAACACCAGCCTGTGTACTTTCAATACTATCATTACGATCCCCAGGCTGACGAAACACTTCTTGAACATAGAAGTAACGCAGCTCATCTGCTAGATTAGGATAATTCTCCGCCAATTCTCGCGTAATTGGAATCGTCACATCTGGCCGCAATACCAACACTTGCCCCGTATAATCAATAACCTTAATCATTTCATTTTGATTAATTGAACTTTTCACTTTAGAATATAAATCATATTGCTCGAAGGCCGATGTTTTAATTCGTTTATAGCCATACGTTGTAAAACGTTTATTAATGGTCTTAATGATTCGTTCTACTTTTTCATTGTCTACTAATATACGTTCGGGATACACTTCATTTCTAACCAATTCCAACACCTCTACTTTATCACTTTACTACACTAAAGTTATTTAGTACTATAAGGGTATACAGACAAAATGTCAACAAGAGGAGATGAGTTTTTTATGTTTGATTATCATCTACACAGTTCTTTTTCTGCTGATTGCCCCATTCCAATGGAAGAAATGATTAAAGGCGCCATCAAAAAAGGACTTACAGAAATTTGTTTCACGGAGCATATCGACTATGACTATCCATACGAAGATTTCATTTTTGATTTCGATAAACAGCAATACGCCAATAAAATCAATGACATGCAACAACAATTCGAAGGCCGTATCCGCATTAAAAAAGGCGTTGAAGTCGGTGTACAGCCCCATGTTTTAGACCAGTACAAAGAATTAATGGACAATGAGACATTCGATTTCATCATCTGCTCCATGCATACCGTCGAGAAAAAAGGTTTACATTTTGGTGAGTTTTTTGAAAATAAAACCCTTGAAAAATCATATGGGATTTATTATGGCGAGTTATTGTACTGCGTACAAAACTACAAACAATTTAACATTCTCGGACATGCTGACCTTGTCAAACGTTATACGAAACAACATTGCGATAATCCTTTTCACGATGAACTACGTGAGATTTTCAACGTCATCATTCCCGAGGGGAAAGGCATTGAGTTGAATACGTCAGGTGTTCGTTATGGATTAACGAACGGAATGCCAAGTGACGATATTTTAAAGCTTTACAAGCAAAGTGGTGGTGAAATTATTACACTCGGTTCAGATGCGCATAAACCAGACGATATCGCCTTCCAATTCCGCGAGTCGTTACAATTGCTACAATCGATTGGATTCGACTATATTACAACATTTGACGAGCAACAACCGGAATTTCATGCGATTTCGCGTTTATTATGATATCAATTAAGCCTCGGCGTAATTGCATCCAGATAAAAAAATGGTCTCACCTTCTATTGACTGAAGGTCGAGACCATTTTTCACATGCTATTAATTCGCTTGGCTCAAAGCCATGAAGTTAACAAACATTTTTGCAGCTTGTCCGCGTGTAGTTGGATTATTCGGCATAAATTTGCCTGCAGATCCACTCGCGATTTTCAATTCATAAACCATTGCGATTGCGTTAATTGTACCTGCACTATAATTTCCTATATCAGAAAACGGTGGATGTCCAGAAGCCTTATAAGATGATTCTGTCGCAAACACATATGAACGTTCAAGCATCATCGCTAGTTCTACCCGTGTCACTGCTGCATTCGGTCTAAAATTACCCCCACTTCCGAGTATGATACCGTATTTATATGCTGCATTGATCTCAGCTTTCGTTTGATTAGAGAAGTTAGCAATATCGCCAAATGGAGCTGCTTGATCTGTTTTCATGCCTAGCGCACGTACAATGATTGAAGCCGCTTGTGATCGAGTTAAGTTTTCATTTGGCTTAAATGTGCCATCCTTGTATCCACTAACGATTCCCGCTGCCGCTGCTTGCTCAATATAAGCTTTCAAATTTGTCCCTGCAATATCCGAGAACAGTGCTGGCGTCGGCTTCGGAGTTGGTGTTCCCGCTGAACCTTTCGTCTTCACAGTGGTAGTAGGATTAAAAATACTCTTATTTCCTGCTTTATCAATTGCTATCACGGAAAAAGTATATGCTGTACCTTCCGCAAGTTTTTCAACTTTAAAAGAAGTGGCATCCCCATTAACTGTCGCCAGTTTTTCTTTCCCATTAAACAATTCATAACTTACAATCCCTACATTATCAACAGCTGCTTGCCAGTTTAGATTTACTGAGTTCCCTTCAATAGCTGTGGCTGATAGTGCATTCGCCGAAACCCAAGGATAAGTCTTCTCCATACTTGACCAAAATTGCTCCGTTACCTTCTTATAACCTGCTTCACTCAAATGAATATCTTCTGGATTTGGAAGGTATGTCTTATAATCTGCCGCAATTTGATCGCCCGTTGCTACTAAAACAGCTTGTGTGCCTACTATCCCAGTTGCAATGGCTTGATTCAACGCATCTTGCATTTTCTTAAGTTCTGGTTGCATTACCGCTGGCATATAAGGGAACGAGTTGTAATAACCCATGACATAGACCTGCGCCTTAGGATTCAATTGGTTAATTTGTGCCATCAGCATTTTGTAGTTTATACCGACTTGCTGAAGTGCTTGTAATAACGCATGCTGATCTACTGAAGCCATTCCAGTAGCGGGATCTTTTTGTAGTAAAGGTATAATATCATTCGCCCCGACACTTATCGTAATTAGTTCAGCATCTTTAATAGATTGTTGAAGCTGTGCTGTCTTTTCTGCGTAACCAACCCCATAAATGTCCTTTGTCACATTCTTTTGAATATCGTTCAACACATCTGTCGTTTTATATCCCGGTGCCGAGAAACCTTTGTTAAAGGACTTCAATACCCCATTGCTATGAAGAAGTTCCGCAAGATAATCCGCATAGCCTTTTCCTAACTCCTTATTCGGGGTAACACCAGCTGCCAATGAATCGCCTATAGCTAGATAATCGATTGGTGCTGCCCAAGTAGGTGAGCTCGTATCTAATTCATCCGCTGAAAAATGATACGGTACTACCATCATTTGGAACATGAGTGCAACTACAAAAAGAAATCGAAATTTGAACTTTTTCATCACATTGTTTACCTCCTATTTCCGATTTTGTGAATCTTCCTTCTTACTCATTGACCTGGTTTTCGACATCCCTCCTCTGCAGCGAGATTAATATGACTATTCACACTTATTCGACATAGATTAATAGTTTTCCTTCATAAATTTTATATACATAAAAAAACACATCGACATTGGGCGTCGATGTGTTTTTATTTAAAATTATAATTCTTCTCCGTTACTTTCAATCACTTTTTTATACCAGTCGAAGGAATCCTTACGAGTTCTTTCTAACGTACCATTGCCTTCATCATCTTTGTCTACATAAACAAAGCCGTAGCGTTTTGACATTTCACTCGTTGACATGGATACTAAATCGATTGGCGCCCAAGATAAGTACCCCATTAAATCAACGCCATCACCAACTGCTTCCTTCATCTGTTCAACATGCTTTCTTAAATAATCAATTCGGTAATCATCATGAATTGAACCGTCTTCCTCCACTTTATCATAAGCACCTAAACCATTTTCTACAATAAAGATCGGTAATTGATAACGGTCATACATCTCATTTAATGCAATCCGCAAACCAATTGGATCGATTTGCCATCCCCAGTCTGAAGCTTCTAAGTAAGGGTTTTTCAAACTATTCATTAGATTTCCTTCTGTTACTTCTCCCTCTGGTGAAGCAGAAGATAACATAGACATATAATAGCTCATTGAAATATAATCTACTGGATATTGTTTAATGATGTCATCATCGCCAGCTTCTTTGATAATCTGAATATTGTTTTCAGCAAAGTAACGGTTCAAATATTCTGGATAAACACCACGAGCATGTACATCTGTATAGAATAGATTATTTTGATTATCTTGTTGTGCTTTTAATACATCCACAGGATTTGGTGTGTTTGGATAGTGACTCATTCTCGCAAGCATACAACCCATTTGTCCACCGGGAATAATCTCATGTAACTTCTTAGTTGCAAGTGAACTCGCAAGAAATTGGTGGTGTAACCCTTGATATTTCGCTTGTACAGGGTCTTTTTCTTGGTCCGATAAAATACCACCACCTGTATAGGGACTAATCGTAATCATATTAATTTCATTAAACGTCATCCATAATTTCACTTTGTCTTTATAGCGCGTGAATACCGTTTCAGCATAACGAACAAAGTGGTCAACCGTCTCACGACCCACCCAGCCATTGTATTTTTCTGTTAAGCCATAAGGTGTCTCATAATGAGAAAGTGTCACAACTGGCTCGATATTATATTTGGCTAGCTCATCAAACACGTTATCGTAAAATTGTAATCCCGCTTCATTTGGCGTTTCATCATAACCGTTCGGGAAAATCCTTGCCCAGTGAATGGATAGACGAAAAGCAGTAAAGCCCATTTCAGCCAGCAATGCGATATCTTCTTTATAACGATGGTAAAAGTCAATGCCTTCACGCTTCGGATGACGGGCAGTTGATTCGCCACTTAGTGTTTTTCGTATTTGTTCCGTTGTAATTTCCATTGCATTATCTTTTGTTCGTTGATCTTTTGGAATATATTCTACAAAGTCAGCTGCAGATAATCCCTTTCCACCTTCATCAAATCCACCCTCAATTTGATTGGCAGCTGTTGCTCCGCCCCAATAAAAGTTCTCTGGAAATTGCGCTTTAAAATGTCCCATACTTATCTCTCCTCAATTTTTATTTTACAATGGTTAGCACCTTATGATTTAACGTAACATGCTGTGATTGTACGGGGATGACATCTAAATAATTTGCCGTATTCGTAATTATCACAGGCGTTGTTACCCTATAACCCGATTCTTGAATACCCTGAATATCAAATGTGACGAGCTTATCGCCTTTTTTAACAATAGCACCTTGTTCAACATGTGCATTGAAATGTTGTCCTTCCAGCTGAACCGTATCCAGCCCGATATGAATTAACACCTCAACCCCATCTTCACTAACTAATCCAATCGCATGTTTAGTCGGAAATAATGTGGCTACCATTCCGTCAAATGGGGCAACAACAACGCCTTCTGTTGGTTCAACAGCAACACCTTTGCCCATTACACCACTTGAAAACACTGGATCATCCACATCTTCTAACGGAATCATTTTACCTACTAATGGTGTTGCTAAATCGTATGTTTCTTTTGAATCATTGTTAGTTACTTCTATAGTTGGGCTTTCTTTTACTACCTCATTTTGTTTTTTCTTACCTGTCGTTCCAAAGATAAACGCCAAAATTGTTGCCAAAATAAAGGCTGCACCAATTCCGATACTATACCCTACTAATGGTGAAAACGCTGGAATAGTAAAGAAACCAGGAAATGCAAATGCAAATACTCTTACATCAAACGTCGCAATAATTGCGCCACCAACTGCACCCGAAATAAACAATAAGGGTAGTAGTTTTCTATACCTTAAGATTATTCCGTAAAGAATTGGCTCCGTCACTCCTGCAAATAGACCTGATAATGTCGCTGCAAAGGATAAGGAACGTAAATCTTTATCTTTAACTCTTAAATAAATACCAAATGCAATACCTATCTGTGCAAATACAGCTGCTCCAGTAATCGGACCAATCATATCCCCACCGCGTGTGAAATTATCGATCATAATGGGTACTACACCCCAATGCACGCCTAATATAACGAGGATTGGCCAAGCACTTGCAATTAAAATCCCAGTAAGAATTCTTGATACGCCAAACAAAAATGTAATTGCAGACGCAATTGCTAAACTAATATACTCCGCAAATGGACCAAAGACGAGCGCCGTTAATGGAACCATTACTAGTAAACCTACCATTGGCACAAAGAATAACTGAATTGTATCTGGTGTATATTTTTTCAAAAAACGTTCAACAGGAGCATAAATCGCCATTGCAATTAACAATGGAAAGACCGTTGATGCGTAATCCGTTGCAATCAATGGGATACTTAGAAAACTAATATCACCAGTAGCACTAAGTAATGCTGTAAAATTCGGTTCCAACAATCCTGCCGCTATCGCTCCACCAACAAATGAATTTACATTTAATTTCTTAGCGGCCGAAATCCCTATAAATATTGGAAGAAAATAGAATACTCCACCCGATGCTGCATTTAATACGGAATAGGTCGAGCCTTCCACGTCTATCCAATTTAAAATTGATAGAATCGCCAGTAATGCTTTGATCATCCCTGCCCCTGCCAACGCAGGAATTAAAGGTGAAAATGTACCGGAGATGTATTCAAAAACTTTCCCCATTGTACCGACTTTCTTTTTATTGTCTCCTTTGTCAGCTGAATCTCCAGCACTTATATTGTGATCCTTCATAATTTCCGCATAGACTTTCCCTACTTTATTTCCAATAACGACTTGGAATTGTCCGCCATTTTCTACCACTGTCAGGACATCTGGGATATTGCCCAATGCCTCTTTATCCGCCTTACTATGGTCCCCTAACTTAAATCTTAATCGTGTTGCACAATGGACAAGTGATTGAACATTGTCTTCTCCACCAACCAAGTCAATAATTTTATTCCCTAACTCTTTATTATTCATCCTTCTTCCTCCTGTTCTAACTATTTTAATGAAAGAAAAAAACCCGAAGAGAATACAAACAGACTGCTGTCTATTTATGCTTCTCCTCAGGTTTTGCCTGCCTACCAGTAACAATCCTGTACTTATCTATTCACTTTTTTCCCGATATGAAACCCGATGGATATGAATCATAAAATAAGTTAATTCTTCTTTTGTCATTTCCATCTTGTATTGCTTGTTTAAATAAGCTTGAACTTTTTCCGTGCACGCATAAGCTTTTGGATATTGACTCTTCACTTGCTCATATAATGCATCCTGGTGATCATCATTTAACTCACCCCGTAGCATTCGATAAGCAAAATAACGAAGATGAGTAATAAACCGACTATAGTTCATAGACTCTTCCTCAAAATCAATGCCATAATGATACTTTACAATCGTCGTGACATCATTAACAATGTTCGTCATTTCCATTGTCTCTTCCATTCCAGCACTATCTTGCCTTGCATTAAACAAATGAAGCGCAATTGAAGCCGTTTCATCTTCTGGTAATCTTACTTTAGTTCTAGCTTCGATCAAATCTAATGCCTTGCGTGCGACTCGATATTCCTCTTTATAAAACTTTTGTACTTCCCACATCAGTGCATTTTTAATAGACAGCCCTTCATGTAACCTTGTTAAGGCAAAGTGGATATGATCTGCTAATGATAAATAAAGAGATTCATTTAACTCTGTCTGTAATTCCTTCGTTGCTAGGTCGATAATGTCTTTTGAAAGTGACATGATTTCATATGGGATCTCGTCAAGTAGCTCAGATAACTTATTGGCAAAGCTCTCTGAAGGCATAACGAATGTCTTTTCTATTCGTTCGGTATCAATACTGTCTCCTACTTTTTTCTGGAATGACAGACCTCTTCCCATAACAACCATTTCGACTTGATTAACATCTTCTGTTAAAACGACATTGTTATTGAATACTTTTTTTATTTTCATAGGCACCACTTTTCCTTTTAAAAATTAAAAACCTGAACTAATGTAATTCATAGAAAATAAACATTTCCATAAATTAAATCAATTCAGGTTTTGCCTGCCAAACAGTAACAATCCTCTGATTACTTTCACTATAAATGATTACGCTTTCTTTTGCAATAGAAAAGTTTAAGTGGAGCTTTTCGAGCTCGAAAAAATCAGGACGCAATTACGCCAAGACGTAATTGATATGTAGTAATCCTCTCCTGTAAAAATAGAGAGGACTTATCACTTACTTCCCCAAAATAAACGTTTTCACCAGCGCAAGACGCTCACGAAAGTTCGATTTTGCTTCTACTACTTTCGGCGTTTGTGCCGCTACTACATCGGATTGCAAGTCCAGACTCCCCGCAATCTTTTGAGCTCTCGCTAAATGAAAATCACTTGAAATAATTGTGATGGAATCGACATCGGCTGGCAGTAGTTTTTTCGAAAAAAGAATATTTTCATACGTTGAAGTCGATGCATCCTCTAGCAATAGCCGGCTTTCCTCAATGCCATTGTCTGTCAAAAACTGCCGCATCGCTTCGGCTTCACTCATCGGTTCATCCGGGCCCTGCCCACCCGATAAAATCAGTGTCACATGAGGATGTTCATTGGCGTAATCTAGTGCAGCATCCAAACGATAGCGTAATGATAACGATAGGCTATCTTGTTTTACCTTCGCCCCCAGCACAATCGCATAGTCATTTGTGCCATCTGCTACTGGCTCCATGCCTGCCGTTATCCATTTCCCTGTTCTCCACCAGCAGAAAATGCCAATAGCAACAACTACCAGGCAGGCTAGTACAATTTTCCTTTGCGATATTGTCATGCCATCACCTCAACTTTCGCCATTTTCTTCTGCAATAAATCCGCATAAAATGGATCTTTACCGATTGCATAAACGCGGTCACAGACGTTCGTAATTTCGTCCATATCATGCGATGTATACATAATCATTTTCCCTTCACTTTTCGCCAAGTTATGCAAATACGTTCCAATTTCCGTTTTCGATTTAAGATCAATGCCAACCGTTGGCTCATCCAATAGTAGCAATATGGGGTCATTCAACAGGCTAATCGCCAAATTCAATTTCCTTTTCATACCACCCGACAATGACGCAATACTTTCCTTCCACTGTGTTAATTGCATATCTAAGCACAGCTGGCGACATTGTTCTTTGGACCGTCTTTTCCACGATAGCTTTTCAAAAAAAAGCATATTTTCCTCTACGGTGAATTCATCCCAAATTGAAATATCTTGCGGCACATAGCCAATCTTCCGTCGAATTCCCTTAACATCTTGTCGATAGCAAAGCCCGTCCAATTGAATATCGCCTCGTGTCGGTTGCATCACCGTCGCCAATAGTTGCAGCAATGTCGATTTACCCGCACCATTTTCTCCAACCAGTCCGACAATCTCCCCTGGTTTCATTTGAAATGATAGGTTTTCAATGACCACCTTATTCTTATACTTTTTTTGAAGTCCAGATACTTCAAGCATATGAATACCTCCCTTTCCAAAGCCATACAAGCCATAAGACTACTAACGTCATGAGCCAAACAACAGGAATCGCCTCGTCCAATAAGGCATGAACCGGACTAAGTACTTCCATCCATGGCCACTTTCGTATAAGCCCATCTAGAGGTATAATTGCCCCTCCGGTTACAGTGAGTATTAATGCAATGGCTATGCCGCTCACATAATACATGAACAATTGCCTGAATACACTAGCCGTTAAAAAGGCGAGCAAATTGATGGTGAGTCGAAAAGTGACAAGAGATATGATCACTTGGACTGTTACTTTTTCATCCCATAAACCTGCAAAAATCAGTAGCGCAAAGATGTCCACAGCAACTAACAAAAATGTATAAATCATAAACGTACCTGCTGCATATTGCCAAAATGACAACGTCGTAAAATGCCAGCGAGCTTGCATAGCCGTTCGATTTTCCTTCAATAGCCAATCAAATAAGAAAAACACGGTAATCATCGCACTGAATGCCCAGACACCCCATACAGGTATGATGCGTAATTTTTGATCTAGCACTTCACTTTCTTTATTGGCATACGAAAAACTGGACTTCAGCAATGCTTCCTTTTGCTGACGTGCGCGACTACTTTCAATGATTTCTGTGTAGTTCCATTCATCCTCGATATGTGCATCTTTGAACAATTGTTTGACAACAAATGCCGCCTTGGAACGAGCTGCATCTTGTTGCGCGAAAGACGTAATCGCTTCAACAACAGTCTGATAGGCATAAGAACGATTCGATGAGTAAGCTTCAATCAGTTGAGTGCGTCCTCCTGCAAGGATTGTGTCTGTATAACCTTCTCGAATAACAAACACGCTATCTAATTCATGCTGCTGTAGCTTGCCAAGTGCATCTTCTAGCTCTATATAATGGATATGCAACAATTCTACGCCCTCAATGTCTGCAACAAGCTGTTGCACCAATTCCGTCTGTTCCTCTACGATCAGTCCAATTGGTACCGTCATTTCTTCTTGCCACAGACCGATACTCATCACGAGCAGAACAGTCAAGACAATCGGCAAAAGCAACCAGCATACGAGGCTTTTCCATTCCTTCTGCCAACGCATCCACCGAGTAACCAGAATCGTCTTCATCGGGTCCACCTCTCTTTGGTAGCTGTTGACAGCCAAACTACTAGCATTCCAGCACCAGCTATAATCATCAGGAACGTGAAATCAGCATAATTACGTTCTTCCAGCACAATATCAATCATCCAGCTCAAGCTATCATAAGAAAAGATATATGGCACAAGCTGTTGCACGACTAGTGGAAAATAGATTGTTGGAATCACAGCACCACTTGTGAAAATCAGTACAAAAGTCCACAAGCCTTGCAAGAGCAGAGCCAGTTTCTGCGACGTAACCCATATATCTAGCACAGCAATTCCTACTACTAGTAACCAGGTATATAAAACGGTAAACAATGCAAAGCGCAAATAGTCTAACAAGTACAAGTCATAATGAACAAACTGACTAGCGATGAAAAATAAAATGGCTGCATAGACAACACTTCCACCTAGAGCAACGAGCATACGCGCAAAAACACGTTGCCCCAGTGTTACGCCTGCTAAAGTTAGACGAATATGCATAGCCTGGTGTTGCTCTTTTCCTAGCATACTATATAAAGCGAACACCCAAATCGACAAGCTTATAAACCAGCCCGCTAATACATAATAATGAAGCGGAGTGGACGTGGCGACATTCGTCAGCACCTCTTCATCCAGCAATTTATCCTTACCAAGTGTATACAATGTAAAATCTATAAATTGCTGCAACATCAATTGTTGTCGCTGTTCTTGCGACATATCTGTTTTTTTAGCATAGTCATGAACGGTCAATATATTAGCCTGTGCCGCACCAATATAGCGCATCATACTTTCTACTAACTCTTTCACCAAATAGCTATCCGTAGGTTTGGAAGGATTCCCAACAATCGGAATCGTTACAGATTCTCCTTCATACAAATCCGCCGTGAACCCTTCTGGGAATGAAAAATATGTACTGATTTCATTTTGCAGTATTAGTTGCTGTGCTTGCTCCTTCGATAAGGCAATGATTTGAATATAGGCTCCGCCCGCTGCCGTCTCCTCTAGCAAGCTTGCAAATAACCGCGACTCCTTTGTGTCGTCCTCATCCACCAAGGCAACCCGAATAGAAGAATGTTCATCAGGCACTAACAAGCCAGCGACAAGCCCCAATAACAGCCCTATTAAAAGAATAGGAAATAGAAAAAGAAGAAGAAGGGTCGCCCACTTCTTCCTCAATTGTTTCGTATATTGCTGCATAAAAAATAATAATCTTCTAACAGACAGCATACAGCTCACTTCCATCCTATTCAGTCAAAATCCTTAACATCCGCCGGCCGACAATAACGCCACATCCTGTACGTCGGAGGCTTAACTTGAATCAAGTTAATAAAGTTCTCCTTCAACATCACCCATTAAATCGTAAAACCAGTCTTCCACTTTCGGTACTACTTCTAATTCTATAAAACTTTCAATCTGTTCTCTGTCCATCTGACCAACGTTTACCGTATTAGCCGTTTCTTCCGGCATATCTACCTTTTTCACGACTTTCCCTTGTTGCTTTATCAGTAAATTGAACATATCTCCATCTAAGCCTCGTTCACTCACTGTAAATTCATGGTTGGCCTTCATTGCATCGCTATCATGCGTTGCACTACCTTTCCAAATAAGTGCTGGTTCGCTGAAACCATCTGTAAATTTGAAAGTACGGGTAAATGTCCTTTTGTTATCTTTCAATTCCTCTTGCCCATCATAACTAAACTTCAAATCCTCTACAGAAATAGCAATAGAGTCGTCAGCTTTTTGATCTTTCCATGATAAATTCCCTTTAATATTCACAGCATTCTCGTCACCAAAGGAATCTGTGAAAGCAAGCTTATAATCTAATTGCTGAGCCGTTTTTTCCAGTAATTGTGTACCCGTAACATTAATTGCTACTATATCAACTTCATTAGAACCAATTGTCAACGCAAAGTCCCGCTTCACAATATGGTTAGACTGGTGCCAAATAGTTGATTGAAGACCGTTTGGAATGCTTAATGTATCCACACCTTCAATAGCAGCGTCAATGCCTTTGTCAAACTCCTCAACAACAATTGCAAGATCACTTGCAGATAAATCCCCAGCAAATGCGGAAACACCCAATTGATTCTTGACGATTTCTTTCAACTTTTCATCCGTTTTTGCTTTCGCCAATAGATCCTTCAACAGTGTTTTCACTTGTTCTTCAGAGAGGTTCATTGTTATTTTTTTCGCTTTCACCTTTTGATCTGCTACAAGTATTTCTTCTTTGTCAGTCGTAAAGGCATCTTCTGGAAGCTCTTTTATTAAGAATTCAATATACTCTTTTTCGATATACATATTCATTTCTTCCATTGACGAAGAACTACTTTCAAATAACTGAGGCAATCCCAGATTTTCATTACCTTCAAAATTCTCGTCAAACTCTCTCATTACTTTCCCGAAATCCTTATCGTCAAATCGGATAAGTTCATCCACAAACGGCAATTCTGCCACTAGCTTTTCAGTCGTCGCAAAAATGGAGCCGAAATCGACAGATAGATTGCCAAGCTCTCCACTCAATGCTACTTCAAGCTCTTTGTTCGTTGGATCGTATACTTGATTCATAGACAATGTAACACTATTGACGATACTTTGAATTTCCTGCATCATATAGTCAACAGATGAATCATTCCATTCACCAGATAAATCATACCTAGTTTCCACTGGTTTCTCTTGTTGAACCTTCATCCAATTCACTTCATTTTTATAGCGTTCCTCTGCGAGTGTACTCATTTGTTTGTACGTCTCCACTTCAGCCAAAAAGTACTGGACTTTTGATGACTTATTCAATAGGAAAAATGCTGATGCACTTCCGCCTACCACGACTAAAGCCGTAACAATCAGAACAATTAAAGTCTTAAACGATTTTTTCTTAACCACTGTTTCTTCCATCAGCTTCTTCCCCCTCACAATCCCATCGTGAACTTGGTCAAAATTTCCCCTTATTCACATTTTTTCATATTATCATAAATAATACCTTTACTCAAAATAAATATGGGAGAATTCACCTAAACCTACTAAATGACTAGTAATCACTATTGAGGAAATTATACCAATAGATTCATCTGAAAAGAACACCACACACTAATCAAGTGGAAAGCCCGGTTTATCTTACAAGAGAACGTCAGACCTTCGAATGACCATGTCCGTAAAACCAACAAAAAACGTCCACACAATAAGTAACTTGTGTAGACGTTTTATTTGCCCCAACATATCTTAACTAAGACCGTGTGCGACCATGGCATCTGCAACTTTCAAAAAGCCTGCGATGTTGGCACCCATGACTAAATTGCCGGGATGACCAAAGCGATCTGCAGCATCCACGCAACTTGTATAAATATTTTTCATGACAAGATGAAGTTTTTCATCAACTTCTTCAGCTGTCCATGACAGACGCATACTATTTTGCGACATTTCCATTGCTGAAACAGCCACGCCGCCTGCATTGGCAGCTTTTGCCGGACCAAATAATACACCATTCTCCTGGAACAATGCCATCGCCTCTAGCGTACAAGGCATATTGGCACCTTCACCAATCGCCTTCACCGAATTGGCTACAAGCATCCGGGCAGCAATCTCATCAATTTCATTTTGCGTTGCACATGGAAGAGCGATATCACAAGGAATAGACCAAATTGCTGAACAGTCGTCATGATACTCTGCTTGCAGATGCTCTTTCGTATATTCGGAAATTCGTTTGTTCTCAACTTCTTTCAAACGTTTCACCGTATCTAAGTTGATGCCATTTTCATCATAAATATAACCACCTGAATCACTACAGGCGACTACTTTTGCACCTAATTGCATGGCCTTTTCCATTGCATAAATTGAGACATTCCCCGAGCCAGAAACAATAACCGTTTGCCCATCGAAACTCTCATTTTTCACCTTGAGCATTTCCTCTACAAAATAGACAGTACCATAACCCGTTGCTTCTTTACGACCAAGACTTCCACCGTGATTCGGATCTTTTCCGGTGAAAACACCAGCCTCGTATCCGCCCTTCAAGCGGTTGTATTGCCCAAACATATACCCAATCTCTCTTTTGCCAACACCGATATCCCCCGCCGGAACGTCTCGATCCGGACCAATATACTTACTTAATTCTGTAATAAAGCTTTGTGTGAAGCGCATAATTTCACGATCCGATTTCCCCTTCGGATCAAAATCGGAGCCTCCTTTACCGGCTCCTATTGGTTGGCCTGTCAAAGAATTTTTAAAGATTTGTTCAAAAGCAAGGAACTTCATAATACTGGCGTTTACTGATGGATGGAAACGAATACCGCCCTTATAAGGTCCTAGATCGCTATTAAATTGAACCCGGAAACCACGGTTCACATGAACTTTTCCTTGATCATCTTCCCATGCAACACGAAATGTAATAATACGCTCCGGTTCTGTAATACGCTCAAGTATTCCATTCGTAATATACTCGGGATGCTGGGCAAAAACGGGGCGAAGGGAGTCGAAGATTTCTCTTGTCGCTTGTAGAAATTCCTTTTCATCTGGATTACGCTTCTTCACTAATTCATATACTTCATGAACGTAATCATTAGCCCTTTTTTTATTATCTGTATGAATTGAATCCAATTTAGTCATTCTCGCTCATCCCTTTCGTAAAAATGCTATATAATCAATTACGCCTAGGCGTAATTACGTCCAGATTTTCATCGAGCCCGATTGAAAAATTCATTTGAAAATCTGTGACTTCCGCCGGAGACTTAACTTCATTCAGCAAAAGTCGGAGACTTCTAGTGAATGAAGTTAATAGAGAATCTTAGTGAATCTCCAATATCAATCGTATATTGATATTTCAAAAAATTGAATCGTTTTTAAATATTATCGCTGAAAAAAGGAAGAGATACAACATATTTTTTGTGGATAATCAATAATTATACTATATTGTGTCCTATTTATGTATAAAGAATTAAAAAAATATTTACTTTTCTTTGGTCAGGAGTTATTATTTAAGTAGTCAAACAATTCAATGGATTAGACAGTTGTTTGAAAATTGGTAGCTCACAGAAAGAGGGAGAGCATTATGAAGATCAGCAAAATTTTTCGAGTATCTATAGGTGGGGTTGTCATGTTACTTATGACCTTTGCGTTTTTACCTGTCCTTGCGCTGAACCCTGATATTGAAGTCCTTCAAAGCTTCATCAATTATATTAATAAAGAGTAAGCCTTTTCAATTAAAAAATGAACCGCTTGTGTACATCACAGCGGTTCATTTTTTTCATTTGATTTTCCGTATCGTAAAATTATCTGTTAACAACAGCCAGTTTTGTGGGAAGGCCAAGCCGAGCTTCCAATACATCATGCCCCGCAAACCAAATTCTTTGACCAAATCAAATTTAGCTTGGATACTACGCGCATCCTCAAACCATACTTCATGATGTACACCTGTATCGTCCGTATACTTAAAATGCGGAGCCTGTGCAACATAATCATAGTCGATGTCAACCTCTTGGCTAACTGCGATTGCCAACGCCTGCTGAGGACTAAGTGCCTTAGCGGGTGATCCACCTTGGCTTGGATAAGGGGAAGACCAGTCATAGCCATATAAATTTTGGCCTAAGAAAATTTTCTCCCTTGGGATTTGACTGACAGCATACTCCACAACATTCCGCACAGGACCAATCGGGCTTACAGCTTGCGGATCGCTATACGTATAACCCCATTCATATGTCATAAGGGAAACAAAATCGACAATTTCTCCATGCGCCCTATAGTCATGCGCTCCATAAATCCCTGTTCGTATATCACTTGTCATAGGAGCAAGCGCAGTCGATAGCGTCAGCCCTTCTGGATGGAAACGGTCTCTAGCCCTTCGAAGGAAGCTATTATAGAGCTCACGATCCTCTGGGTGTAAAAGTTCAAAATCAAAATGAATGTCTTTATAGCCGATTTCATTGGCGATTTGAATAAGATTACTGAATAAGCGATCTTGGACTGCTTGGTCTGTAAAGATTGCATGTGCTAAATCTGCATTAAATGCAAAATCCTCTAAATTACTAACAACAAGTGCATTTGCCGCCCCAGCCGATTGTGCGATATTCGGAATATCATCAATCGACGGGGCTTTTAATGAGCCATCGCGTATAACCTCGTAGCTAAACATTGCTAAATAGGTTATTGAATCGACACGCCTCCTCACTTCATCAATCATCGATTGTGCCACCGGTGTTCTTGGTTCGACATACAGCAAAGCCTCTGCCAATTTTTTAGGTCTTGGTGGGATGTAAAGCCGCTGCCCCACTTGTAGCGTGCTAGACGGAGAGATACGATTAATCGTAGCCAGTTCATTGACGGTCAAGCCATATAATTGAGCAATGAGATACAGCGATTGACCCGGCTGCACCCAGTGATAGCTGCCTGTAATCGGGATGACCAACGCTTGACCAACTACAATTTGAGCAGGATTCGGGATTTCATTGGCTGTTGCAATATCTTGATAACTAATACCATAAGCCTGAGCGATGCCGTACAAACTTTGCCCCTTTTGAACTACATGAATTTGCATGTTTATCATCTGCCTTTCATCAATCAATTACGCCCTGGCGTAATGGCGTCCGGATTTTTTCAAGCCTATCGAACTGCAGAGGGTTCGATTTGCCGTATTTCTGTGCCTTTTGCAGAAATTAAGGCACATATTTAGGAAGTGGCACACTTAGACTGCCTTCTTAAGCTCACTTAAAAATCCGCGACATCTGCCAGAGGCTTTATCTAAGCCTATTTTTGCGCAGTGATAATTATGCATCATTTCTAATGTATAGATTTCATTTCAACATCCATACTACTGACGATAAAAATAATCAATCTTTAGGAGGATATGTAGTGACGCAAAATCCATTCGGTCAAACACATGAAAATATGCATACCGGACCTGTTTCGCAACAGATGAATCACGGTGGGCATGAGCTATTCGATATCCACGAAGCATTATCAGGGACTGTCGGAGCGCTCAACCAAGCTATTTTGTTACGCCCACATGTCAAAGATCCTGAGTTACTGGATATTTTGGATCGCCAATACCGCTTTACTTTAGATGAATACAATATTACTGTCGAATGCTTTAAAACCGGGCAAGACCCATCGCATCCAACGGGTAGCTATGAAATGAAACAAGGGAATGACTTCGTTTATGGCATGAAGCAATCTCAACCGACAAAGCCAATACAATCTGATTCAGAAATATCAGACCAAATCATTTCAGGCTTTTTACTTAGTTCCGCCAAAGCTGGAGCATCCATGAAAACGGTAGCTGCACTCGAAACATGTAACCCTGTCGTCCGCCGCGTACTCGCCGACTCTGTACCCAACTGTATCGAAATGGCCTACGAAATGGCGATTTATCAAAATAAGCATCATTATTACCAAGTGCCACAGCTTGCCCAGCAAGATATGCAACAATTGCTGAATTCATTCGCCACTGTAGGTCAACCGGCGATGCCAAATCACACAGTTCAATAATTTCTATACAAAAAGGTGCTCACTTAGCAAAAAGCGAGCACCTCTTCTTTATTCGATTTGATTTACATTCCCATTTGAACTAGTCATTTTGATTTTGCATAAAATGACTTCGGTGCATCCGCCTCAAACCGAACAAGCTCTCCTGTTCGTGGATGTGTCAGCACTAGTCGAGTTGCATGAAGGCCCAATCGTTTAATGGGATTTCCTGTTGCTCCGTATCGCTTGTCACCCACAACTGGGTGGCCTAGTTCTTCCATATGGACTCGGATTTGGTTTTTCCGTCCCGTTTCAAGCTGCACTTCTAGCAGTGAAAATTGTTTATTCGCTTGCAGTGTTGTGTAATGCGTCACGGCATGTTGTCCACCGTTGTCTGTCGGATTTGAATACACTTTAAATGTTTTACTTTCCTTCAACCACGATGCAATCTTACCTGTCTTTTTGCGAACAGTACCTTCTACAAGTGCAATATAGACACGTTCTTTCACCACTTTACTCCAATTCGCCTGTAAGGATTCCTTCACTTCTTCACTTTTGGCAAATAACATAACACCAGACGTATCCTTATCAAGTCGGTGTACAATAAAAATTCGCTTATTCGGATTGCCATTGCTCACATAGTCACGTACTTGACGATATGCTGTCATCTCTGTTTCATTTTTTGAGGCAACAGATAGCAGTCCCGCATCTTTATTGATGACAATAATATCTTCGTCTTCATGCAAAATACTGACACCTACTAATGTGTCTCCCTTTAAAGCTGCTTGATTCTTAATAATTTCAATCCTTTGGCCGGGCTGAAGTGAATGATTATGTTGTTTCACCATTTTCCCATCCACATTCACTTGTCCACGTGTCAATATGGATTTCACTGCATTACGCCCGCTACCCACCATCATTTTCAATAAAAAAGGTAATAGCTCCGACGATTCTTTTACTGTGTAAACCGATGTATCTGCTTTTTTGTTTACTGAATTCTTACGATCTTTTTGCATATTAAAAACGCCTCACTCTCACCTTCATTATCCTCAAATTGCCTCCATAATACAAACACTGTATGATTGAACAAGAGAATTATTTATTTACATTCAGAAAAGCCTTTAGCGGATGTCACGGATTTCTAAGGAAGCCTTTCGAGCTCACTCGAAAAAATCCGACACAATCACGCTGGGCGTGATGAATATGACGAAAAAAAGGGGATTGTTATGCGAGTTGCCATATTTGATTTTGACGGAACGCTCTATGCGGAAGAAACCTTTCAGCTGTTAATGGACCATTTAAAACATCATCCCGTTCACCATCCAAAATTCAAAAAGTTTTACCGGGCGATCCTTAAGCCTTACATTGGGTATAAAATGAAACTCGTTCCTGAAGCTAAAATGAAAGAACAGTCCATGCAAATCTATTTAGATGCACTCGGACAACAATCGAAAATCGAGTTAGATCAGTATTTCGAGGAATTGACCGATAAAGTACAACAGGGCTTCAATCCAGACGTATTGTCACGATTACAACAGCATATTGTCGACGGCGTCCATGTAATGCTCGTTTCCGGTGCCTATATTCCATTATTACAATCCGTTACAAAAGAATTGCAATTCGATACAATCATTGGCACAGAAGTCCCTGTAAATGGGAAAAATATTGATTTCCGAGCACCGATTCATCATGTTCACGGTCTAAGAAAAAACGAGAAAATTGAACGGGCCCTGAAAGGGAAAAATATCGACTGGCAGAATAGCTTTGCTTATGGAGATAGTCTTTCAGACCTTTCGGTCTTGGAACTAGTTGGCCATCCTGTGGCTGTGCGACCCGAACCCCGATTACAGGCTATTGCTACACAACGTATGTGGGAAATCATCTAAAAGTACAACTCGTTTTTCATACAATTTGTCTTCAGCTTTAAAAGAACGCTCCTAGCGGTTATTTCTAAATTCGATAACGTATTCTTTTTCCAGAAATACGTTATCGAATAACAAATTCATCCTCAAAATCCATCACATTAGGCTAATAATGATTATTTCCCCCATCACATAACCGCTTTTTTCATCAGTAGTATAACCTCAATGCTTCCAATAACGTAACATAAATCAAACTAATAACAATTTATTTTTCAAAAAATTATATTCATTGAAAACATTATAACAAAAGCAATGAAAGCGCTTTATTTCAAAGAATTTTCAAACTCAACTAAATTTTCTGACTTGTATTTTTTCTGCTTTCATGGTAAAAATTTAATACTCAATAAAATACTGTAGGGAATGGGGGATATTCATTGACGAATCATTATCAGTCTTCATTAGAAATGCATCGGCTTCATACGGGAAAAATGGAAACCGTGTCTAAAGTTCCGCTAGAAAATAGAGTGGACTTAAGTTTAGCTTACTCTCCAGGAGTGGCCGAACCTTGTTTAGAAATTGCCGAAAATCCCGCAGCAGTATACGAGTATACCATCAAGGGAAATTTAGTTGCGGTGGTGACAGATGGAACAGCTGTATTAGGATTAGGGGATATCGGGCCTGAGGCAGCTCTACCGGTCATGGAAGGAAAAGCGTTGCTGTTAAAAAGATATGCGAACATCGATGCTTTTCCAATCTGTTTAGCAACGACGGATGTTGAGGAGATTGTCCAGACCGTAAAGGCAATTAGCCCTACATTTGGCGCTATCAATTTAGAGGATATTTCTGCGCCACGATGTTTCGAAATTGAGCAGAGACTACGTGAAGAGTGCGATATTCCAGTTTTTCATGACGATCAACACGGCACCGCAATTGTCGTTGGTGCAGGTTTATTAAATGCTTTAAAAGTCGTCAATAAAGACATACAATTGGCTAAAATTGTAGTCAACGGCGCTGGGGCAGCTGGGATTGCAATTACAAAACTTCTACTTACAATTGGATTTGAACAAATTACCGTTTGTGATTCACAGGGCGTCATTTATAAAGAACGACCAAATGGCATGAATTCCACCAAACATGAAATTGCTGCTCTAACAAATCCTGATGGCCTTACAGGCTCTCTGCAAGATGCTATGGCTGGTGCAGATGTGTTCATAGGGGTTTCAGTTGCTAATTTATTGACGAAGGAGCTCATTGCTTGTATGAATGATAACCCTATTATCTTTGGTCTTGCTAATCCAAATCCAGAACTGTCTCCTGACAAAGCGCAGGATTACGGAGTTCGCATTATCGCAACAGGACGATCTGATCATCCAAATCAAGTGAATAATGTTCTTGCCTTTCCGGGTATCTTTCGCGGTGCTCTCAATGTCCGTGCAAGGGAGATAAATGAAAGCATGAAATTGGCCGCAACCTATGCCATTGCTTCATTGATTGACGAATCTGACCTACGGGACGATTACATCATTCCCGACCCTTTCGATGAGCGGGTTGTAAAAGTTGTGGCAGAGGCAGTTAGTAAAGCTGCGATTGAGTCAGGCGCTTCCACCATTAAAGAGTATGCTATCTTATAACTCCAAATTAGAAAAGCGTCATCAATACGATTCAGACCGCATTGATGACGCTTTTTCTCTACTTATTCTCTTTGGCTCCCAAATCGACATGAAGACTTCCATCTGTTTGTATTTCAGCATAAAATACATGTTCAACTTTACCGATACCTTGTTTTTTCAGCTGTTCATACACCCACTCTTCCGTTAAATTGAGCTCGGCCAAATTCTTTTTAACAATTTTCCCATCAGATATGATTTCAGATGGAATATATTTGGGCTCAGGTGCCGGGGCATTGACATCTTTTTTTGTCGCAGGCTCCTGACCAGCTTTCTTCAAAACACTCAAATTCCCGTTCGTTTCCAGTATTGCATATTGAACATCCTTAATAGAGAAAATGTTTTGTTCCCGCAACATCATGTTTAAGTCACTCAAATGGAGTCGTGACTTTTTCATTGCATCCTCAATGAGTTTCCCCTCAAACATAACAATCGTCGGCTTGTCATCTAGTAGTATGCGGGCTTTCCTTGACTTAAGCGCGATATAGCTCATGAGTAACGTTAATAGCGCCCACCAAATCATTGCAATAATCCCATCCACAAACGGTGTTTCGTTTTGTCCTGCAATTTCTGCTGCTATTGAACCAATTGTAATGCCCGTTACATAATGGAAAAATGTTAGCTGGGAAATCTGTTTTTTCCCCATTACCCTTGCCATAATAAGTAAAACGATAAATGCAAGTGTTGTCCTCAGTAACGTTTCCCAAAAATGGATCTTCGATAATTCATCCATAACCATAAGTAGCCACACTCCCGTCATTTAGAAAGTGTTCCACTATTGCTTGGTGGCTATACATGGAGATAATAGGGAGATTGGTACTGCAGGTCCCGACAGAAAAGCCACAACGGTATCGCTTACCGCTGTAGCTCTCCTAGTCAATCCAATTTCACTCTAAGAATGACTCCTGTATTTGCATCAATTTTCACTTCGTACTTCTGTCCCTCTGCTGTTCTAATATCAATTTCATAGATTAACATTCCATCATCGTAGTCTAATTCCGCTTTTACAACCTGACCTGGCACACGTTGTAAGGCAATCGCCATCGCCTGATCCATCGTAATCCTGCGGTATTGTGGGTTTTGCCAATGGTTTGCCCAGTATTGATCTTGGCGCTCATGGTTTTGATGCGTCACCTATTCCCCTCCTATTCAAAGTTCATGCAGTCTTTTACATTCTATTCAGGCTGGGGAAAGATGTGACTTGGCTCTGTTGTTAATCATGATAATGAATGGTATTTAACACGTCTGTTGATTAACCATTTACTTGCATAAATCGCCGGTAAATAAAGGCTTGAAAATCATTTTTTTCACTAAATCGTTTCTGGTTCGCTCTCGGCAAACTATTCACGACATCATTACCAAGGAGGAATTGCAGTTCATTCCTCCCCCGCGGTGGTTAATGTATCTAGAAATGACTTTGTCATTTCTAGATACATTATTTTCGGTCATTTTGTTGTGAATAGTTGCCTGTCGCGTACCTACACTGTTTAAGTGAAAAATGCAGTTGTTTGAGAAGAAAAGAATAGATGACTTTCTATTGAGGCTGTAAGTGCCCGAAGATGAAATTTCGGGCACTCTTACACGTTGAACAAGGTATTCTCACTTTACTTTTAGCAAGTTTTATCAGAAGGTGACACTACCTAAAATAACAGTGGAAAAGACCATAGTAGAAGATTCAGCCGCCAAAATTGTATCTTTGGCGGCCCTCTCCAGTTAAAAAGCCCTCTATTCCCTTGTCTCCAAAAGCATTAGCACTTTGTGTATCTATGTTTTTGTAGAGTAACGGATGAACGACCACAATACGATTACCGAACAGAATGTGTAGGATGCGACGAAGTCGTATCCTACACATAAAATATCTCGGCTATTGTTATAGAAGTCATTCAATCCAGAGCGAGACAAAAGAAAACTTTACACAGAGTACCTAGTGTTTGATTAAGTTATTTTTTGGTTAATCAACAGACGTGGGTATTTAAAAATATAAGTTATGCATTCCACTCATGCTCTAATATGCCGTAAAGGAATGAATCTCGCCAGCTATCTTTATTAAGTAGGTTTTCACGAAGGCATCCCTCTTTCACCATCCCGACTTTCTCCAGCACTTTTACAGAAGCACTATTACGTGGGTCACAGGTTGCATAGATTCGGTGCAGGTTTAATTCTTGAAAACCAAAATTTATGAGTAAATGAGCTACCTCAGTTGCATATCCTTGCCCCCAATAATCAGGGTGAAAGATGTAGCCAATTTCTCCTTCGCGGTTAACAATATCTCTGATATTTATTTCTCCCGAACCTATCATTACAGCTGTATTCTTTTCAAAAACTGCAAAGACAAAACGACTGCGGGGCTTTTTCTTTGCATCCTCTTGTACTGCTTCCAAAAAAAGCAAGGTTTCCTCTTTGGTGTTTGGTCCCCACGGTTGGTATCGGGAGACTATTTCCATAGATGCATATCTATGTACACTAGGCCAATCGTCTTTCACTAATTCCCTCAATTGAACCCTATTTTTTGATTGCTGTTTATCCATGTACACCATTCCTTTCTTTTATATTTAAACAAAGAAGCACAAAGTACATGAATTGTACCTAGTGCTTTCCAATAATAAAGTCCATTTTCTTGTAGTCGATTTCCACTTCAATCAGAACTTCTTTGTTTCTCCTCAGACTTTGGATTCATCAAAAAACGCGTCATTGGCTGTTCTGGGTTCGTCAATAATTTTGCTAAATATGAAGCCGTCACCGTATAGCTGTTTTCTATTTTTTCTGTCAGAAAATTAGTTCGCTCATAAAGAACTCCGCGAAGATGATCCAATTGCCTAGCCATTTTATCTGTCAAACCTTCTTGATTGTCCAGTCTACTAATGACGACTTTTTGGGCATCCCCTTGCTGTAAAATTTGTTTGGATAATTGTTGTTGGTGGTCCATATGTTCATTCATTTTAGTGGCCATCTCTTTCGATGACTCGCTGATTTGCATCCTGAATACTTGTTCCAGCACCTGTTCATCCACTAACATTTGATGCAGTTCTTGCTGTTGATCATCGAGTTGCCTCAACGATTTCATGACATTATTTTTAAATTGCTCATGCTGAAAATCAATTTTTTGTAGTTCATTTAAACGATTACGGATTGTAGTTAATTGATTGGACTGTACCTTTTTTTGTTGTTGTAAAAGCATCTCAAGATCGCCTATATGACGATGAAGCGAAGCGTTTTCTTCATGCTGCTCTTGCATCCATTGCGTTAACGAATCTATTCTTGAATAACTTTGGTTTATCTCCACAAGATTTGCTTCATTGTTGAAAACATCCGAATGACTTTGAATGTTAATAAATAACCCCATTTACCTAAGCCCCCTTGTCGTACTATCTTATGCAAATGTCGGCAAGGCGGTTATCATGTTGTTACTCCCAGACAAAAGGTGTTTCTTGATAGACATAGTAATTCAACCAGTTTGAGAAGAGCAGATGAGTATGTGAACGCCATGTATTTAGTGGCTCTTCGCTCGGATCATCGTTCGGGAAATAGTTCACTGGCAGATCAATGTCGATACCTTTTTGTAGATCACGCGCATACTCTTCAGCAAGCGTCGTTGCATCGTATTCAAAATGACCCGTAATCATAATATGTTTATTATCGTTAGAAATGATAATGAATGCACCCGCTTCATCAGACTTTGCAAGTAGGTGTAAACGGGGATCATTTTCAATTTCCTCCACTGAAACAGCTGTATAACGTGAATGCGGCACTCTAAATTCATCGTTAAATCCGCGTGCTAAATTGATTGTCGGATCAGATAGACGATGCGTAAATACACCTGAGCATTTCTTCGACAAATCAAACTTATCAATACCGTAATGGTGATACAATGCCGCTTGTGCACCCCAACAAATATGCAGTACTGACGTCACATGAGATTTTGTCCAGTCCATAATCTCCTTCATTTCGTCCCAATAATTCACATCTTCAAATTGTAGATGTTCGATTGGCGCACCTGTAATAATCATGCCGTCAAAACGACGATGCTTAACATGCCCAAAAGTTGTATAAAATTTATCTAAGTGCGACTTGCTAACATTTTTCGATTCATGAGTAGCCATATTCATAAATGTCACATCTACTTGCAACGGTGTATTACCTAATAAGCGAAGAAGTTGTAACTCTGTACGTTCTTTTTCTGGCATTAAATTCAAAATAATAATATTTATCGGTCGAATATCTTGGGAAGTTGCACGCTCCTCATCCATGATAAATATTTTTTCCTTTTTCAATAATTCTCCGGCTGGCAATTGTTTAGGTATGTTAATTGGCATAACTCATCTCTCCTTTTTGGATTTACTATGTATGTTAAATGGGTAAAAAGAAAAACCTTCTTTTCTATATGACAAGAAAAGAGGGTTTGCTTTAGGCTCTCAGTTCTTATCTCTCAAGACAAAAAGTCCTGTTGGAGGTAGCACCTTTCTGACAACGTCAGAGGTTGCTGAAGCTTCAATGGGCCATATCCCTCAGCTTCTCTTGATAAGAGTATTCAGTTTGTTTCTATTATACGCTTTAACTTTATATTGTAAACAGTCTTTTTACTTTTCTTGATAATTGTAAGTAGCAGCTTCCGTCCAATTTCACAGAATAAAATCATCGCTTCGAGCCATATTAACTTCGTACTACATGTTTGAAAGGAGATTTTTCATGGGAAGAGATAACAAACAAGGTAGCACCAACAATTCGCGTTCATTACCCCAAACGCCGAAAAGGCAAAAAATTCAACCGGGCGATATGAAAGAAGAAATGGCACGTGAGTTTGAAGAATTGAGCAATCTCGTTCCAAAGCGGGAACGCATGAATCCAAACGAACGGAAAAGAAAGTGACACATTTTTTTGCGAGGATAGCACCTAACTTACCATGAAAAAGACGGTACCCCGCGCAGCAATGATGCTCGTGCGGGGTATTCTTTATTGTCAGCTTATATGACGGCTTCGCTTAATTCTTTCGTCATTTGTTCAACCAAATCAGGCCTTCCATGAAATTGGGCAGGTGTATTTTGAAAAAGCTCTATACGCCATACATCGTTTTCTTTCACCGCAATTAGTGTTTGATGCGCATTCAGTTGTGGGTTTAGTTCCGTTGTTCCAGGCGGTATCATTCCGACGATTGCACGTAATCGTACAACTTCAGTAGTAAAAAGTCTTACATCTTTAACAACACTAATGAATGGAGGAGTTGGATGATCCGCAAATATCGGGTACACATGTGCAAAAATATTGTCACGACCAATTACTTGGCTCCCGTCAAATCCAATTAGCTCTCCTTGCATTGTAAATTGATCTGCCATTTCTTGTGCCTGACGATTGTTCCATGCTTGTATTAAGCTTTGATAAAGGGCTTTGATTTCATTTACTTGTGGTGATTCCATGTTTTTCTCCACCTAATTTCTAAATTCTTTTATTCTTCCTCGCAAGCAATTCATTACTTCTTGATGGGTCTTTTTCAGGGTCGTCAGATTTGTACTTTCGCTTTCAGCTAACTATATATATATTTCATCAATATTATTTCTTAAATCCGAAATAGGTCGTATTTCCATCATTGGACTTCCCCCTCATAATCGCTTGGAATGCTACCTTCCTTTTCTACATCTACAGTCCAAGAAATGATTGTCGTGCTATCGCGGACATTATGCTTTTCAATCTCCTTCAACATCAGTGAAATACTTTCATCAAGTGCTTCTACATTCAACGCTTCGACCAAGTTTTGCGGATTGGCATAAGGTTCACCTGGACATTCTACCAAGCCATCTGTTGTCATGAAAATGTGATTTGTCCCTTTTCTCAATTCCCTTGTCCCAGATGTATAGCATGGAACGGTTTTTTCAAATGTATTCACTTGCCCGATCCACTCGAAGAACTGCCTTTGATTCAGTTGAAATTGGTTGAGGGCCATTAATTCTGGATGCAATAGATAGACCAAGCAATCTCCGACGGAAAACCACCATATATAGTTATCTTTCCGTACGACGACAAGACAAGCCGTTTCTCCTGTGACATTTCTACATGCAGCCAAAAGTTCATCGGATTGAAAAATTTCAAGCAGCTTGTCTTCCAATTTCTTAAAATTTGGAGGACCGTCCAATGATAAAATCGCTGACAAGCCTTCTCTATGCTGTTCAAATGTATGAATGACAAGTTCCGCGCTTTCAGCACTTTTATGTGCATCGAGAATAGCTGCGAATTCCCAATCATCAGTTTGCCAGACCATACAAGCGTCCTCATTCTTTGTTTGACCCGCTGATGAATTACCACCAAAACGTCCGACTGCCACACGATTCATCCACCGAACATCACGCTCATCAACAAATGCTTTTTCACTTCCAACCCAAGAGAAATTATTCATGACGATGCGTTTCCAAATAGGATTTGATTCGTTTGAAATAATATTCTTCCATTCCATTCACTACCTTTTCTTCAATACTGAAATTGCACCTCTACTGTAGCGTTAATCACGATTTCCCCTTGTTCAATCGGTGTAGATCCTCTCATTTCTTTTGCCGCAAACATTCGAGTTGCCACAGATTCAGCCCTATGCCCTTCGACAATTTTAATCGGCGTAGGGTCAATCTGAAGTTGCATCGTATCAGCTATTGTTTGCGCTTTTGCTAAAGCATTCTTTAAAGCTAAACTCAATGCTCGTTGATAGTATAATTGTTCATCCCCAACCGTGAATTGAATGTTTGATACATTATTCACACCGTTTTGAACGGCAACATCTATCACATTTCCGACCTGTTGGATGTTAGTCGTTTTAATAGAAATTGCATTTGTAACCTCATAGCCCCTGAACACTTGCTTTCCTTCGACATAATCGTACTGCGGAAAAACATTGTAAGACACAGTTTGGATATTCTCTCTGCCAATTCCTAATTGCAATAATGACTCAATCACTTGGTTCATCACAGCAGCAATTTCCTGCTGTGCCTGACTCAGTTGTTGACTTTCTGTATGTACTTCCAACTGAATTTGCACAGTATCCGGTGCAACTGGCAAATTGCCGATTCCTGTAACGGTCATAACTCGGCGTTGCTGATGTGTATATTGTTGTACATATGGGTAATACATGCGCTTTCACCTTCCCTGACCTGGATTTAGTTTCATTAGATACTATGCACAATGTCAGGAAAAGATAATTGCGATGGTCTCTAACGAAGGTACATCCATTTTTCTAGAACTTGAAAAATCTTCTTGTTACTCTCTACACCAATCTCTTTTGAGTTCAACATAATATACACAGCTTTCAAGAAATTCTTTACTGTCCGTTTAGTATGATAGGCGTCAATTGACCCTTTATTTTCATCCAAGTGTGTTTCGACCATTCCAGTCAACCCTGCCATCCAGGCTTGGATATCCCGTTCAGCATTTTGGTGCTCCAGTAAGGAAGCGATTATGTTCGCCAGCCGTTCCTCCTCTTCATCCAAATAATCCACTTGCATACATAGGCAATGTTGAATCGCGTGAAGAATTCGACCGATGTCTTCTTTATTAAGGAAAGGATGTTTTGCTAAGGCATCCAACACGTCCGCACCATGTGCAACGGCATGCGCCCATCCTTTTCCTTCAATAAACCCTCGTGTATCTTGTTCTTCCACCATATAGTGAATGACCTTATTTACAGTGTGTTGCACAAGTTCTGATTTCACAACTTTCTTCTCTATGTCGTATTCGATAATCGCTGCTATGACAAGTGCAGAAAAGGATCTTGTGAAAACGGAATCGGTTCCAAACTCTCCAAGACTGTAGCACAGGTAATCTTCCCCTACTACAACTTCAAGTAACGCCTCGATTTCTTCCGAGGTTAATTGATCCGAAAAAATCAATTTTCCGAAGCTTATATAAATTAGATTGTCACGCAAATAACTATCTGGATTGCCAATCTCACTCAACATTTCTTGCCTAATTTCCGGCGTTAACTGTGGTATTCTATCATCGAGATAACTTTCTAGTGTTGTGGTCAACATTACTATTTCCACTCCTATTAAATAGTGCTACATACAAGCACTTTCTCCATCTTACTTATTCTTTACGTCAATCAGCGTAAATCGTTCGCAAACAAGAAGCATATCCTCTGAAAATTCAAGTCCATGATTCTCTAATTCACCAGTGAAAAATGTTACGTGCGCTGATTTCCAGGCTTCATAAGGTCCTTCACCTTCAGCTACCGCGAATTCCTCCGACACTTGATTCATCGGCACAAATGACACTTCAACCGTTTTAATAATGGCAACCGGCTGTTCCTCACTATTTAAAATAATGCTGTAGTCATTTACCCGAGGCAATGCCTCATTCTCCAGCTCATAGAGTACATGTCCTGAACACGTCGCTGTCTTTTTCCCATCTATGACAAGCTGTGCAAGCTCATCAGGCAAACCACCAAACATCCATGCAGTAACAGATGTTGGTTTCCCCTCCGCCTTCCAAAATTCATCCCAATATTTTTGTGCTGCGTTATTCATTGCTCACTACCGCCTATTTCTCTTAATTTTTTTATTCTTATTTTAATAAGTCCGCAATGGCGAGATCAGGTGTAAACAAGCCCCGCTATGTTGTGGTTTAATGACAATCGGCTTCATCATGCCACCAAAACTTATTGTTACATTTTCTTCTTGTATCCCTTTCAGCGCATCCAGCATAAAGCGACCATCAAAAGTCATTTGGATGTCGTCCTGACCATCCATTTCTATAATTTTTTGATATTCCTCAATCATTCCAACTTCTGTAGCATTTGATGCTATTTTAATCCTTGCATCATTTACAATTTCTAAATTGACGTTGTTATTTTTCCATTCAGTCGAGAAAACACAAGCTCGGTCAATCCCCTCCATTAGTGCTTTCGTGTTAATTGTTACCGTAGATTTTGATTCTGAAGGTACTAGGGCTTGGACGTTTGGAAAGCTTCCTTCTATTAACCTCGAATAAAGTGAACTATTAGCAGTCTTAAATACGATGAAGCTATTTGTATAATAGATATCTAAGGTTGAAGACTCAGACTCTTTCAGATGCATCAATTCAGACAGACTCGTACTTGGAACGATAAATGATTCTTGTATGTCCGATTGTATATGTACTTCCCTCCGCGCTAATCTATGTGAGTCAGTTGCGGTACAAATCAGCTTATTTTGTTCAAACTCCATTTTCACACCCGTTAGTACGGGTCTAGACTCACTTTTAGCAACAGCAAACACAGTTTGTTTTATAGCCTCTGTTAATTTTCCAAACGGGACCTTCACGTTATTCTCACGGTCCATCTCCGGGAGTTTTGGATATTCATTCGAATCAAATCCATTTAGCCTCGTTTCAATAGTCCCTGATTTAATTGTGACTGAACCATTGAAATCTGCTTTCATATGAATATCATCAGGTAATTTTTTTATGAGTTCATTTAAATATTTTGATAGTACAACAACACTACCAAATTCACTTATTTCCACAACTTTTTCTTCATTAATGAAAGAAGGAATTGTTCTTTCTATAACTACATCCGAATTGCTTCCCGTTAAGGTTAAGCCATTTTTGTTGGCCTCTATTTTTATTCCAGCAAGTATCGGAATAACATTTCTTGATGAAATAACTTTATTAATATCAGACATCGCATTTATAAATAAAGAACAATTTACTTTAAAATCCATACAGATCCCCCTATTTAAGTAGCCCCAAGTTCATCACTTCAATATTACTCCATCTAGCTTGCCAATTCTTTTTCCTAACCCTTTTTTCATAAATCATCAACCTGTCCTGCGATTCCAAGAAATAAGGAGTCGGCTTCACTATCAAATTGACAACATCCTGTATACCATGAGGCGCCGTCAAAATGACATTGTTTCTCTCAACTAGCTTCACACCTAAAGCTGTTGCCGTTTCGGGAAATTTTGCAATTGCATCAGCGGATGATGAATAGGGAGGAATATGATTTGTCATATGCATTCTTGCCTGATTTTTGACTGACCAGTGGACAGTAGGAAGTAGTTTATTCAATGCTTCCTCGTGATTCTTCTCTACACTCTCTTCAACATTCAATTGATCGTAATAGATTACATCAATGTCTGGAAGCGGAGTTCTTTCATCGAAAACATGCATCACGTCCCAAATTTTAGATCGCACAAATCCACCAATCAGGTAAATTCAATGATTTAGCACAACTTAATAGGTCCATCATCCATTCGTCTTCTTGAATAAGGTTAATAATATCTTCTTCATTTTGAATCAACATCATCAATCCAATACTCCCTACCATCATCACTGCGATTCATAAAACGATAATCAATCAAAAATCGTCTAATCGTAGCAAAGTCATCATGGATTGTTATTAATAATTCATTTACCTCTTTTTCCAAATAGACTTTTCCAACGTCAAAACGCTTAATAATTTCCTGTGCAATAATGTATTTTCTTTTTTCCTTACTTGGAAATACATCAAGCGGACCATTTGTACCTTGCTTGAAATAATTCCCCAACACTTTTTCTCTTTCTTCATCCGTAATTAAAAAACGTTCATCCATTATTCTCGCCCTTTCAAATTAGTAAGATCATCCCATCCATAGGCGATTTCACTCAACTTCTTGCCTTCAATTTCGATTTCTGCAGTGTCGACTTCCTTTCCTCCAAGCGTTTCATAAAAACGGCATGCAGGGTTTTCTTTGAGTGCCCAAATGAGCATCGAGTTCAGCTTTTTCTCTTTTAAATCATCCACTACCGTCTGGACTAACTTTCGTCCAAGCCCATTCCCTTGCTGCGCTTCTAATAAGTAAATAGCATAAAGTTCACCAACATAGGCTTCATATTTACCAGTACGCTCTTTGCCACCTGAAGCAAATCCCACAATCTGGCCATTATCATCTTCTACTATGTATACATTATTTTGCTCTATGCCATTCATCCATATCTTCTCACGGCTTTCGTACGACAGACTAGCTAAATACGTATCCGGCACAATTCCCTTATACGTCGTCCGCCAGCTATCCACATGGACTTTCGCAATACCTACCGCATCTTCTAATTCCGCCTTGCGAATTAACACGTCAACCGTCCCTTTCCTTATCGTTCACCGTTTGAGCTAACAGTTTGAAATGGGGTATCGTCAATTCCTTTAATTTCAAACGTCCCTCTGCCAATAAGATTTTCAGCCTTTTAAACTCCGCCCAGGCAGTTTCATATTCACTAACGGAAATCTCATTGTTCTTAAAGGCGATTTCCAACTCATCAATATCCTTTTCAATCACTTCCCCAGTTGGCAATACAATGAGGTCCAAATACAAATCATCCATCCACGGACCATTTTTCGTGCAGTACCCTATCTCTTTACAGATATCGATATACCATTGCACAATGCTGCCAGAAGGATCAAATACTGTAGTAACCGAATATTGCTGCCCTTCCGGAAAATGTTGCATCCAATAATAGCCGTCATTTCCAATGCAAACCGTCCTACCTTCGTAGCTCATGTAAAGGGGCTCCATAACTTCCTTCATATGAAGCAGACTAACATACCCCTTAAATGCTTCCGTTTCAATGAAGAGCTCGGTATACGCCCTCTTTTTCACCCGTTTCCAATCATACCTATTTCCAAATTTCCGCTTCAACATCAATATCCTCATTTCTTATTATTTCCGTATTCTCCTATTCCGCAGATATATCTTTCGATTGAAAACTTAACCCGGCCGTGCTTCATAAGGATGTATTTGACCTATTATTCCCTCTTTTTCATCGGCGGTGATTTGTTGAATGACTCCATGCGCAATCTCATCGTGTGTGAGCCAACGTGAACCCCTATCTTCCATTACAAATCCTAAAAAGACTTTTCGATAGTTACACTGACTAGGAATTTGAATGGGCTCATCTTCGAAATATCGCCGACTACCCTTTACATGAAATAACCGAAAAGATTTAGCCCCATGATTCAACTCACAAATATGCTCAAGCACACTGTAATTGGGTGTCCAGCTGATAATAAGGTTAAACGGACCGCGTTTCCTAATCGCTTTATTAATTTCGTCAAAGACAGCGTCTGTATCATAATCAGTTATAAGTGGAAATATAGAATTCGGTGGACTTTCTACTTGTAACCGTTTAAATTTCGGTACTGCACGACCAATGACAGAAACGGAATAGCCATCACGTGCAAGATCGATACAAACCCCAGCAAGCATACCCGTTCCGCCAATCACTAGCGCATGACCATTACTTTCCATGCACTCACCCCTTCTTTGAAGACATGACTCCGTTTGGCAACTGGCATGTATCTTGTTTTAAGTTGCCAAACGGAGTTTTATAAGGATAGGTTGACTTAATCATTTTCCATTTCTTTATTGATAAAACCCCTCAACTGCATCACATGCGTTGTCTCGGAAGCAGAATCATCTAATTCAAACCCATTCGACCGATAAAAAGCATCTGCCTTCGAGGATTCTGTTCGAACAGTCATTTCATTGAATGTACCACGAGAATGGTCAATAATTTGTTTAAGCAAAAGCGAGCCTACACCTTGCCGCCTCGCATCGTCTAACACGTAAAACCTTTGCAAACGTGCAACTTGTGTATCGTCGGAAAAAGGTGATTGATTGACACCACCAATCGCAACAACATTGCCAGCTTCATTTTGAACAGCGAATAAGGCCTCTCCAGGTTTGTTAAACCGATTGGTACCATCTTGAAAATCATTAACGAGGCGTGATAAAAAACGATAGCCTTCCGTTTCACTTTCTTTTACTAAATGAGAAATCGTAATTGCCTGTAAATCCTCAACCCGTTCTACTGAAAATGTCATTGCTTTTTCCTCCCTTTAATCAATTATGGCCCGGCATAATTGCGTCCGGATTTTTTCGAGCTTTAGGCCTACAGGGGGGAAGGATTGAACTGATCCTTCCTTACTGCGACAGGACGTCGCGCACTTAGGCTGCCTTCTTAAGCACCCCGTAAAAATCCATGACATCCGCCGAAGGCTTTATCTGAGTTCAGATAAAGTGATTTTTCCTACTAGTACCTTTCAACAACTTCATTAAAAAAACCTCCCTTTATCGCAACAAACAAAAATAACCCACATACGTTTATCACGTAGTGAGTTATTTTGCGATTACTATTTCTCTACATCTCCGTCCACTTGTGCCCTTGAAAAACCACGACCGAGAATTTCCGACGCATTCAAGAAAATAACAAACGAAGTTGGTTCAAGCTTTTGAAGTACTTTTTTAAAATAAACAGCCTCTGATTGCTCCACGACACAGAGGATCATCGTCTTTTCTTGATTCGAGTAGCCGCCAACTGATTTAATCTTCGTTAAGCCACGGTTAATTTCATCTTTGATGATGGCTTGTACTTCCTCTTCTTTATCCGTAATAATCATTACCAATTTTGTTGGAGACGTTTGCAGTTGGACAAAGTCAATCACTTTACTTGTCACATAAATAGCAATCATCGCATATAGCGCAAGCTCAAAATTAAAAACAAACGCAGATGTCAGGACGACGAGCCCATCAACGAGTAGCTGTGAAAAACCACTCGAAAGTCCGGTGAATTTCTTCACCAATTGAGCAATTAAAGCCGTTCCACCTGTCGAACCATTTCCTCGATAAACAATCCCTAGCCCGACACCAAGCATAATTCCCCCGTAAATTGCACTCAGCAAGGGATTATCGACAGAGAGCTTGATATCCGCGGTTATCCAAATAACGAACGGCACAAAAAAAGTACCGATTAATGTTTTCAAGCTAAACTCTTTTCCCACAAGGACAACTCCGAGTAGTAAAAGTGGGATATTAATAAGCCACTGCACGTAAGCCGGATTGAATAGAAAAAGTTCATAAAGAATCGTACTAATTCCTGAAACTCCGCCTGCTGCCAGCCTCGCCGGTAAGAAGAAAATATTAAATGCCAAACCAACGAGGGCTGCCCCAAAAATAACTTGAATATATTCAAAAATAACTGTTTTTCTAAATTGTTGTATCGCCATTATTCAATACCCTCACCTTCAACCTTTCCATTTTAACAAAAAATCATCCAATCATCATCTTTTTTCAAAAAACAAAAGCTAGATTAGCATACATAAGAGCGCGAACTTACTTTTGGATTTATTAGTTTTTTATAGTATAATAGGCATAAGTTATATTAAAAATATTATTTAAAGGAGGATTCTATGCGAAGTTTAGGTATCGTAAGAAAGGTTGACCAGCTTGGAAGAATTGTCATCCCAAAAGAACTTAGAAAAACACTGCATCTAAGCACTAATTCACCTATGGAAATATTCGTAGAAGAAGATAAAATTATTCTACGAAAGTATACAGTCAATGAAGCTTGTATCGTAACAGGCGAAATTACGCCTGAGAATAAAATGTACTCGAATGGTATGTATTTAAGCCCCAAAGGCGCGCAAATTGTGTTGGAGGAAATCGCAAAAAACAGCTAAGAGACTATGAATTATAGTGAAAAACTTTAATTCATAGTCATACTTAATGTCCTATTTCCAACTATTTCATTTGATAATTCACTTCAATTGGTGTAGACTTTGTTCTAGAAGCTGCGTTGTGCGTATCAACATTAAGTTTTAACCTTTAAGCTGTAAACGGGAGTTTTTTCTAGAAACGGGAATGGCATACCTCGTTCTTTCGATAACGAGGACAAACAGGATTGTTTCTGCGAACACCCACTTTGAGAAGTGGTGGTTTAAAACTTTCTAAGACCGTACGGCAAAGGCGGCTTTTCTTTTAAACATTATACCTATAAGGTTTATCAGTAAACATCATCCTCTAGAGGGTGGTGTTTTTTTATTAAATCCTCTTGTTGTTAAACTGGCGTTAAAATTCTTCGTAACTAATGCTATTTATTACGATTTGTTAGCCACTTTCATATTGACATCTAGAGGAATCGACTTAACTGCCGTACCCGGTAGAAATACATAAAACCCTTTTCATCGTTTACATGAAAAGGGCTGGCTTGCACAAAAGAACAATCGTTTCGTATACTTTATTTTGATCTTTGTATCTACCAATTACGCAATCGTAACACCTGCACTAGCAGTACCTGTAACCGCACCAGCCAAAACAGATCCGCCTAGTGTAAACACCATTAGCAAACGGTCCCCTACCGCTACCGGCACGGGTGCAAAATTCGATGATGCTCCACTTAGTGTAGTACCTACAGTTATTAGCGGTGTTAAGGTTGGGGCTAGATCTACCCTTACGCCCGTCGGAGTGAAAGTATTACTTCCTGCTGGTGCGCGATAGATTTCTGCAGAAACCGTTGCAGATTCAGCTAAAGTCAATGCTGCCGTTAACGTAAACGATGCTGAAATAGCTGTTAGAAGACCAGGTCTTGGAACCGAAAAGGCTTCGTTTATTAAACCTGTCAAGTCTATTGCATTACCCGCAAGAAACACACCGGGAACCGCTGTGCCAAATCCAATTAAACTAGGCGTACCTACTAATCCGCCTGCAAGAGAAGTCAAAGCGACAGCTGTCGCACCAGAGGCAAATGGGATGATTGAACCCGTTAATGCCGGTGGAACTATACAGGCTGCGTCAATCGCTCTGAATGGTCCAAGCGCAGTACAATTGACACTTCCATTGCTAGGAGCCTGGCGACCACAACATCCATGATTAAAACTCATATTAACACCTCCTTTCTCCACTATCCTATTCAAGCCAGTAGCAGGGCGGACGGGCTATCAACCACTTGCGTTTAGCGGTTTTTTAAACAGCATGACATGCATTTTTAAAAATATACTTTCTAACGAAGACTGGGAATCTCCAAGAAAAAACAACCATCCTGACAAGAAAGTCAAAATGGTTGTCGTAATGGTATAAAATGATTTTTACTTTTGATAATTCCCGGAAGTTAATCTTAAGACTTCCTTCGAAAAAAATTAAACAATGATGATGCTTCTTTATTTTTATGTTGCTGACGTTTCATTTCACTAGTGATTTCTATCGAAGCCTCTGGACTTATTTCTCTTTCAAATTCCTCAATATGAGGCGCAATCTCCTCAAGTGCTACTTTATAAAACACTTCCTCAGATGCTACTTCTGCTTCTTCGTTTTTCTCAACCTCTAAAATCGGTTGGGATATGGCGGGGACAAGATTAACACCATTTGTTGGCATGGCCTTCTTTGTTGTAGCATTATTGAAATGAATCATTGGTTCCCTATTTAAATTTCTATTCAAACCATTATAGATTTGATTTGGCTGATTACCAATTGCCGGGAAACTTTGTTTAACATGCACTTGATGCTTACTTACTGTTGGCGTAACAGTACTTGAAGCGTCTTGGATATCATTAGCCCCCGCTACAAGGCTTTGCAAATACTTATATGAGGGTGGACGATTCGACTGTTGAATCGAAGAAATGGACGTTTTCCCTTCCAATTGGCGAGATGCCTCCGTGGCTTCCAATACGTCCGTATTATGATGACTATTCACTGGATCTTGCATATCGCTAGAAGTATTCACTTTTTCTTTGCGATCATTTGTTAATTGATTCATAACTACGGAAAAATCCTTGTTTAACTCCTCGACAGTTTTGTTAAGTGAGCCTATCTGTTGTGCAAATGTGTCAATTTGTTGCTCATACTCCTCTAACTGCGTACTCCGTTTGTCATTCAGTCGTTCCATTACCTCTTCTAAATGCGAGACTTGCATTTTAAAGCCTGTCAATTCACTTTTCATGAAGAGATAGTCATCAATTGTATTTCCCGATTTCAATGTTGTTAAGGTATCTCTATAGGTCGCGATTTTCTGTTTTAGTTTTTCGATGTCTTGAGCAGAGTATAACTGAGCATCAGCCATCACTATTCCTCCTTTACAGTACATACCTATTCTATTGCTCATGCTTTCATTACGTGACATATTATCACCTTTAATGCTGAATACTAATAGGATAATGTGCCAGATTCTTAACCATCAATACCCCTTCCTAACTATTGTTTGTACAAATATCTTTTCTAGTTAATAAAGTTAAAAAATATCTCGATAAGTTATTTCCTGCCCAGACACTCATTTTTCCCCATCATATGCTACGGGTGAAAGATAAAAAATTTGGAGGTGTCTGCAAAAATGCAAGAAAATAAGCCGTTTGATGGCAAAGAACTAATTTGTATTAATGTCGATAAGGTATATGACTGGATTGTTAAAGAAAACTCATTTGATATTACTCCAACAGGACCAATTTCCTTCCCAGGCGTTACTGCAACGACAAGTTTAGTAGGTGCAACTGTTACATGTGAAGTAACGCCGGCAGCAATGAACCCGGTCGTTATCCTACATCGAGAAGATCGCACGTTCTGCATTGACGGAACAAACGTATGCCTTCAACAGCTTAATATCCAAAAGAATTTTGTTGTCACAATTATTCTTACTTTTCCAAATGGAACAATGCTAACAAGCGCGGATATCCCTGTTTCTCGTTGTGAACAAGTCACTTTATGTGCTCCTGAAGGAACTGATGTTGAAGTGACATACACGAATCTAGATTGTTTTGTATGTACTACTGGTACACTTGTCGCAGGCGAAGGCACCATTACCTTCTCTGCACTAACTATCTCAGTAGCTACTTGTCAAAGCATTCAATCGACATTCCCAGTTACTGTTGAATTTTTAGCTGATTTCTGCGACCCAAGGGCAGATATAGTATCAGGCTGTGCCGCACCAACACGTCCACAGCAATGCTCTGTCGTTTTCCCCGACGCCGGCGGCAACTGCTGCGGATGATATCGACTGATGGTGATAATGAGGAAGTACCAAACATATTATAAAGAGAGGATATCCCTCTCTTTATTTTTTTTGAATAGGAGGAAGTCATCATGAATAATGAAGTCGAACAAAAGATTGCCGAACTCCATCAACAAACAAAATCCTACTTAATTGAAATTAAAAAATTAATAGATGGACCAAATGATTCCAGCAAATTAAATATCATAAGCTACTTTACTTATTCTTTAAATATTTCCCATAACCTAGAACAAGAGAGCCTATGCCTCGGCTCTTACCACGTACATAATTTAGGTAGTCAACCAATTACAAATCCCTATATTTGCATAAAAGTCCCCACGGAGTCCCCTTTCTCATTCTCTGGACGCTATGTTCATGAAAATTTCAAGCAATCTTTGAAAAATGCGAGCGAATGGGAGCGCATAAATGAACAAACAAATACAGAGGAATTTTGGCTGAGACCTATGGGGAATGCTTCTATTGAACCCTATGAAACCATTTCGTTCTCAAATTTCCAGATTAAATGGACTCCTACAAAATCCTATGCCGGAAGTATTATGGGGGTTACGTATAGCGATCAGATGAAGGAAGGCATTGCTGTCATTAATCCCATCAATCTCAACGGCACCATTCC
This sequence comes from Sporosarcina beigongshangi, assembly GCF_033485195.1. Classification (NCBI taxonomy): domain Bacteria; kingdom Bacillati; phylum Bacillota; class Bacilli; order Caryophanales; family Caryophanaceae; genus Sporosarcina; species Sporosarcina beigongshangi. Next base: position 131,801 of record NZ_JAWLIR010000008.1, read on the forward strand.
TATGCAGGAGGCGGGAGAATGAGTAATCTAACTGAAGATGAGCAAGTTATTCGGCAGTTTATGAAAGACCAACTGCATGACCGAAAAAAAGATAACCCGGAAACTGATAACAGCTTTATTTTTTTGGAAAAAGAAACGTTGGATATGTTGATGAACCATCTACTGAACAATACAAAACAAAGAGCATCAGATGATTCACAAGTAAAAATGATAGAAGTACTAGAACAAATTATCACAGATAATCAAAAGGAGTTTGAAGCGATTATCACGTTTCTTAAAGAAAGATCCTAATCCAGCATTTGCCTCGGTAACATCTAAGATTGGAGGTATAAACATGATTAGTGAGAACACTAGACGAAACAGCTTACATCAGCTTGAGCAAACAATTATCTATTTAAGGGCGGAATTGGCTAAATATAAAAATGAAGTGAACAAAGTTCAAAGCGATTATTATTACTCCCTTGCAGAAAAATTAACCTATGACAATGAACAATTAACAGCAGAAAAAAATGAGCTTACCGAGAATTTATTTAGACTCAATAAAGAGTTGGTCAAACGGACGAGTGATTATAAGGAACGTATACACTTGCATGAAATACAAAGTAAAAAGCAGTTAGAAACTATCGATGCTTTACAACAAACCGAAAGCACCTCAATGATGCTTAAACAGCTTGAATATAGACTGATGAACCATATTCAAAATGCAACGAAACCACTTCTACCACTAATCAATCAATTAGCGCAAGCAAATAAAGAACATTCTGAGTCTACTCAAGATAAACAGTATGTACTACAAGAGATAGAAGCTAAAAATAATATAATTGCTAAACTTCAATTTGAATTATCGCTGTTACAAAAAGAAAACGACAAGCTAATAGCCCAGAATAGCGAACCTCCGATTAACACTGAAACATTTTTGCAAGTCGATGCACAAATTAAAAAATTACTTAGTCAATCGTTGGAATACGAAGAAAAATTGGCTACCAAACTTCTCGCCCTTCATTCATTGGAACAGAAAATAGAACAGCTCACTTTAGAAATTGATGAGGTAAAAATTTTTGGCGTCAGTGGACAGATTTCGAAAGTTGAATAATAAAGTAGAAGTACTATCTGATAGCATTCTATTTCTGGTAACATAAAGGTTCATTCAACAATCAAAATCGGTTTCCTATTGGAAGCTGATTTTTCTAACTTTATATAATTGTCGGAGGTGAAACAATATCGTAAAACGCTTAGTTGTCACAGGGTATAAACAGCATGAGCTTGGCATATTTGATGATAAACACCCCGGTATTCGTTTTATTAAAAAAGCATTAGAAAAACGACTTGTCGCCTTAATCGATGAAGGATTAGAGTGGGTTATTATCAGTGGACAGTTAGGCACTGAATTATGGGCTGCAGAAGTGGTTATCGACTTAAAAAAAGAATACACCGAATTGAAATATGCTGTTATCACTCCTTTCCTTGAACAAGAGAAAAATTGGAATGACATGAAAAAAGAAACGTATCACCGGATTGTTGCCCTTGCCGATTACCATACAAGTCTCACGAAAAGACCCTATGAAGCCCCATGGCAATTTATCGAAAAAGATAAGTTTTTCATGCGTAATTCCGATGGAATATTGATTATTTATGATGAAGAGAACGATGGCTCACCAAAATTTATCAAGAAAGCAGCTGAAAGCTATGCTGAACGTTCCGATTATCAAGTATTCACAATTACTGCCGATGATTTGCAAGCCATAGCAGAAGAAGAACAGCTGAGTGAATGGTATTGATTTCTCGATTTCATTTGACAAACTGAACTCTTCGTGCTATAGTCAATCAGTTAACAAATAGGTAACTGTCAAGACTTGAATATCTGGCATTCTACAAATGTTTTTGAGAATACTTATTCACACTGGCGCGACTATAGGGTCGCAAGGACGCAAAAGTAGGTAGGGTTTGCGTTGCTTAGGTTAGAGAACACCCAGTGGAACAATGACCGCGGCACTGAAAGCTTATCCTTTCTATGGAAATTATTCCCCGAACATTCGGGATGAAAAATTACATTCAAAACTTAAATGTTACCGACCAAATAAAGGGGTGTTCTCAAATTGAGAGCATCCCTTTTCCAATGGTTATTTGCTTCGCTTTTTAACACGTATTACAATAAACGAAAAAGAAAAGGTGGTTCACCTATGGATATTTACGCACACCGCGGTTCATCTGGCACACACCCTGAAAATACAATCGCCGCTTTCACTGAAGCTGCGCGTCTTCCCGTACACGGCGTTGAATTTGATGTCCATCTAACAAAAGATACCGAACTTGTCGTCATCCATGATGAAACAATTGATCGGACGTCAAACGGAACGGGATTCGTCAAAGACATGACACTTGCAGAACTGAAGTCCTTTGATTTTGGTAGCTGGTTTTCTCCAAATTTCAATGGACAAACGATTCCAACCTTATACGAAGTACTTCAACTGTTTGCCCATACAACACATCATTTGAATATTGAACTAAAATCGGATATTTTTCCATATGAGGGCATGGTGGAGAAAGTAATTGAAATGCTTGAAGAGATGAAAATCGAGACACGGGTCGTCTTGTCTTCTTTTGATCATGGAGCTATCCGAACTGCAAAACAATTGGCACCACGTTTAGAAACGGCTGCTTTATTCATGGAAGTTTTGGTGGAACCACTCGATTATATTCGCGCCATTCCTGCGGATGCACTGCATTTATTTTTTCCAACAGCACTTCGCCCATCTATTCAACAAGCATTAGAAGTCGGTACTGCAGTACGTGCTTTCACCGTCAATGAAGAACAATACGCCAAGGCATTACAAAATATCGGTATCTCGGCTATTTTTACTGACTTTCCAGAAAAAATGTTGAACTATCTAAATAAGAACAGCTGAGTAAATCAGCTGTTCTTATTTACGCATGCACCTACAAACCTATCAAAAATCCGCAGAGAAACCGCATCCCCTTTTGTAGCTAATAATTCAGGGTGCCACTGAACACCAAGGACAAATTTTTTATCTATACTTTCAACTGCTTCGATAATGCCATCGCTCGCACTACCAGAAACATTGAACACCGTGGATACGTCCTTCAATGCTTGATGGTGAAATGAGTTCACTTGAATGCGTTCACTCCCCGCAATTCCCTCCAGTAAACTGCCCTTTTCCAATTGAATAAAATGGGAAGTATAAGCATCAGGTGCTTTTTGTATATGTTGAAGAATAGGTCCCGTGTTTTGTTGATGAATGTCCTGATATAACGTTCCTCCTGCTGCAACATTCAACAATTGAAGACCCCTACAAATACCTAAAATCGGTTTATCCACAGTAAGCATTTGTCGCGCCAGCTCGAGTTCAAACAAATCTCTGCTTGGTGAAACTTCTCCCAGATGTGCGTGAGGTTCTTCATTGAACAATATTGGATTAATATCATTTCCGCCGGTCAAAAGAAGACCGTCCAATAGACTAACCACTTGAGCAATGTCTTCACGATGACCTATCGGGATAATGAAAGGCAATCCCCCTGCTCGGATTATTGCCTGCATATAATCATTTCTTAGAAAGTGCTTATCATCTTTCTCCACATCTGGTGTAACTCCAATTATCGGCTTCATCCACAAATCCCCTTGTACACTAATGGATCGTACAATTTCAAAACCTATTTCCTTATATTATGCTGTAAGACTATTAATAAATTCCTCAATCTCTGCCTGTGTTTTGCGATCCTTGCTGACAAACCGTCCGACTTCTACACCACTATGGAATCCTAGAAAACTTGGAATACCAAAAATATCGAGCTCTCCACATAAGTCAATAAACTCATCGCGATCCACTTCGATAAAAGTATACTCTGGGTAATCCGCTTCAATACCAGGTAAAATCGGCTCAATCACGCGGCAATCCGAGCACCAATTCGCAGAAAACATAAAAATTATGCGCTCCTCATTTTTCAGCTGTTCAAATTGTTCTATCGACTGTAGTTTTTCCATTTGTCATCACTCCTGTTAGTTAATTATTTAACGCATTTTAATTGTATCATTACCCGAACGATTCGTTCATATTTTCAGTGAATTTCACTTCGAAAAATTTGTAGTCATAAAAAATTCCGTTTAGGGAATTCTATATAGACGTATTAAAGGAGGGTTTTTCGTGCGCCACTGGTTGTTGTTACCAACGTATATCATCATGTTATCCTTTCTGTTTTATACAGTTGTTGTAGCCAAAGAAGTAACGACAAACGAACAACGCATGCAGCTGTATTTACAATTTGACAGCATCACTGTTCCTTGGTTCTACTTAGCCGCTATTGATCAATTTGAGCGCAATATCCAACAAGTACGCAATGATATTCCTAGCAGAGATGGACCTATTGCTATTCAATACGCTGACGAGTTTTGGGCTGGGGAACTGAATCCTAACAAAACAGATACTTCTCCCGCATCTATCGCTTTCTTTAACGGTAGAGGGCAGGACGGAGACGGTGATGGCATTGCTGATTCAGATAACCCCCAAGACGTGCTTTCTGCAATGACAACCTTTTTAAGTGGATATGGTCAAGAGGAAGAAGATTTCAAATTGGCATTATGGGATTATTATAAACGAGAAGAAACTGTTACCCAAATTATGACGATCGCCAAATTGTACCAGCATTTTGAAACCTTAGAATTGGACGAGCATGCCTTTCCCGTCCCCACGAATTACGATTATAGCTATAGGGGAACATGGGGTGCGAGTAGAGGATGGGGCGGCAGAAGAATTCATGAAGGGACCGATATTTTTGCAGGATATGGGACTCCCGTTCGAGCTACATCCTACGGTGTTATTGAAATAATGGGGTGGAATGAATTTGGCGGTTGGCGCGTCGGTATTCGTGATAATCATAATACGTACCACTACTTTGCCCACTTAGCTTATTTCAATAAGGACATCAAAGTGGGTGATATCGTTGAGCCAAGGACCATCATCGGGTTTGTCGGTAGTTCCGGTTATGGCAAGGAAGGCACATCTGGTCGATTCCCTCCCCACCTCCATTATGGCATGTACAAAAATAATGGTCGAACCGAGTGGGCTTTCGATCCATATCCTTCGCTTCGGATTTGGGAACGACAAGACAATGGAAAATAGTACAAAGCCCACAGGCCATGACGACTTGTGGGCTTTGTATTTGATATTTCAGTCCATCATCTCTGCAATAATTTCATAGGAGCGTAAACGAGCTTGCTGATCAAAAATTTGCGAATTAATAATTAACTCATTGGTCTTCGTTTCTTGAATAAAGCTCTCCAATTTCCGCTTAACCGTTTCGGGACTACCGACAATTGTTGAACGTGGATCGAGGGTTTGCTCAACAGAGGCTCGCTCTTGCGCTGACCATACCTCGTTAATGTTATCGATTGGTGGTTGTAATTGTGTTGGCATACCTCTTGTTAAACTCAGGAATTGCTGCTGTTGTGAAGTTGCCAGCCAGTGAGCTTTTTCATCCGTCTCTGCAGCAATGACATTTATGCCAAGCATCGCGTAAGGTATTTGCAAAAATTTCGATGGTTTAAAGTTTTGATGATACAGCTGCAAAGCCTGTAATACATAGGCCGGTGCAAAATGGCTGGCAAAGGAAAATGGCAAGCCTTCCTGCGCGGCAAGCTGTGCACTGAAACCACTTGAACCGAGTAACCAAATTGGTATATCGAGTCCTTCGCCAGGGAATGCGCGAACACGGGCGACGCGATTCGGCTCAAAATACGCTTGTAGCTCAGCCAACTGTTCCGGAAAATCATCACCAGTACTTTGTAAAGTACGGCGTAACGCATAGGCTGTAGCTTGATCTGAGCCAGGAGCACGTCCTAATCCTAAGTCAATCCTCCCTGGATACATTGATTCAAGCGTACCGAATTGCTCTGCTATGACAAGCGGTGCATGATTTGGCAACATGATGCCTCCAGAGCCAACACGAATTTTTTTCGTTGCACCAGCAATATGTCCAATCAGTACAGATGTGGCGGAACTGCCGATGCCCGGCATATTATGATGCTCAGCTAGCCAGTAGCGATTAAATCCCCAGCTCTCTACATGTTGCGCAAGTTCAACACTATTTTTAAACGACTGCGTGGCATTGCTTCCCACATTGATAGGTGCAAGATCCAACACAGATAATGGAATCGAATTGAATGTCTTTATTTGAATTCACTCCTTAATTCATTGTCATATAAAATGATACCGCTCCTAACAAAATTCCTCTACCAATCCGACTCTAACATTCGTTTTTTCGAATATTTTCCGTTTAAAGCGCTTACAAAAAACTTTTTTAATGTTTTAGCGCATTAAAGTGAAATAGATGCTTGACATTTGTTTTTCATTTGTTATGATAAGTTCTAAATTCAATAACAATTCAAAATGTAATGATGAAGACAGGCTTTAAGTGATGAAATCTTAAGAGAGCTGATGGATGGTGTGAATCAGTGATTTCAACGTAAAGTAGCACTTCGGAATTGAGAGGCTGAAATTTGCAGTAAGCCAATCCGCCACATGCCCGTTAAGCATGCTAACGAAGACTGTCAGATTGTGTATATAGTTGCTGACAGTAAATCAGGGTGGTACCGCGTGAGCTAATCTAGCTTTTCGCCCCTTACAATTATTTGTAAGGGACGGAAGGCTTTTTTTATTTTTATTCAGCAGAAGTTCAAGTTCCTGCTGAATAAAAATAAAGCCTCCGGCGGATGTCACGGATTTTGAAAGGAATTAATCGAGCTTGCTCAATTCAAAATCCAGACGCAATTACGCCGAGGCGTAATTGATTTTTATTAATAAAACCATTCATTAGGAGGAGAACAGTATGTTACAAGATCAACAGTTTCTAAGAATTCCAGGACCAAGTCCGATTCCGCCAAGTGTGCAACGAGCGATGAGCCAACCAATGCTTGGGCACCGTGGGAAAGAAGTGTCAGCTATAGTGAAGTCTGTCAAACCTGGCCTTCAACAAATCTTTGGTACAACACAAGATGTTGCAGTCATTACAGGCAGTGGAACAGCAGGCTTAGAAGCAGCTGTTGTCAATATCGTTCAGCCAGGCGATGAAGTACTCGTTGTTGTCACAGGGGCATTTGGTGATCGTTTCACGAAAATTTGTAACGCGTATAGCATTAAAGTCCATCGCTTAGATGTGAAATGGGGTCAAGCACTCCAGGCAGAAGACGTTAAACAATATGTACAGACGAATCCAACGATTAAAGCTGTCTTCTCTACATATTGCGAAACTTCTACAGGTATTTTGAATCCTGTCCACGAGCTAGCAACGGCAGTCCGCGAAGTATCAGATGCGCTCATCGTCGTCGATGGCGTATCTTGTGTCGGCGGTGTGCAAACAGAAATGGATGCTTGGGGAATCGACATTATGGTAACGGGCTCTCAGAAAGCATTTATGCTACCGGCTGGTCTGACGTTCGTCGCAGCAAGTGAACGTGCATGGACTGTTATCGAATCAAATACAAAACGAGGCTTTTACTTAGATCTCACAAAATACCGTGATAATCTTCAAAATGATGCAACACCTTTTACACCGGCCGTTTCTTTATTATTCGGCTTACAGCAAGTGCTTGAATTGATTGCGGCAGAAGGCTTGGAGCAAGTGTATGCGCGACATACATTAATGATGAACATGACACGTGCAGCTTTCAAAGCACTCGGTATTCCTTTATTAACAACTGACGCCGACGCTGCTCCTACTGTAACGGCTGTTCAACCAGAGGACTTTGACGCTGAGGCATTCAGAAAAGTAGTTAAACAAGAGTTCGGGCTCACAGTAGCAGGCGGACAACAGCATTTAAGCGGCAAAATATTCCGTGTTGGTCATATGGGCTATTGCTCGCCAGCAGACGTTCTTCAGACGATTAGTATGATTGAAATCGGCTTACTCAAAGTCGGCAAACAAATTACATTAGGCACAGGCGTTGCGGCGGCACAACAAATCTATGTAAATGAAGGAGTGTTGGTTTAAATGGCTTTTAATATACTCATCAGTGACCCACTAAGTGAAGACGGTATTTTTCCATTACGACAAGCAGAAGGTTTTAATATTGTCATAGATACAACAAATACACCAGAACAACTCGCTGAAAAAATCGAAAAGTTTGATGCATTAATCGTCCGAAGCCAAACACAGGTCACACGCGGAATCATCGAAAAAGCAACTAATCTAAAAATCATTGGACGTGCAGGTGTTGGCGTTGATAATATCGACTTAGATGCCGCAACGGAGCGAGGAATTATCGTTGTCAACGCTCCTGATGGCAATACAAACTCAGCAGCTGAACATACAATCGCTATGCTTATGTCACTCGCTCGTAAAATCCCACAAGCCTTTAATTCATTAAAAAATGGGCAATGGGATCGTAAATCATTCATCGGCGTGGAATTAAAAAATAAAACACTCGGTGTTGTTGGCCTTGGACGAATCGGTGCAGAAGTAGCTGCAAGGGCGAAAGGACAACGAATGAGCGTCATTGCTTACGATCCATTTTTAACAGAGGAAAAAGCGAAGAAAATGGGTATCACGTTAGGTACAGTCGAAGAAGTGCTTAGAGCAGCTGATTTCATTACCGTCCATACACCTTTATTGAAAGAAACAAAGCATATGATTAATAAAGAAGCATTTGAAATTATGAAGGACGGCGTGCAAATTGTGAACTGTGCACGCGGTGGTATTATCGACGAAGACGCATTGTACGATGCAATTGTTGCGAAGAAAGTAGCAGGAGCTGCACTCGACGTCTTTGAAACAGAGCCGTTTGTCGGTCACAAGCTACTGACATTGCCAGAAGTCATTGCGACACCACATTTAGGCGCAAGCACAATCGAAGCACAGGAAAGCGTCGCAATCGATGTCAGCCGCGACGTTGTCAATTTCTTCAGTGGAGGTACGGTTCGCAATCCCGTGAATCTACCGTCCGTATCGAAGGAAGTATTGGCTAAAATTGAGCCCTTCTTTGACTTGGCAGAAAAACTTGGGATTTTCTTATCTCGTCTATCTAATAAAGTAATTGAAGAAGTGAACATTTACTACTCTGGTGATCTTGCTGAGTCGGACGTTCGTCCATTGACACGCAACACTTTGAAAGGTTTGCTAACACGTAACCTAGGCAACCATGTTAACGACGTCAATGCTAAGTTTTTGACAGAGCGTTTTGGTATCAAGGTGAATGAACACAAGACATCTACGACAAAAGGCTTCTCTAACCTGGTAACTGTTGAAGTGACAACAGCAAGCGGCGTGCGGCGCGTTTCTGGAACGCTACTAAACGGACTAGGCGCTCGTATCGTCAAAGTCGACGATAATCTGGTAGATATTAGTCCTGAGGGTCACCTACTGTTCATCAAGCATAAGGACCAACCAGGTGCAATAGGACGCGTTGGCACATTGCTCGCCGTCGAGAATATCAATATCGCAACAATGCAAGTTGGCCGGTCAACAGTTGGCGGCAATGCAATCATGATGCTAACTGTCGATCATCATGTAGAAAAAACAAACGTCGAACGATTAAAAGAGCTTGAAGATATTTATGATGTAATTGCAATTGATCTTTAATTTGTGTTGATCGAAAAACCCCACTTCATCCCCAAGAATGCTTTTGGGCGATGAAGTGGGGTTTTATGGGGTTGAATTAGGTATTGGCGTAGAATCATAGATTTCCATGACAGTCCGTCTATACTCTTGCAGTTTCAGTACTTTCTCATACAGTTTTATCACTTTCTCTTACAGTTCACCAAATTACTCTGACAGCCCGCGAATCCTCTTGCAGTTTCAATACCTGCTCATACAGTTTAATCGTTTTCTCTTACAGTTCACCGAATTACTCTGACAGCCCGCGAATACTCTTGCAGTTTCAATACCTGCTCATACAGTTTTATCGTTTTCTCTTACAGTTCACTGAATTACTCTGACAGTCCGCGAATACTCTTACTGTTTCTGTACTTTCTCTTACAGTTTTACCGTTGTCTCTTACAGTTCACCGAATTACTCTGACAGCCCGCGAATACTCTTGCAGTTTCAATACCTGCTCATACAGTTTAATCGTTTTCTCTTACAGTTCACTGAACTACTCTGACAGTCCGCGAATACTCTTACAGTTTCAGTACTTTCTCTTACAGTTTTACCGTTTTCTCTTACAGTTCACCGAATTACCCTTACAGTTCACCAAATTACTCTGACAGTCCGCGAATACTCTTACAGTTTCGGTACTTTCTCTTATAGTTTTACCGTTTTCTCTTACAGTTCACCGAATGACCCTTACAGTTCACCAAATTACTCTGACAGTCCGCGAATACCCTCATAAAAAAAGAAGCCTCCTTATCGGATGGCCTCCTCCTTCGTTAACGTCTCTAAAATTGGGAACAGCTTCTCCAAATTATCAATCTCATACGTCGGCGTGCTGCCCTCTGCCAGCTCCATACCTTCTCGGTTAATCCAAACCGAGCGCATCCCTACGTGTGACGCACCTAAAATATCCGTCATCAAATTATCACCAATCATCAACGCTTCACCTTCTGTGACACCGCAAGTTTCTAGTACATGATGAAAAATTGACACGTCCGGCTTCCCTTTACCGAATGCACCCGAAATGACGATATGGTCAAAATAAGGAGCAATTTCAGGCGTAATTTCTAGCTTTGTCTGCTGTAAGCTCGGCGAGCCATTCGTTAATAATGCAAGTTGATAGGCACCCTTTAACTTATCTAACACACTAAACGTTTCTTCGTATAAGAAAGGATACTTTTTCCGCTCCGCAGGGAATAATTCCGCCAACTCACTACCTAACTCAATATCCTTAATTCCAAGCCTTTGCAATCCTTTTGTCCATGCTTCGCGGCGATACCCTGGCACAATCTCCTTCATCTTCTGAAAGGATTCCGCAGCGTCGTCAAACGTACCCCAAAGCCCTTCGAATGGATTAATGCCAATCATTTTTGTAAACTCATATGTATCATATGCAGCATATAAATCCTTTGCCACTGCCCGAACCGCTTCTTCAAGCTCTACCGGATCAACAGCAGCATGCACCTGCGCCGCCCGTTCACACGTCTTCCGAAACGCCGTCGCCACACTTTTTTTATCCCATAGTAATGTATCGTCTAAATCGAAAATTAGTGTTGTTATCATATTGAATCATCTCCTTTTTTTCATATACAATCCAGTATACATCATTTTCAGACTCTTTAGCGAGATAAAGAAACACCGCCCCAAATACCTACTTAGGGCGGCATTTCTTTTAATCCGTGACATCCGCCGGAGACTTTATTAGGGAGGAATTGAACTGCATTCCTCCCTAATAAACCTGCCTATCCCAAAACCGCTGCTGCGCAATTGCCTTCACAAATTCTTGATCAAAATTTGGATTATCGCTCGCAAAGACAATGCCCGGCCCTGCTTTTGCATCCGATGCTTCAAAAAATGGCAAACCTGTTGTTGCAAAACCAATCGGCTTGAAATGCTTAAATGCCTCATCAATAAAATACTCAATATCATAGTTAAACTTTGCTTGATTAGTCGCAGTTCCGCCCACAACATACAATGCATCAAACAACACAGGATCCGTCGTCAAAAACGTCTCATTTACCATTACTTTTAGCCCATCTGCCCCTTGCACAGTCCCTAACTTTTCACCAACAATATCAACCGTGACTCCATAATCCCTAAACGTCCGCACAGCTGCCTTCACTTCCGCACCATTAAAATCATTACCGATTAGCACACCAACCCTCAGCGTCTGCGGCACGTGTAGCGTATTAGCCTGACTCAGCGCTGGTGATGACGCTGTGACAGTAGACTGTTCGGCAGTTGGTGGGTTTACGCCAACGCCTTCTGCAATCAGCGTTGCCATCTCCCTATCCACATGTGCAAACATATCGACTACCTGCTGACGGACACTCCTGCTTTTCACTTTGCCAACTTCGAAGGTGAACGCATCAATAATATGCTGCTTCTCCCAAGGCGACATACTGTTCCAGAAAAGCCTCGCCTGTGAAAAGAAATCCTTAAACGACTCACTGCGTGCTTGAATGACACGCCCCTCTACTTTTTCTGCATAATGAACAAATCCGCCTTCTTGTGCCGTAGATGTCGACGGTGTGTTATCCGCAAGCGAATTTTTATGATAGCTGATTTGCCCAACATTAATCGTTTGCCGGCTGTACCCATTGCGTTGATTGTTATGAAATGGACAAACAGGGCGGTTAATCGGAATTTCCGTGAAGTTTGGTCCCCCAAGTCGAATCAGCTGCGTATCCAAATAAGAGAACAGCCTTCCTTGCAGGAGCGGATCATTCGTAAAATCAATGCCCGGGATTACATTGCCAGGATGAAAAGCCACTTGCTCTGTTTCCGCAAAAACATTATCTACATTGCGATTTAGCGTCATCTTGCCGAATATCTGAACAGGGACAATCTCTTCTGGCCATAGTTTCGTCGCATCCAAAATATCAAAATCAAACATGAATTCGTCTTCTTCATTGATCATTTGGACGCCAAGCTCATACTCAGCAAAATTGCCATGTTCAATGGACTCCCATAAATCACGTCGTTGGAAGTCAGGATCTTTACCAGATATTTTTTGTGCTTCATCCCACACAAGTGAATGGACGCCAAGCAAAGGCTTCCAGTGAAACTTCACAAATCTAGATATTCCCTGTGCATTGACAAATCGAAAAGTATGAACGCCGAATCCTTCCATCATGCGAAAGTTTTTTGCAATTGTTCGGTCTGACATTAGCCACATAATCATATGTGCTGATTCTTGATTGTTAGCAACGAAATCCCAAAATGTATCATGTGCGGAGGAAGCTTGCGGTATTTCATTATGGGGCTCAGGCTTAATTGCATGAATCAAATCTGGAAACTTCAATCCATCCTGAATGAAAAACACCGGAATATTATTACCAACAAGATCATAATTCCCTTGTTCCGTATAAAACTTTACAGCGAACCCCTTAACATCCCGTACGGTGTCTGCCGATCCTGAGCTACCTACAACATTCGAAAAACGAGTAAATACAGGCGTAATCGTTCCAGGTTCCTGTAGAAATCCCGCTGTTGTAAATTCCTTCATCGACTTATACAATTCAAATTCCCCATGCGCCGCATATCCTCGCGCATGAACAACTCGCTCCGGAATTCGTTCATGGTCAAAATGCGTCACTTTTTCCCGGAAATGAAAATCCTCCATTAACGTCGGACCGCGCACCCCTGCTTTTAACGACTCCTCGTCATTCGAAACTTTCATCGCTTGATTGGTCGTCATCTTCTTGCCAAAGTTATCCACACGATACTGTTCCAACTGCCGATCCTTGCTATTTCCAGCGACAATCTGCCTGTCATTTTCAGATGATTTGTCCACGTAATCCCCTTCCATTTTGCCTATAGATGCATCATTACTATATGCAATTCACCCAACGACTGGCACAACAAAAGGGTAGCCCCCTATGGAGCTACCCTTTTCGTCCAATATTCATCACGCCTTAGCCGGTTCTACAACTTCAACAACCCAATCAAATGGATCTGCTATTTTACCGTACTGAATACCCGTTAACTCGTTATATAGTTTTTCCGATAAACTGCCAATATCGCCGTTATTAACGACTAGCTTTTCATCACGCCAATTCAGCTCACCAATCGGAGATACGACAGCTGCCGTCCCAGTTCCGAATGCTTCCTCTAAAGTGCCTGCACGGTTTGCTTCGTAAATTTCTTCAACCGAAATTTTACGCTCAATGACCGGAATATCCCAATGCTTTAATAGCTGGATAATCGATTTTCTCGTTATTCCCTCTAAAATACTACCATTCAAAGCAGGTGTTATTACTTCGCCGTTAATCTTAAAGAAGACGTTCATACTACCCACTTCTTCAATATATTTTCGTTCCACTCCGTCCAACCATAGCACCTGAGAATAGCCTTTTCGATCAGCAATTTCCTGCGCTCTTAAACCAGATGCGTAGTTACCAGCCGTTTTCGCCATCCCAGTTCCGCCTGCAACCGCACGCACATAATCATCTTCAACCAAAATTTTAACCGGGTGAATACCTTCCTTATAATACGATCCAACTGGGGAAAGAATAATAACGAATTGATATTTTCTCGCTGGTGCTACACCTAAATAAGGCTCAGTTGCGATCATGTATGGGCGTATGTATAATGATGTACCCTCGGCTGTAGGAATCCATTCTTTATCAATGACTAACAGTTCCTCCAATGCTTCAATTGCACTTTGCTCCGTAAATTGAGGCATACATAAGCGATCACATGACAGATTCATACGACGCATATTTTCCTCTGGACGGAATAAGAGAACCTTACCATCCTTACCTACATAGGCTTTCATGCCTTCAAATACAGATTGACCGTAGTGAAAAACAGTAGCCGCTGGATCTAATGCAATCGGTGCATAGGGAACGATTCGATGCCCACCCCAGCCTTGCCCTTCCGTGTAATCCGCAATAAACATATGGTCTGTAAATACTCTTCCAAATTCCAATTGATCGGATAACGGTTTTTGCTTTTTTGTTTCACTTAATGTAATGTCGATTATGTGTTTTCCCATGATGTTGCATCTCCCTTTTCCTATTTTTCATTCCAATCAATTGGTACTAAAAAGGAATACCAAGATAAGCTCAATTAGATAGCTTAAATGATATTCCTTCCTAATTGCGATTTGCGGAATTCATTTTTCTAATAATATAGATTATATCAACATATCGAACAATATGCTATCCTATCCAAAAAAAAAATTCTAAACTTGGGAGGTATTTTTTTGCAACAACATTATTTCATTGGGATTCCCATTCCATCAACCTTTAAAGACACTGTTGAATTGTTTAAAATGAAATATCAACTTGAGACAGCTTATAAAGTAATCCCACATGTGGAGGATTTACATGTGACATTGCTTTATTTAGGTGCGGTGTCGGATGAGCATCTACCCTCGCTAAAGAGTAGACTTGCTAAAATTGCTGTACAACATCGTGCATTTCCTATCACCGTAAACGGATTATCGTATTTCGGTGCTGCATCTGGCCCACGCGTAGTCTATTTATCAGTTGAACAATCAATCACTCTATCCTCTCTACAGCATGAGATTGAGCACAGCGTTGCCCAACAATTGGAGAAATCGATTTCAGAGCGTTTCACTCCCCATATCACCATTGCCAAAAAACGTAAAACGACAGAGGCTTCTTCGATTCAAAAGAAGAAGATCCACCCGATTGAAGTGCCGGTCGAGTCATTTTCACTTTTTGCTGTACATCCTAATCAATCACCAAAATATGAGGCAATACAAACGTTTGAACTTAGCTAATAAGGTCTAAGTCACAATTCCGCCCTAAATCTATATTTAAAATGCACATTTCACTCGAATGAATGGCTTCCACAATTATCAAAATGGTAAACTAGTAGTAACAAATCCTCTACTAGCAAAGGAGCTAATTTCCATGACGAATATTTCTAAAGAAATGGCAACAGAAGCGATTTTATTAGCAAAAAGGGATAAAGGATTAACGTTCGACGCGATTGCAGCAGCTGTTGGACGCCACCCTGTTTGGACAGCCTCCGCAATTATGGGACAGGCAACGATGAGTGCTGAAGAAGCCGATAAATTAGTAAACTTACTAGAATTAGATGCATCCATTTCAGCTTCACTGCAACAAATCCCATTAAAAGGTTCATTGGATGAAAGTGTTCCAGTCGACCCGTTGCTCTATCGCTTCCATGAAATTTTGCAAGTGTATGGTACTACTATCAAAGGTGTCATTCACGAAAAGTTTGGCGATGGCATTATGAGCGCAATCGACTTCACAATGGATATCGATAAAAAAGAAGACCCTGCTGGCGATCGTGTCGTTGTCACATTAGACGGTAAGTTTTTGCCGTATAAAAAATGGTGAGTGACGAATAAAGATGTTCCCATACTAGTAAAAATGCCATTACATCTCAAACGGATGCAATGGCATTTATTTTTACAACCGGAATGATGATTAAGACTTAAATATGCGCAACCATCCCTTGCTTCTAAAGAACATCCCCATAGCTACTCCTATCATGAGCATAACTCCAAGGACAATTCCATAGCCATAACGCCAATGCAATTCCGGCATGTAATCGAAATTCATCCCATACACACCAGCTATGAATGTTAACGGGATAAAGATGGACGAAATAATTGTCAAGGTCATCATAATACTGTTCATCCGATTCGAATTGATGGATAGCTGGCTATCCCTTATATCAGCCGTTAGTTCACGATTCGCTTCTATGATTTCTCCTAACCGCAGCAAATGATCGTAAATATCTGTGAAATAAGCTCGCTCATTTGAAGTTAAGCCTAATCGCTCTGAATAGAGCATTCGATATAAAAGCTCCTGCATCGGAAAAATCGTACGCCGTAAACGCAACAAGTCACTACGAACTTCAAAGACATAATCCATTGACAAATGAACGGTTGTTGGCGACAGCTGATCTTCGATTTCATTCAAATGGTCTTCAATTTTATAAAGGATGGGGAAATAGTGATCGACGACTTGATCAATGATTTGATAGGCAGTAAACACATGATCCCGATCCCACTTTTTCGTATTGTGCACAATCTTTTCGCGTACTTGCGTCAATTCTTGTATATCCTCGTAATGAAACGTCACAACAAAATTTTTACCAAGAAACAGATTTAACTCTTCAGCTGCTAAATCGTCATGACGTAGGGAATGCAGTACAAAGAATGCATACTCATCATAGTAATCTAGCTTCGGCCGTTGTAAACGATGTAGGCAATCTTCGATAGCAAGCGGATGAAAATTGAAGACCGAATGAAGCATCAATTCCTCATCGGTATCTGGCTGATCAAAATCCACCCAGTACCACTTCAATGAATGGGTCGATATTTCGGCCAATGGAAAATCAAAAATAAATTCATCGTTATGTGTAAGTCCTATCGTCCGAATCATTGTTCCACCTTCTCTCTTTTCCACTATTGTCACGATACCTCGATAACTTCAAATCCTATTTGTCCAATTGATCACCTTTATGTATAGCATCGACTTCTCTTCATGCAATAGTTCTTCTCGATTGTACATGATGCCATACGTAGTGAGAGATTTTTCATAACAATAACCTGTCATTTGAAATCATCTCACATTTCATCACATAATTTTCGGATTATCGGAAAGACTAATGACTGAAATCTAACAATCATTAGGGATGTGAGGATCTATGGATTTTTTTATGGACAAGAGACACTGACGTCCATCCAATGGATTTTGCGAGCAATTATTTCATTCTTCTTCCTGCTAATCGCAACGAAAATGATGGGTGCACGATCGATTTCACAGTTACGACTCATTGATTTTACCATTGCTTTAATACTCGGAAATATTCTTGCGCACCCGTTATCAGACGAAAAATTAGGAATGAAAGGATCCTTGATCACAACGACAGTATTAATTATTTTATATATTTTTTTCGTGTTTTTGAGTTTAAAATGGAATACTTTCAGAAAGTGGTTTGAGCCTCCCCCTTATCCCTTGATCAAAAATGGTGAAATAATTTATGCAAGCTTAGCAAAAGCAAGAATCACAATCGATCATTTATTATCAGAATTACGCAAGGAAAAAATCGAGGCTGTCAGTCAGGTTACTCTAGCACAATGGGAACCGGATGGTACCATTTCATTTTTCCTGTCGCCTCAGCTACAAGCACTGACCCCAGAGGATATGCAATTGGTCAAAAAGCCATTTTCATTTCCAAACATAATCATTAAAGAAGGAAAAATCGACTTCAACGCATTACATCAATCGGGTAAAGATAATGTATGGTTGGACAATAAATTTTCAATCTTTAACGTGAATGCACAGGATATTTTACTTGCTACACTTGATGACCATGATGATTTGAAGATTTACTTATATCACTGATCCAGTGCGAGTCATATATATAGTCCCCGCTATAGCGCTATATTCCCAAATAAGTAGATATGTAAAAGCCATTCTATCTCAATGATGGAATGGCTCGTTTACGTCAACCACACTTTAGTTTTCCGATTCAGCGACTTTTTTTACGCGTTGTACAAATTCAACAACCACTTTATCATTGCCAAATAGTAAAAATAATTTCACAAACCATTTTAATGGGCGATTTGTCGTTGTATAGGTAAACAAGGTTGTAGTATTATCAATTTTGGTCAATTCGTAGCGTGCTGTTATATCAAACATGTTAGCGAGTGTAAAACCGGCTTTCATCTTTTTTGCGTCCGCAGAATCGCTATACTCTAACGTTTTTACCTCGTATTCCATCACACGCTTACCTTCTTGATATTGTTGCAAATAGATACTTCCAACCTTTTCCTCCGTTATCGTTACTGGCTTGTTTTCAACAACTTTCGGCATAATTTTTTGCATATTTTCTAAAGAACCGTCAAATAACTGCCACACCTTCTCAATCGATGCATTAATCTCAACTTCGCTCGTCCATTTTTTCATCCTAACAACCACCTTGTCCTATTCATCAATCATTTAATGCTACACCTAATAGAAACAACGACGCCAAAAAGCCATACTATCTCAAATCATTTTGAAATAGTACGGCTTTCCCTTACAGTACTTTGCTCAGAAATGCTTTCGTCCGTTCATTTTTCGGCGCATTGAACACCTGGTCAGGCGTTCCCTCTTCTACTAGATAACCGCCATCCATGAATAACACACGGTCGCCCATTTCTTTCGCAAAGCCCATTTCATGCGTAACAACAACCATTGTCATGCCTTCCTGCGCCAACTGCTTCATCACATCTAACACTTCATTGACCATCTCTGGATCAAGTGCCGAAGTTGGTTCGTCGAATAGCATGATTTTCGGTTGCATAGCCAAAGCCCTAGCAATCGCAACACGCTGCATTTGACCACCTGATAATTGCTCGGGATAAACATTCGCCTTATCCGCAAGTCCGACCTTTTTTAGCAATTGATGAGCGAGCGTCTCAGCATCCGCCGCATTCATTTTTTTAATTTTTTTCGGAGCAATTGTAATGTTATCTATGACGCGCATATGCGGAAACAGGTTAAACTGCTGAAACACCATCCCCACTTCTTTGCGAATCTCATTAATATCCGTTTTGGGATCATTGACCTTCACACCGTCAATAAAAACTTCCCCAGCCGTAATATCCTCCAGCAAATTAATGCATCGCAAAAAAGTACTTTTTCCTGAACCACTTGGGCCAATGACACAAATAATTTCTTTTTCTCTCACTTCATAATCAATGCCCTTTAACACTTCCAACTTCCCAAATGATTTCACTAACCCTTGGACCTTGATCATCTTATTCACCTTCCTACTTTCAAGAACGCCGTGATAAAAAAGAGCTTTTTCTTCGCATCGGGATATAACTATTACTAAAGCGTTTTTCCACATACGAAATCAATTTCCCTAGTACAAAGGTTAAGCATAAGTAAAGAATCGCAACCATAATATATGGCTCCCAAAATCTTAGCGTAGCTCCAGCAACAACTTTACCTGCAAACAATATATCATTTGCTGCGATGACCATCAATAATGATGAATCTTTTAACAAGGCAATCAATTCATTCCCCAGTGGTGGGACCATGCGGCGAAAAGCTTGCGGTAAAATAATATTCTTCATCGCAATCACTGTTGTCATACCGAGGGATCTTGCCGCTTCCATCTGCCCTTTTTCAATCGACTGAATACCTGCACGAATAATTTCCGCATTATAAGCGGCACTATTCAAGGTTAACGCAATGACCCCTGATGTGAAATAGCCTAAGGAATGACCGAAAATCCCCGGGATCACCGCTGTATGAATTAATAAAATTTGTACTAACAACGGCGTCCCACGGAAAAAGTCTACATAGAACTTACATGGATAGTACAGCCATTTCTTTTTTGACAGCTTCCCCATACCGACGAATAACCCTAAGATAAGCCCTAATACGTAACTAATTAGCGTGAGTGATACTGTAATTCCGATCCCGCGAATAAATAATTCACGATAATTCCAAATAATCCCCCACATATCCCAACGTATATCTAAGAAATCCAAATCTACCACTCCCCTATCACAGCTTGATGTAGAGAGCTCTTTACTCTAAATCAAAACCTGTGATTTCTTTCAATTTCCCGTTGTCTTTGATGATTTGAATTCCTTCATTCAACAATTCTACAATTTCTGTATTCCCTTTTTTAACCATTAATCCGTAAAATTCTTTTTCAAAACTAGCATCCTCAATTGTTTTCAATTGTACTTTCGGATTATTAGCTTTGTAATCGATAATAACAGCATTATCCCCTACAGCAGCATCAGCATT
The DNA here is from genome assembly GCF_033485195.1 of Sporosarcina beigongshangi. NCBI lineage: Bacteria > Bacillati > Bacillota > Bacilli > Caryophanales > Caryophanaceae > Sporosarcina > Sporosarcina beigongshangi. The sequence continues at coordinate 152,161 of NZ_JAWLIR010000008.1, forward strand.
ACCGTTGATCATTTCACTAATCGCCAATGGCATAGTTTCTGCTGCCACAATTTTAGAGCTTGTGTCCCCTAACAAGCCCTTTGTAACAATATGGCCAGTTGTATTAATTTGAACAGCTACACGCTTATCCTTCAAGTCTTCAAAATTTTCTACTGAAGAATCTTCAGGAACTAGAATAAGTTGGTTGGCGCTAAAATATGGATCTGTGAAGTCATATGTTTTCTGACGGTCTTCTGTAATCGTTATGGAAGAAACAGCAAAATCTACTTCACCGTTATCTACTGCTGGAAATAGTGGTTCCCATCCTATATTTTTAAATTCCACTTCAAAGCCTGCCGCCTCTGCAATCGCTTTCACAATATCAATGTCAATCCCAACAATATTCCCTTTTTCGTCCATCGATTCCATCGGCGCATACGTTGCATCAGTTCCAACAGTCAGCTTGCGAACGCCTTCAGCATCTTCCTCAACTTCTCCCCCCCCAACATTCGTTGATGAACCTGAATCCTTTGTCCCACATCCAAACAATACAACACTTAAACTAACTAAAAGAACTCCGAATAACAAGAAACGACCTGTCTTCTTCATAATAATTCCCCCCTGCATAATTTTTTTGCTACTATCAATTTAAATTATCTGAATCTTCCAGATAGTTATTTATCATTATATACGAGTAGAACGACCTATTCAATAGATAATTAGAATGCAAAAAGCTGACCGCTTTATGCAATCAGCTTTTCATCGACATTATACTTCCCCTGGTGATCGATCAGTAAATCGGAAATAGAATAAGTAAATAATCATTACGAAGGAGGTCGTTAAAAAGCCCCACCCAAGTATGATTTGCTCAATTAGTAAATAATTATTACATAATTGAACAGGTGCCATAATATACAATATCCCCATCGCTAAAAAGACAATTGTAAAACTAGTAAAGACAATCTTTTTTATGAGTAAGCTCACTTTTCCCCAGCTATCGCGCAGGGGAATCCCCGCTAAAAAAGGTAAACTGATGAACTTAAATAACTCTATACTTTGCATAGTCAATGCTTCGTCCATTGTTCGGGGAATCATCCAATACATCATAATGATAGAAAATAGCAAAATACCAGGTATCCCATTACCATTCCATTTGTCAAAGAAGCGTGGAAACTTTTGTTGGAATAGCTTCGCCATTAAAAAACCTGCCATAACAAATAACGGCATTTGCATATGCATATGCATAATCATAATTGACTCCAACACATTTGCGACCGGAGGAAGGACTAAAAATAGATAGAGTACCAAACCGTACTTAAATTGTTTCATAGCCTACACACCTGCTTCTTCATCAAGGATTTTGATGACTGCATTCGCTGCTTCCTCAATCTTCTTATAATCTAAGACCTCCGCTAAAGTACCTTGCCTGTCAACTAAATAGAATGCTGAATTATGCGCGAAGTTTCCATATTCATCGGGAATTACAATAACCCCAAACTCATCCAACAAGAATTGTAGTTCCTTCTGATCCTTAATCCTTGCCATTCGCCATAGTTCTCCATCACTATTCGTAAATAGATTTTTATAAATATCTAATCTTTCGGGATCATCGCGTTCAGGGTCAAAGCTAATACTTAAAAACTGTATGTCTTTTCCGATATACTCTTTTGGAATTAAATCATATACCTGGTCCATATTCATTTCCAAATCAATACAAACTGTTGTGCACATCGAATAAATAAATGTAATGAAAACATATTTTCCTTTAAATTCATCAATTGAATAAGTGCGCCCCTTACTATCTTCAAATGTAACATCAGGAAATTGCGGTTTTTCCTCCACTAACTTATTCACCCGCGCCGTTTCCGCAGTAAATGCACTGAACTGATCAGTTCCTACATAAAATAGAACAAAGCCAAAGAGTAGAACGATGATTGTCGCTAGTACATTATGTCGCTTGTGGATCATAATCGATCACTCCCTCATGGTTTAATCTGTGACATCCGCCGGAGGCTTTATCTGAATTTAGATAAACGAAAAGAGATAGCCCCTTTGGTACTGGCTATCTCTCCGTTTAGTCCGTTACCAAGTTTTAATTGGCGGCGAACCTGGTGGTGCATTTACAATTAAGTCTACTAACGGAACGACATAGCCCATTGATACGACTAACAGCATAATGATAATCCATAGTCCCCAGCGATCTGTCCAAAGCGGTGTTTTTGTTTCGTTTTCCTCTGGCTCAGCAATTGGGAATTCTGTTACGCCTTTTGGTGCTAGGAACATCATATTGAAAACTGCGTATACTTGGATTACAACACCGATGATTAGTAGTGTTCCACCAATAGCGAGTAGGATCATGTATGGATCCCAACCAAGCGCGGTTGCGTTATCGCCGTATGTTGTATAAGATGTTCGACGTGGTGAGCCGAGTAAGCCAACCCAGTGCATCGAACCCGACATGAACAGCATACCTGCTGTCCAAATAATCGTTTGGATAACCCCTAATTTATTCATCGCCGGTGTTAATACCCGTTTGGATAAGTAAGGCACTAACCAATAACTAATTCCAAAGAATGTTAGAATAACGGATGTACCTACTGTTAAGTGGAAGTGTCCAACAACCCATAATGTATTGTGAACAACTTGGTTCAATTGGTTTGTTGTTTGTGCAATACCACCTGCTCCTGCTGGGATGAATGCAATCATCGCAATCATCGGTGCGAGGAAGCGAACATCTCCCCATGGCAATTTTTTATACCAACCAAGTAGCCCTTTACCGCCTTTTCTTCTACCTGTGCGTTCAAATACTGAGAACATCGCGAACGCTGTCATAAGAGATGGTAAACCGATTGATAAACTCATAAAGACATGCAAGAATTTCAATGTTTCCGCCATTCCTGGGTCAACAATTTGGTGGTGGAACCCACCAGGAATATTTGTAATGACCAGCATGATGACAACGATACGTGTTAGCGTATCACTAAAGCGTCTGCCACCAATAACTTTTGGTACAATGACGTACCAAGCAGATACGGCTGTTAGATACCAAATATTTACCAGTGTATGGCCAAAAGCCCAAAATAGTGTTCGGCTGACCATGACGTTGATTGTTTCAAGGAAGCCTGCAGACCAGAAAATCAGCATAACGACTTCAATTGTAACGCCGATACTTCCGAAGAATAAAAGTACAAATACACCTGTTGCGAAGAAGGCTAGAATTGGAATACTTTGTCCTGGATTCTGCTTTCTCCAAGTTGCTACGTTGATAAATGCTCCAAACGCACAAACCCAGACTCCTAATACAATGAACGCTAAACCAATATAGAAGAATGGAGAAGCTGCCATTGGTGGGTAAAATGTATAGAGCACTGTTGCTTTATTCAACAAGATAGGTATAACTGCAATAACAAATCCCACGATTTTCATCCAGAAGCCAATCCAGCCCATGGTTCTTACTTTCGGGAGAAGTCCCCCTAAAGTGTGGGAAAGCCCTGCATAAAAGTAACCAATTGTGAAGAACGCTGTTAATACGAGAACGAGTAATACTCCGTGTGCTGTGAGCACTTGGTAATAGGTAAACCATGATGGTAATTGGATTAGTCCTGCGCGTTCCAGACCTTGTGCTAATCCTAGAAATCCACCAATTAATAACGCTGTAAATGCTACAAACATATATGATTTCGATAGCTTCGCATCTTGAGAGTTAACGCCTAATATTTTATTCGTTTTTTGACTTAGTGACTGTGCTGTTGCCATTTTCCTTCCCTCCTTTATTTAACCGTAATTGTCGTACTCATCATCTGGTGACCGATTCCGCAGTATTCATTACATAACACTAAATATTCACCAGGTTCATCAAACTTCTGTGTAATTTTTTGAATATAGCCTGGCATAACCATCGCGTTCAAGTTAGTACCTACTACTTGGAATCCATGAACCACATCTTTAGAAGTCATTGTGAATGTCACATTTGCACCCACAGGTACTTCAATATTACTTGGTGTAAAGCCGAATGTTTGTAACGTCATAATCACTTCGTATTCATTGTTCCCCCGATCGTAAACACCTGGGTTATCGAACGGCGCTGTTTGATCAACCTTTTGTGGATCTAGTGTTTCTTTATGACTTGGTGGTCCCATGCCTAGTGCGAATGTTTGATATCCCGTGATCAACATGAAGATAACCAACATGCCGCCACTTATGATGAGCCATAATTCTTCATAACGGTGCATTTTCATGTCTTTTCCCTCCCTATACTCTTCCCATGTATAATACGAATAGTAAAACCCACATTGCGAGAATAACTGCCCCTACAACACCTACGGAAAATACTGTTCCTTTTAGTGAATGTTCTTGTTCAAACTTCTCCTTATCTTCGATGTTCACTTTTTGAGCTCCCATCCAACTTCACCTCCTGTGTTTTTCCTTAACTTCACTCTAGTTGATAATGCTTCTCACATTTGTGATTAAAATCACACACCCAGATAAATCTCGTAAAAGGCTCATATTTTCGTTACTAATCAAACATGTTTGCACTAATTATTTAACCCCCTTAAAGCCCATAGGTATCGCATTTTATATTATTTTTCCATATATAAAGTAAGCGGATTACTTGGTCTTTTGAAATAGTGACAACTTATCGAACATAGTCATTTTCCGGCTAAATCTCCTATTTCAATTCTCAATTAGAAAAAGCTATCTCCATTCGATTTGCATCTAAATCATGCAAACAAAATGGAGATAGCTTTTAAACTTCATTCAATAGAGAGCTATGTTTTCCTCTCCTCAAAATTCGAACACAATTATATCGATAATTCCTCTTGTACCTTTTCAGGATAAATGAAGTAACTACCTTCTACTAACTTAATCGCTTGTTCTTTTCGTAAATGTGAAATCATCCGATTGACGGACTCCCGCGTCGTTCCAATCATATTGGCAAGGTCTGAATTCGTAAATTTTGTATTTAACTTAATCCAGCCATCCGCCTGCTCTTCTCTATGTGTCTCACTAAGACGTAAAAGAAGCAATAAAATCCTTTCATTCGTACTACGCAACGCCATTTCTTCAAGCCTTTGCTGAACATCCACAATCTGATCGCCCAAAACACTAAATAATTTAATCGCCAAATGGGGATTCGCCATTAGCACTTCTTCAAAATCTTGAATCGAAATAAAATACAGTTCAGTATCCTCAATGACTTGCGCATGTGCAGGATAGTCGCCTTTACGGAAAAAACCAACATGCGGAAACATATCACCTGGCTGCTTGACACAAACAATCTGTTCTTTACCCGACATGTCATTTCGGAATACTTTCACTTTTCCAGTGCTAACAAAATAGACATGCGTGATGGGATTATCATGCATGAAAACCATGCTTTTATCGTCGAGTTTTTTCTTTTTGATGATTTCAAGGAACGGTGCAATTTCTTTATCACATAAGTCTTTAAAAATCCTAAACTGTCTAATCGTCTCTTTTAACTGCTCCAAAGGAATTCACTCCTTAGAATTTCTAATATACATTATATATCTATCTTATCACACAGCACGTTCATTTATGAAATTACATCTTTCAATTTTGTGAAATATGAATAGAAATGATTGATAACTCGTAAATCACAAAACCGCTGCAGTCGTATTGACTACAGCGGCCTTTATATTTCCAACAGCTCCCGAATATCATCCTCAGTTAGCAATGTACTGGTCGTATTTTTTGGCTCAATGATTTCTTCAATCAAATCTCTTTTCTTCTCCTGCAATTCATTCATTTTATCCTCAATCGTCCCTCGGGCAACTAGTTTGACGACATGGACAACCCGTTTCTGCCCCATGCGATGAGCACGGTCCGCAGCTTGTTCCTCCACTGCCGGATTCCACCAAAGATCGTACAAAATAACCGTATCAGCTCCTGTCAAATTGAGACCGGCTCCGCCCGCTTTCAATGAAATTAAAAACAAGTCACGCTCCCCCTCATTAAATCGATTGCATATTTCCAACCGATCCTCTGAAGGTGTTTTTCCATCCAAATAGAAAAATGGAGTCCCGCTCACCGCTAACTCCTTGCCAATAATGCCAAGCATTTTTGTGAATTGGGAAAAGATCAATACCCTTCTTCCGGCGAGCCTGGATTCCTCAATTAGCTGTTTCAACTGCTCAAACTTCGCAGAACTCCCTTGATAACCGTCCACGAACAATGCAGGGTGACAACAAATTTGTCGTAATCGGGTCAATCCAGCAAGTATTTGGATTTTATTCTTCTGGAGTGTGTTTTTATCCAAGTGTCTTAATGTATCGTGGCGCAGCTTTGCTAAATAGGCGGCGTAGAGCTCCTTCTGTTCTGGCAGCAATTCCGTCGTCTCTATTGACTCGATTTTTCCCGGTAGCTCCGCGAGAACATCTTCTTTTAGCCGCCGTAGCAAAAACGGCCGAATCCGGCGGGCTATTGCTTTTGGTGTAAGTTCACTATATTCCCGTAAGCCCATGAACAACTCAGGAAATACGACATGAAAGATGGACCACAGTTCTTCCACTGAATTTTCAACAGGTGTCCCCGTCAGTGCAAATCGATTGTCAGCCTGCAATTTTTTCATTGCTCGTGCTGTCTGCGTAAATGGATTTTTGAACGCCTGTGCCTCGTCAAAAAAGATTGTCAGGAAGTCTAGTTTCTCAAACCACTGAATATCCTGGCGAATCAATGGATAAGAAGTAATCAAAACATCTACGCCTTCTAATTCAGTTCGCCGCTTTGTCCTCACCTTTTTTGGTCCGTCCATGACTACTGCAGAAATATCAGGTGTGAATGTCTGAAACTCACTCAGCCAGTTATATGTTAAAGAAGAGGGACAAACAATTAACACCCGCCGCTTTTTCTCACGAATTTCAGGCAGCATGGACAAGATAAACGCAATGCTCTGCAGTGTTTTGCCAAGCCCCATATCATCCGCCAGCACACCCCCTAAGCTATGGGATGCCAGGGTTTTCATCCACTGGTAGCCTTGTTTCTGATAATCACGTAGAACCGTTGCCAATTGCTGTGGCACCTCAATTCCTGTGCTGCTTGGATTCAGGAGGTGTTCAAAGAACTGACGTGCTGATGCTTCAACAGAAAACATTCCCTCCTCATCAGCACCAGCGAGAATGCGGATTCCACGCCCTATCGGAACGGACAAACCTTTCTCCAAATCATCCAGCCCAGCAGGAATTTCATTCAAAAAACGTTGAATTTCTTCAAATTCCTTTGTTTCTAATGAAAGAAGTGCTCCATTGCGCAAACGATAATACTTTTTTTTCTCCTCCAATGCCTCAAGGACTTCACGTATTTGCTTGTCCGGTATACCGTCCAGCTCAAATTTGAACTCAAGCCAGTTTGTGCGCTCTTCCGGCGACTTTACGCGAATCCGCGGACGGGCATTCCCTCTAAAAATCCGATTCTTGATCGCTGTTGTCGCATATACCTTCACAATCTTTTGCAATTTAGGCAGGACATGCTGTAGAAATTCATATTCCAATTGTTCATTGTGCAATAAATAACCTTCATCGTATTCCGTAAATGAGCTTTCTTTCATTAACGCAAGGATGTTTTCTTCTTGTTCTAAATCACGAACCAGTACAGAGCCCGTCGGCAAGTCGTCTTCTGTTAATGGATTAATAACGATATGTTCATAATGGAACTCCAAGCTTGCTAAAAGGCGATTATTGACACGATCGACGTAAAGCATTGCTTGCAACGGGGATTTCACTAGTTGGTCCAAAATGGTTTCGGCAAGTTGAACTTCACCAATCCTCCGCAGCCCCGGGACGACCTTTTCTAGGAAAAAACCAATTTGTTCATTGGAAATTGGTAGTTGACGAGTCCCCGAAGCTTCGACCATCTGCCTAAGATTAGCGAGACGTTTGCAATCCTCATGGTCTAGCTGAAACAATTGACCATTGCATAGGACAGACTGATAATCCCGGAGGATAAGAATATTGGCCAATCCGTTGATTTCTAAATAATGCCCCTTGCCTTCCAGCCTGTCAAAACGGAATTTTACGGGTAATCTTTCATGCGATAGAGGCATACCTACAATATATTTGCCGTTATATCCTAATCTGACTAACGGTGCGTTATTTAAAAATGGCAGTAGACCTTCCCATGCCGTTGGCGAGATGAGTAAAGTTTGCGGACTGATTGAGTCGTCAACTATGTACATCTTTTCCTCATGATTCATAAGAATGAGCTGTTGAAGAACAGCATCCGCTTCATTCGGAAAACAATGGAGGTTCGAATCAAACGTATAAGTTGGCGAAAGGCGAATAGGTTTTCCTTCATTTATCTGACCCAAAAAGCTTCGAATATGCTCCACTGGAACTGAAGCGATTTGAATTTCGATACCGAGCATATGCCCGCCCTTGACGGCAACAGGCATCCATGTGAACTGCAGGTCAAGCACTTCCCGGTCCTCGAAATGAAGTTGATGTCCAGTTGACCTTTTAGGTTTATCATTGAAAAGGGATAGCAGACCGTCAGTCACCGTTGGTTCCTCAAGCCTAGAGATGGCATGCATGGCTGCGGCCACATGCTGGCATTTATACGGATAGTAAGGTAGCGAAGGACAACTGCATTCCGTCTGAATCCCCCCTTCTCCATCGTCATCTATCGTGACATTAAAGTTTTCCGTTCCCATCACGACCGCTTGACAGTGTGAGCCGTTATATTGTTTAATCTTCACTTTTCCCGAACGATGAAAAGCTTCTCCCCTTTTAAACGAACTGTTTCCACACATGTCTAGGATTTGCTTTTGGGTTATCAATCCGTTCAACCTCCTTTCTATTTGAAGTGAAATAAATTAGGTTTTGTACATTCTATTATATCGAATAAACGTTCCTTTGTGTGATACTAATCATCTAAGCTGGTAACCGTCATATACTATCCTATCACTTTTATGATTCGCTCCCCTTGTTAAAGCCCCTTCGCCTAGTCTAGTTATGTAACTTCTGGATAATCAATGTTTACTCTTTAGTAAAAAGGGAATTTTATAGGATAAAAAAGATGGGGGAGATACGTGATGCATTCAAGAGAACATTCAAGACGTCGATTATCTCCACCTATTGTGATTGCAGGGAGTTTTCTTCTGCTTATTATCATGGGGACTTTATTATTAAAATTACCGTTTGCAACGACTGAGTCCATTACATGGACGGACGCTTTATTTACCGCTACATCGGCGACGACCGTGACTGGACTTAGCGTTTTTGATATCGGTACTACATTAACATCGTTTGGACAAATCGTTATGCTTATCCTTATTCAATTTGGTGGCGTTGGTCTGATGACCTTTGCAGTTGCTATTCTCATCATGTTCGGAAGAAAAGTGGGCATGCAAAACCGAATTTACATTCAAGAATCGTTCAACGAACAATCAATTGGTGGCATGGTAAAGCTCGTTAAGCAGATCTTACTTTTCGTAGCTATTGCTGAGGGGGTAGCGATCAGTCTATTATCCGTCTACTGGTCGGCTGATTTTGGCTGGGGCAAAGGAATTTATTACAGTGTTTTTCATGTTATTTCCGCTTTTAACAATGCTGGGTTTTCACTATTTCCAGATAATCTAATCCAGTTCTCTGGAGACCCGGTTGTGCTCCTTACTTTATCATCCTTATTTATCGTAGGGGGTATTGGTTTTGTCGTTATTACAGATATTTTCACAAAGAAATCCTTTCGTAAGTGGACGTTACACACGAAGATAATGATAAGTGGGACATTACTCATCAATGCCGTTGCGACTCTTGTGTTGTTCATTCTTGAATATCATAACCCACATACGATTGGAGATTTTTCATTAGCTAAAAAGCTTCTTGTTTCTTATTTTCAAGCTGTTTCACCGCGAACTGCTGGGTTTAATGCCGTTTCGATCGGTGAAATGGAAGATTCTTCTTTACTCTTTAATATGCTTTTAATGTTCATTGGGGGAGGAAGTGCTTCGACAGCCTCTGGCATTAAGCTGACAACATTTATAGTCGTTATTTTTGCTACGATTCAATATGTAAGAGGTATACCCGAGCCTCATCTATTTGGAAGGTCTGTTAAAACCGATGTGCTCACTCGATCATTAGCTATCACAACTTTAAGTATTTTTGTGGTGATGGGCTCACTATTCCTATTGACTATTTCTGAAAATCTTCCACTCTTGGCCTTAGCCGTTGAAGTGTTTTCCGCTTTCGGAACTGTTGGATTATCGGTTGGCATCACTGCTGAACTGAGTGATGTCGGAAAAATACTTCTGTGCATCGTTATGTTTATCGGAAGAATTGGCCCTTTGACCTTGTTCTTTTTATTATTGAAAAAAAGAAAAGAGTCCTTTCGTTTTCCATACGACCAAGTTCACACAGGTTAACAACAAGCCGATTGCATTTAGCAGTCGGCTTGTTTTCCTCACAATTTTCCACTACTATTATAACTAACAATAGGAAGTTATTTCTAACATCATTTTTGCGAATCAAGTAAATGGAGGAATTATGAAGAAACTCTCACTCTTATTAGTAGGACCCACAATTATGATTTACATAGGTTTAATCATCTTCAAAAGTGTCCTCATTACTTTTGCGCTCTTTTATGGCTGGCTGTTTTTTATTCCACTGTTCAGCTCGATTAGAAATAAACAACACAAATTTAATCTAAAATACCAATTCAGTCGTCAATCTATTGTAGTTGGCCTAATTAGTGGAGTTATTTCTTTACTAGCTATTTTTGGTGCGGTGACTGTACTGAAAGATACGGTATTCGATCTGACTGCACTGCGTCAATTATTAATGGATTGGAATTTCACTGGAGATAATGTTATTTGGCTAGTCTTAGTTCTTATTTTCATCAATCCTTTTTTAGAAGAGCTATACTGGAGAAACTTTATGTACAAGCACCTTGAAAATAAAGTAAGTATCGCAAAAACTGTTGTCATTACTTCCTTTTTTTATAGTCTTTATCACTTAGTGTCACTCATTTTCATTTTCATATTTCCATTCAATTTCATCGCAGTTATTCCCGTGTTTATAGCAGGTCTCTTATGGGGCTATTTCAGATACAAATTAAATTCCATCACCGCCCCTATCCTTAGTCATATCCTTGCTGATTTAGGAATTATGTTGGTGTACTTGAATTATATTTTATAGTATAGAAAAACTAGTATAAGCTTTTCATCGCTTATACTAGTTTTTTCTCCAACACAATTCTATGAATGCCATCATCGTCTGTGAATACTTCCATCACATCGAAACCGTTTTTTATATTGAGAATCAGCATGCTACGCCACTTATTTCTAGTCTTTGTTTGAACAATTGTATAGCCGGCTTCCTCTATTAAACAATGTTGCTGTTTCATTAGCTCTGCCGCAATTCCTTGCCCTCGATACGCCTCATGAACGGCCCCATACCAACTATAATACTTATGCGCATCCATCTCATACCCAATTTTATAGCCCACTACTACCGATTGATCGAAGGCTATATTCATCAAGACTTTCGGTTTTGACTTTATTTTATCGACTAGCGTAGCCGATTCTTCAAAGACACTTTCATGCAGCTTCAAAATGCCAACCACTACTTCCCCATCAGGTATTCCCCAAAAGGACTTATAGGTTAACATCGCATCCAATCCCCCTTAAATTTACACATTCACACCAACCATATGTAGCTCATGCATCGGCCTTGTCATGGCAACGTATAGCAACTTCCGATCAATTGGATGGTCCCGGAATGGCTCGTCCACCGCAACAACTAGTACTGCATCGAATTCCAGTCCTTTTGCTAAATGACTTGGAACAATTAGTAGGCACGCCCCATTCATATCCGTTTGCTCCCCTAATAATTGCACAGGCACATTGAAATCTCGCAGTTTCTTATGAATTCTTGTAGCCTCCGCTGTCGTTTTACAAATCAACGCTACCGACTTATGACCACGTCCAGTAATTTTATTATAAATCTGGGCAATTGTATGTGCATCAAACGTCGGCATGTCGTAAAAGTTTGGCTCTCTCCCATGACGAACAACCGGCTCTACTAAAGGCAGATTCTCGTCCATTTGGGCAAGCACCTGATTGGCTAAATCCATTATTTCAATTGTCGTTCGATAGCTTTTTTGAAGGGTTGTATAGGTTGCTCTTGGAAACATTTCTTTGATTGGCTCCCAAGACGTTAACGCGCGATAACTATGAATTCCCTGCGCCAAATCACCAACCATCGTAAACATATCCGTCTCCAGTCCGTCCTGCAATGCAGCCAGCTGAAATTCACTGTAATCCTGTACTTCATCAATGAAAACCACGCGCATTTTCCAGGCATCTGCAATACCCTTTAACTTGGCCTGTAAAAAATAAATGGCTGCTAAATCCTCTATTTCCCACGTTTCCTTTTGATGCGACTCCCAAAAAGTAGTTCTCTCCTGATCAGACCAGTGACTGGCAATTGCTGTTTGCAGCTGTTCATTCGTCAACCATTCTCGATACACTTTCTTGACATTGAATTTTTTAAACCTACGCATATAGACAGAAGTCGTCGACTTGCCTTCTTTTTCTATGGCTGGCATTCTCTCGTCACGTTCGTCTAAAATTCTCGTCAGCTTAGCTTTCCGTCGTTCATCATCTCGGATACCATATAAGGCTTTATCAAGCGCTTCCTCATATTTGGTCGTTAAAGTAGCAAGCAATTTTTTATGCTTACGCTTCACATCACTTTGTACAACTATTTTAATACGCTCCAACCTTTTTTCAACTGGCATATAGGCAAACTCCTGAAGAAATAGCTTCTTCAGTTGGGAAGCTTTTATAATCCGATACTTTTCAATGAAGACATCTTCAAACAGCTCCGCCATATCTTGTTCCAATTTCGACACATAACGCTGCATAATTTCACGATAGTCGAGTGTCCCCTTGACCCGTGTCACAAAAAGCTTGTCCACGTCCAAAGTCGCGGATTGTGCCAATTGCGCCAGCTTTGCATCGGGATCTGTCAGCTTCAGCTTCAAACCTGTCGCACCCAGAACATATTCCGCATACGTCGTCTGACAAATTTGCCCCACTCCAAGCTCGGGCAGTACGTCTGCAATATAGTCCATAAACAATTTACTTGGTGCTAAAATCATCAATTTATTGGCCGGGAAATGTTCACCCATCGTATATAAAAAATAGGAAATACGATGCAGTGCAATCGTTGTCTTCCCACTGCCCGCCGCTCCTTGCACAATAATCGGTTGCTTCAAATTAGCCCGAATAATAGCATTCTGTTCAGCTTGAATGGTCGATACAATTTCAGTTAAACGAGTGTCTGCTTTACCAGCTAATGCTTCCTGAAGTAACTCGTCATTCGTTGTCAGGTCAATATCGCGAATATCCAGAAGCTCTCCCTCTTCAATTCGGTACTGCCGCTTGGAGTAAAGATGACCCTCAAACTCTTCTTCCCGCACTTGATAGGTTAGGTCACCAAGCCTTCCATCGTAATAGACATTTGCCACAGGCGAACGCCAATCAACAATGATCGGTTCTTGCGTTTCCCTGTGGAATAAAGACGTCTTGCCGATATAGAGCAATTCCGCCTCCTCATCCTCCTTTTGGAAATGAATCCGGGCAAAATAAGGTTTCATCTGAATCGCTTCTAGCCCTTCTTTTTGAGAACGAGCCATTTCAAAAAAGCGGGCATTGGTTAAAATATTGATGTAGCTTAAACTCGAGTCCAAATACTCCAAGTCCGCCATCGATTTACGAATTTCATCTTGTGAGGATTTTACGTCACGTCGTGATTCTACTAATAATTGCTGCATGTAGTGTTTGGTGTAGTCAAGGCGCTCTAATTCAAACTCAAAATCAGGATGTTGCTGCATGAGACAGATCCTCCATTTATCGTATTTTGCGTCCTGCATGACTAGACAAGGAGATGTTGGGGTTTTTATCAATTACGCTTCGGCGTATTTGCGTCCAAATTTGAATTGCGCTTGCGCCATTAACTCCCTTCAAAATTTGGGACATCCACCGGAGGTCTAATTTGATTCAACAGGGGGCTTCCCCTGTTGAATCAAATTAGACAGAATTGAATTTTACCATTCAGTCTGAATAGTAGCAACTATAATAGTAGAATAATTCAGTTTCCCCCAATTATTTCGTTAAACCATAAAAAGCCGAATGCCCAAAGGCAAACAGCTTTATTCTTAACCGTTTTTATTTACCGAATCCAAAGACTTCTTTAAACGCCGCTCAGCTTTCGAGGAATATATAATTGCTGCCAACCAACTGCTTACATTGCTTCTTCACTTCAGTCGCTTTCCTCGTCAAATCATAGGTAGACTGAAAATGATTATTCATAATACCCGCGATGGAAATCGTCAATAACGGAAACAACTCATCTTTTCCATGTCTATTTTTCGATGCAATCCAACCGTTCTCCACGTCCTGTTTCTTATAAAATTGCTCGATGGATGCATCAAACCGTTCTATGATCTGTTTACAATACAAAACACTTTGTGCTGATGTGGCTACGATGATAAAATCATCCCCACCAATATGACCGATAAAATCATTCGGAGACACTATTTCTTTTAACAGCTCTGCGAGATGCATTAATACTTGATCCCCTTTTTCAAAACCATATACATCATTGTAGGGCTTGAAATTATCCAAATCCAAATAGAGCACACCGTATCCTCCATGCGTCTCCACACAATGTTGCAATTGTTGTTCAATCAGAACATTACCCGGTAACTCTGTCAACGGGTTCATATGCTTCGCAAAATTAACCTCAATTTCCATTGTCTTCTCCAACAGTTCCTTTACAGTCACAATCCCGTAATAACGGCCATCTTCCGTCACCGTAATAAAGTCATACAAGTGATTTGAATCTCTCATCATCGCAAGTTTCGCCACCGTGTGGATCGGCGTACTTACGTCTACCTGTAAAAAGTCCGTATCCATAATTTCTGTTATCACTTTTTTACTGAGCAAACTGTATCCATAAAGACCACTAATTTTCACATGTAACTGGTTGCGGGTAATGACGCCAATCACTTGATTTTGCTGAACAATACAAAACCCTGGTATATTATGGTCTTGGTTCATCATTAGTTTTACTTCGTCGACTAACGTCGTACCATCAATTGTTTGTAAAGCAGTCGACATTTTTTTTACCAGCTTATCCGTGTTTCGATTGGAAATATGGTTTTGTTTATGCTTGTTTTCATTTACAATCAATGCAATGACCTCTTCCTTAATCGGTAGCAGGTTCGAATTCGGTTTTTGAATATAGTAGCCTTGTCCAAAACGAACGCCTAATTCAATGAGCTTTCCCAATTCCTTGTCAGTCTCAATCCCTTCTGCAATGATATGAATATGAGAATGCGCGGCAAATTCACATAAGCTTTTCACTAGCGATTGCTTCGTTTGATCACGATCAATATTTCGAATTAATTGCATATCCAGCTTCATAAAATGAGGATGAATATCTGTTAAAATATTCAAGCCTGAGTAGCCCGACCCTACATCATCAATTGCAATTTGATAAAGCTGCTCTTTATAATGAGTGACCGTCTGCTTAAAATGTGCTAAGTTTCCAATTGCCTCTTTCTCAGTAATTTCGAAAACGATTGTTTCGGCATCTATATTAAACCGACTTAAATAGTCTTTTGTAAACCCTTGTCTGAATTTCGCGTCACTCATGATATTTGGATTTACGTTTAAAAATAATTTAGCTTCTATATGAAGTCTATGAGCTGACTCTAAAGCCTTTGTGCGACAAAGAGATTCTAACTCCCAAAGCTGGCCACTTTCCATTGCATATGTAAATAACTTTTCCGGATTTTGTAATGGCGTATTGATCGGACCTCGACTTAGCGCTTCGTACCCAAACACCTTCCCCGTTTCCAAGGAAAGAATCGGTTGAAAGACTGTTTGAATATCTTTATTTCGCAGAATCGTAAAAAGTAATGTTTCCAAATGATTTTCTTCCAACATAATCAAAAAGTTCTCTCCATTCAATAAATAGATCATTACATTCATTTTATAGGATAAATGCAACATCTATGTGAAGAGTATGTAATGTTCACGTAAATACTTTGTAAATAACTATAACTATTATACTGATTCAACAAAATACAGTCAGTAAAAAGACACCCTTTCGCCACTAAAACTAGAGCTAAAGGATGTCTTCGTTCACTTGATTATTACACGTTAAATCGTCCCATATCACTTTGTAGTTTTTCAGAAAGCTCTGCTAGCAATTGTGCGCTAGAAGAAATTTCTTGGTTGGCAGCCAACTGTTGCTCTGTCGCCGCACTTGTTGACTGAGCGGCTTCTGATGATTCTACAGCTAGGTCTTGTACTTTTCCAGCACCTGCTAATACTTCGTCCGTCATTGTCCGGATCTGCTCAATCGCAGCAGAAACGGTGGTCACTTTATCACTGACATCACCCGCCGCTTGCTCAATACGATTGAAAACATCGCGAGTACGCTCTGTCACGACAAGCCCTTCTTCTACACGCTGACTGCCATCTTCTGTGCTGGTCACAGCCTGCGCAACATTACTAATCATCGTGTCAATCATATTACCAATTTCTCCTGCCGAACGTTTTGATTGTTCTGCAAGATGTCTCACTTCTTCTGCTACGACCGCAAAGCCTTTACCATGCTCTCCAGCACGAGCTGCTTCAATCGCCGCGTTCAATGCCAATAAGTTCGTCTGTTCAGCAATATCCGTAATCAATGACGTAACTTTTCGGATTTCTTCTGAATAATTCGCCATGCCACTCATAATGCCAGCTGATTGCCCAATCGCAGAACTAATCACTGTCATTTGACCGTTAACATCCTCCATAAGAGAGGCACCCTCTTTAACAAGGCGTGCAACGTCCTCTGAGGATAACAGCATCGCTTCATTATCTTCCGTAATCTGGTTAATACCCGAAACCACTTCCCCAATGGCACGATTTGTCTCACTAACAATTGCCGCTTGAGACTCACTTCCCAGTAGATTCTTTTCCGTCGTTTCCGCAACCATCTCGGATGCAGCGAGACTTTCCTCAGAGCTCGCAGACAATTCTTCTGCTTGAGCAGCAAGCTGCAGCGCAGATTCATGCGCATTTGAAATAATCACACGAAGGTCTTTCGTCATCACATTGAATGCAGCTGCCATATCCCCAATCTCATCTTTATTGCCAATTACTACTGGTTCAATTGAAAAATTGCCCTCCGCGATTTCTTCAAGTGCATCCGTCACTTTTCTAACTGGACGTGCAATACTTCGGCTAATGACTACAGCTACAGCGATACTTATCAAAATAGCTGCAGCAATTAGAACAAACGTTAACATGTTTGAACTTTGTTTTAAATTAGTAATTGCAGCTTCCACTCGCTTCGTTTCTTCCGTTTGATATTCAATCAATTTATGTATACTTTTTTCCATTTGTTCTTGAAAGATTGCCGCGTCAATTGCAATATTAAACGCTCTTTCATCATTGGCACTATTAAATTCCTGAATGATTGTATTAATACTTTGAACATAAATATCTCGTGATGAATTTAATTCATTTAGTAACTCTCTTTCAGCTGGCGTACTAGACATTTGGTCAATTATTCCCCATTGCTCCCCAAAATCCTCACCTAGTTTTTCTAGATTTTTCTGATAGGAAATAGATTCAAATAACAATAATCCTCGAACATCGTTTGACATCCTATACTGTATAGAACCCATCTTCTCAAGCAGGACCGTCTTTGCAAGCTGATTATCTATCATAGATCGGTACTCATTACTCATTTTAGTTTGTGACCAAAAACCAACCGCCCCAACAATGACCAATAAAAGTAGAACGGCAGCATAACCGCTCCATAACTTTCTGCCTACTGTAAACTTCATTATTTTACCTCCTACATAATCAATTACGACCCGACATAATTGCGTCCAGATTTTGAATTGAGCAAAACTCACTTCAAAATCTGTGACATCCGCCGGAGGCTTTATCTTCGTTCAGTGGGCGTTTGAACACACGCTGAACAGGAAAACAAAATCGCATTCTTCTTACCACCTATAGAAGTGAGCGTCTTCCGCTGAATGAAAATAAATCCATTTATCAGTATAACTTAAATCCAATATCTATCATAGTCATATTCTCTTAAAAATAGCTCTTCGCATATAGGCATTAATATCTAAAACATGTATATAGAGTGGTTTTAGACGATTGTTTCGACAAAAAAATAATCCCACCATGCATATTTCTGCAAGCTGAGACTATTATCTGAAAATAAAATCATTTCTTTTCAAAGTGGACTATCCACTGATCATCTACTTGTTTCATCGCTGTCCCACGCCAGCCATTTTGAAGATAACGCTGTTGCAGGGCTGTATCAGCCATTAAGATTTCATAACTTTGTGTGGATTTCTCTTGTGGATTCTGTGTTAAATCTTTCATTAAAATATATCTTAGTAAGTCGCCATATTTCACTTTGAGCGCAACAATTTCCATACCATGGGCAAATTTATCCTTCAAACTAGCAATATTAAATGGAGCAACGGTTGTACATACATAGCGAAATCGCTGTCGATCGACTTCTTGCATAAGTATTTCCCCTAACAATACCTGCAAATTATTTCCTCGAAAATGAGGATCCACATTCGAAATTTCTGAATAGATAACGGTAGATAACTCGGTTATTGGTACACCTGCATCAATGCCTAAATGACCTTCCTCATTCACTTCAGGTTCTAACATCGCACGAAATGCAATTAGTTGGCCTTCATAATAAGCACCAATCATCATTCCTTTACCGTTTAAAATATAAAGAAATTCTTCCTCCGTCAATGGCTGTAAAAAAGCGCCTGTTTTCAATGATGCAATTACTTTTTGTTGCAGTACTAAAATTTCATTGAGATGGCTCACCGCTAGTTGAATAACGTCAATTGCTTCACCATTTTTCAACACTATTTGTCGTGGATTCATCCGCTAACCTTCTCTGAAAACACCGTTAGTTCTTGAAGTACCTGTTCATCAATGTCAATGCCTAATCCAGGCTTGTCCGTCAAGCGAATGTACGGCACATCATAGTGTAAATTTCCGACATCCTTGCTGAACTTCAGCGGCCCTGTCAATTCAACACTTGTGATTACTTTTTTGGAAAATGACACGTGGAATCCCGCCGCCGAACCAATTGACGATTCCACCATCGAACCAACCTGACACTCAATGCCTGCCATTTCCGCCATATGTGCAAGCTTTGTTGCCGGATAAATACCGCCACACTTCATCAGCTTAATATTCACTTTATCAGCTGCTCGCTTAGCAATAATCTCTCTCATATCACGCACACCGCGCAAACCTTCGTCAATCATCATTGGAACAGAGGACTTAGATTTCACTTCCACCATTCCGTCAAAATCATCTGCCAACACCGGTTGCTCGAGCCAGTCAAGGGAACAATGCTCAAGCTTTTGAAGCCCTTGCAATGTATTCGCACTATTTTTCCATCCTTGGTTGACGTCGACCCGAATCGCAATATCTTCTCCTACACGTGCACGAACTGCCTCGATGCGTTTAACGTCCTCACTCACCTGCGTGCCGACTTTCATTTTCAACGAACGATAACCAGCCGCTACTCGGTCTTCTGCCTCTTGCGCCATCTTTTCCGGTGATCCAATGCTTAACACATGTGTAATTGGGAATTCCTCGTGGTATCTCCCCCCAAGAAGGTCATAGACTGGAACGCCTAACGCTTTTCCCACCGCATCATAGCAAGCAATGTCGATTGCTGCCTTAGCAGTTGGCACCCCATAAATTTCCGAGTCCATCAATTCGTGAATACGTTCCATATTTTTTGGATTTTCTCCAATGAGCTTAGGTGCTAATGTATTTTTCAGCACGGCAAAAGTTCCTGCCCAGCTTTCACCTGTCACATGATCATCCGCAACACTTTCTCCAAAGCCTACATGACCAGTATCCATCGTCATTTTGACAATGATAGACGGCATATAATCGTAACTAGCATAGCTAATCACAAACGGTTCGTGTAAAGGTAAGTGGATTGCATAAATCTCAATTTCAGTAATTTTCATTGTTATCAAGTCCTTTCGATTGGCAAATACTTTTATTCATTGTATCATTGTCGTTAAATAGTCGCTATTAAGGAGACTCCAGATTATGAAAATTAAAATCGCTATCATCGGCTCACATGATTTTTGCAAAAAAATCGAATTACTTGTTGCTAATCGACAAGATATCGAGTTCCATTGGTACGAGTATTCCGAACCAAAAGCCGCCCCTAGTCTTTTACAATCGCTCAAACCATGCGATGCTATTCTGTTTTCTGGCTCATTACCTTATTTGTATGCAAAAGAGCGACTTGTAGATTTTTCAATTCCAGTACTTTACTTAAAACAAGACGAAACAGCTATCGCCATTACATTACTTCATATAATTGCAAAGGAACATGTAGACTTGCATCGTATTTCCATTGATGTACGTGAAAAATCACTTATTGATAATGTTTTAAATGATTTGAACGAAGTACTCGAATTGCCATTTATTCATACGTTAAATGACGATGATAAGCTTCAGGATATCGTCACCTATCATAAGCTGCTATCCATGGAAGGAAAGACTGATATTGCGATTACAAGCGTTCATGCTGTCTACGAACAGCTTCAGCAACAGCAAATCGTTGCCTATAAAATGATGGACTCAGAAAGTACAATTTTACGTACAATCGAAACCGCAAGGCAACAGGCTATTTTACAAAAAAGTAATGCCTCACAAATTGCAGTTGGACTTATTAAGGTAATTCCTCGTCCCCATAACCTTAAAACATCCATCGAAAAGATGGCTACCATCATGAAGGCACAATTGAATGAACATAATGGGGAATATAAATTATTCACAACGATGGGCAACATCGAGTTTTCATTAAAAAATAATGAATTCCTAAAACTGTTTCAAAGTTTCGATAAGGAAGCTAAAATGGCATTTGGTTGTGGTGAAACGATTGTAGATGCTACTGAAAATGCACGCTTTGCACTTAATCTTATTCATGAAAGTGATGCCCATTCATTTTATATATTAGATGCAAACAAAAAGTTACATGGCCCATTTCCGCAAACGAACACTGCAATTTCGATGAAAATTAATGAGCCGGTTCTTGTAGAAATGGCTGATAAAACAAAATTGAGTCCTGCAAATATTTCAAAGCTACTTCAATTTAGCCAGTCTCGACACGCCAAACAATTTACAGCAACCGACTTAGCACTTCATCTAAATGTGACAAGAAGAACAGCCGAGCGCACACTCAAAAAGATGGTGGAATTTAATTATATAACAATCGTCGGTGAAGAAATGACTTATCGGCAAGGTAGGCCACGAGCCCTTTACGAGTTCAACTTCCCTACCATTTACTAATTCTACAAAAAGAAAAGCTCATATTTCTAGCATGAGCTTTCCTTTTTATTACCCTACACTTAACTCTTCTTTCTTTAACTCTTCTTTAGCATGTGCCAGCTTTTCCTGCTCTGTTAGCTTCACAATTGAAAATCCTGTAACCGCGTACAAAATTGAAATAAACGGAATGACCAAGTTTAAAATTGCATATGGACCATATTCAACGACCCCAACGCCAAGTGTCCCCAAAATAAACACACCACATGTATTCCATGGGATGAAAACAGACGTTAATGTTCCTCCATCTTCTAATGCACGCGATAAGTTCTTCGAATGCAATCCCATATCCTTGTACGCCTTACTAAACATCCGAGAAGGTACTACTATTGAAATATACTGCTCTGAACAAGATGCATTGGTCATAAAGCAAGCTGCAATCGTCGACGCAACCAATGAACCTGTCGTTTTAACAACTTTTAGTAACTGGTTCATAATCGCTCTCAGCATCCCTGAGAATTCTAAAATCCCTCCAAAAGTCATCGCAACAATTGTCATGGAAACCGTATACATCATGGAATCCAGTCCACCGCCATTAAAGAGAGCATCCACCATCTCGTTACCTGTTGCAATAGTAAATCCACTTTGTAATGCCTCAAGCCCCCCAATTAACGAACCGCCTTGTATGAAAATTTGTGACAAGAAGCCAAGCACAATTCCAATAACCAAAGCAGGAATCGCTGGCACTTTAAAAGCGACCATCATGATTACCGCAAGTGGTACAAGTAATAACCATGGTGTAATGAGAAAGCTTTCCTGTAATACTTTTGCTGTTTGAGCAATTTCAACTGCTTCAATTTGATTGGTTGCAAACTTATTGCCTAAATAGCCATATGCCACCAGCGCAATCGTTAACCCTGGAATCGTCGTGTATAACATATGCTTAATATGATCAAATAAATCCGTCCCCGTCAATCCCGCTGCTAAGTTCGTTGTATCTGAAAGCGGTGACATTTTGTCGCCAAAGTAGGCACCAGAAATAATTGCTCCTGCAATCATGCCTGCTGGAATACCCATACTTAAACCAATACCCATCCCTGCAACACCAATCGTTCCCATCGTCGACCATGAACTACCAATCGCTAACGAAACAATGGAGCAAATGATACAAATGGTCACAAGGAACCAAGCTGGCGTAATAATTTGTAAGCCATAATAAATCATCGTTGCAACAATTCCGCCACCCATCCAAGCGCCAATCGTTAAACCAACCAAAATGATAATAACGACTGCTGGAAGCGCCAACCGAATCCCCTTATACATCATCTCCTCAATATCTTTCCACGTATAACCCGATTTCCAAGCGACTAATGCCGCAGTTGAAGTCCCAATAATCAATGGGATGTGTGGTCCTTGCTCTAATTTAACAACTGTAAAAATCATGACGAAAATCATCACAGCTAACGGCAATAAAGCCATTAAAAAACCAATTTTCTTCTCTTGTTGTTGTTCCATTTATATCCCCCCCAAGTCTGAATAGAAATACTATTGCAGAGTGTCGCTATATAGTCGTTATTAGCATAATATACGTTTGCACATTCAAAGTCAATATCATTTCCACTTTTTCTGTAAGCGTTTTCAGATTTAGTATTTACTATCAGCAACAAACAAATAAACGTCTACATATCCTAGCTCGTTTAAGAGACTTAGATATATAGACGTTTTATCACGTCTGTTGATTAACCATTTACTTGCATAAATCGAAAGTAAATAAAGGCTTGAAAACCACTTTTTTCACTAAGTCGTTTCCGGTTCGCTCTCGGCTAACTATTCTCGACATCATTACCAAGGAGGAATTGCAGTTCATTCCTCCCCCGCGGAGGTTAATGTATCTAGAAATGACGAAGTCATTTCTAGATACATTATTTTCGGTCATTTTGTTGTTAATAGTTGCCTGTCGCGTACCTACAATGTTTAAGTAAAAAATGCAGTTGTATGGGGAGATAAGAATAGATGACTTTCTATAGAGGCTGTAAGTGCCCGAAGATGAAATTTCGGGCACTCTTACACGTTGAACAAGGTATTCTCACTTTACTTTTTAGCAAGTTTTATCAGAAAGTGACACTACCTAAAATAACAGTGGAAAAGACCATGGTAGAAGCTTCAGCCGCCAAAATTGTATCTTTGGCGGCCCTCTCCAGTTAAGAAGCCCTCTATTTCCTCGTCCCCAAAAGCATTAGCACTTTGTGTATCTGCGTTTTTGTAGAGTGACGAATGAACGACCACCATACGATTACCGAACAGAATGTATAGGGATGCGACTTCGTCGCATCCCTATACATAAACTATCACGGCTATTGTATAGAAATCGTTCAATCCAGAGCGAAACAAAAGAAAACTTTACACAAAGTACCTAGTGTTTGATTAAGTTATTTTTTGGTTAATCAACAGGCATGACCTTTATAGTCTTTTAGCTATTTACAACTTAAATTGCTGAATAATTCTTTGCAAATCCTCCGCTAGATGTGCAAGAGATTCACTGGCAGCTGAAATCTCTTCTATCGTCGCCAGTTGCTCCTCTGAGGCTGCACTGTTTTCCTGTGACGCCAATACACTAGATTCAGCAACTCCATGTACATTGACTGCAGCACTAGAAATCGCTTCGCTAATGGACGATATTACCTCTACGGAACGATTTACTTCTGTTGCATTCCCTGTCACTTGCCCAACCATCGTTTCAATTTCTTCAAATAGTTGACTAACCTCTTCAGTTTTAACAAGCCCGTCTTGAACTCGCTCTGTCCCTTGTTGCATAGAAATGGTTACCTGTTGAATTTCATGTTGAATTTCATTGACCATAGTATAAATTTGTTCTGCTGAAACACGCGATTCTTCTGCCAGTTTACGAACTTCATCTGCTACAACGGCAAACCCCTTACCCGCTTCTCCTGCACGTGCTGCTTCAATAGCCGCATTCAATGCTAGCAAATTGGTTTGGTCAGCAATACCCGTAATCATCTGAACAATGTTACCAATCTCTTTTGATTTTTCATCTAAGTTATGCACTGAATCTGCCGTTAATTTTACAGCATCGGCGATGGAAAGCATTTGGCTGGTTACTGACATAACCGCAGTTGCGCCAACTTGTGTTTTATCAAATGCACCTTGCGATTGGACATTCATCTGCTCACTGCTCTTAGAAATGCCCTGTATATTCGACATCATCTCTTCAATAGAGAGTGATATTTCATTGACACTGCGGAGCTGATCTTCTGCGCCATCTGCTGATTGCTGCGAGAGATTGGCTACTGATTCAGCTGCTGCCATACTTTGCTGGGCACTAGCGGATAATTCCTCAGAGCTAGCTGACACTTGCTCACCAGAATTTTGAGCACCGTCTACAACTTCACGAAGTGTCTTGTGCATATTATTTAATCCAACAGAAAGTGTTGTAATTTCATCTTGCCCAGTGCTCACAAGTGGCTCACTACGCAAATCACCATCTTCAAATTCCCTCATCCGGTCAACAACAGCTGTTAATCGTCGAATAATTGATTTGCTGAAAAGATAAGTAATGAGCACTGCGATGATAATACTCACCGCAATTAAAATACCACTCAAAAGAAGAGTGCTCGCATACACTTGCTGATTCTCTTCCTTTATTTTCTCCGCAAGTTGCTCATTCAGCACTACTAATTCATTGAAATACCTCATAGACTCATCAAAAATAATTTTTTCTTCTTTAATGCCTTGTTCAGCCTCTATCCAGTTGCCATCTCTCATTAGTTGAATATTTTTGTAAGCGCGTTCATCAAATAACAACCAATTACGATTAAATCCTTCAAACGCTTCCAATTCTTCCGAATTCATATTGGTTTCTTCATACTTCTGAATCCATGTCTTCATTTTTTCCAAATTAGTCACTGCTCTTTCCAGCATGTTAGTATCTTTAAATGCTAGAGTTGTTACCATTTGAGTACGTATATTTTCTGCATCCTTACCAATTTTAATAAGATATGTAGAAGGAACCATTCCATTCGTGTACATCGTTTCACTATTTTCATTTAATTGTTTTATTTGAACTAAGTTATAGATATTTAATGAAACAAACACTACAATAACACTACCAAATGCAAGTAGCATTTTTCCAAATAATTTCATTTGAAATTCACTCCATCTCATAATATTCTTAACTACATTAAATAGAACTAATTACTTACAACTATATCACCAAGGTTGCATTTTAAAAAACTAATGATTAAAATTTACCCGAATTATCAAAAAAGTATAATAAAAACACGGAAAAAGCCCTATTTAATGGTCCGTACAAATCGTCTTGAATAGTTCGCCGAAAGCGAACCGAAAATGATCTAGTGAAAAAGGTAACTTTCGAGCCTTTGCCTACCTACGATTTATTCAAGTAAATGGGTAGTCAACAGCCATGGCAGATTAACTATCTAGTAAACCTACCGTATCTGGGACCAAGGAAACAAAAATATTCCTTCCCCTCGCTTTTCTAGCGCATGGAAGGAATACATTTGTTAGACGACTTCTTCTGAATGATCCATAAAGGTTAGTTGAACAATGTAAATAATCATTCCTGCAGTGATGAATAAAAAACCCCATCCTAGTATTTTTTGCTCCAACGCCAAGTAGTTATTACATAATTGAATCGGAGAATCTACATACAACCAGCCCATTAAGCCAAACATCGAAATATAATTCAAAAAGATAAAACTTTTCCCGGGTATTTGTAGCTTTCTCCAGCTATCATGGAAAACTAATCCCGCCAAGGGTAGGCTCACAAATTTAAACAGCTCGATATACCAAATTCCTAATGCTTCATCCATCGCTCTTGGAAGCATCCAATACATTGTAATAAAGACGAAGATTAAAACACCTGGCACACCGTCATCATTCCACTTTGTAAAAAAGGAACGGTACTTGTCCACCACAAACTGACCGACTAACCAGCCTGTAATGATTAGTAAAGGTATTTGAACGAGCATATGCAAAATCATAATAGATTCCAGGATAGAAACGATAGGGGGAATCAGTAATAGTATATACAAAACAATGCCGCCGATTGTTTGTTTCATCACTTTATCCCCCACTTCGTTTCTTTAATTTCCATTTAGATAACTTCTGTTTGCTGTGCTACACTACTAACCGATGTTTTATTTCTTCCGACAATATAGCGAACAAAATGAATGACAAATATCAAAATACCAATGACAACAAATACGCCTGTAACTGCTCCGACCTGTGCTGGTCCCATCCATTCAGGAATATGTGTCGCGAAGCGTCTTGGTGTACTAATAGCTCCTGAAACGAGGAATGATACACAAACGCCAAACATCGACAATGCATAGAGGACGAATGCAAACTTATCCAAGCCATTTGTTTTCAGTTGACTATCATTTTTGGCTAAGAAATACATGAAACCAAACATCATCGCGATTACGCCAAGTCCCATATACATATGGAAATGTCCAGGAACCCATTTCGTATTGTGCATGACATGATTGACGACAATTGCTGAGTCAACAAGTGCTGGAACAACACCAGCCGTCCAGCCAAACATTGATAAAAAGATTAAAGATGAACCCATATCCCACTTGATGCCTGATTTATAAACAATCATCAAAGCACCATAAGCTGTAATGATTAGTACTGGTAAACCATTCGCATACGATAAGATTTGCCCAAGAATTAATATCCATTTCGGCATTACACCGTCCATAAGAAGATGGTGAGGGTAAACAATCATTGTAAATACCGTTGACATTGTCCACGCGATTAAAAATGGTTTATTCGCCTTCCAAGGTCTATTTGTATAACGGGCCAAAATTTCATAGACTGCAATTACTGCCATATAAATCGTAGCGTTGGCGAAAATATGTCCGAATGCGTATGTTAAGTTTTTAGCTAGTAACGGGTTAAATGTAAAGGCAGGATTGACGACACTAATCATGTTAACAATAAGCACCGTTGCGCCAGCAGTCAGTGCTGAAATATTCACGATTGTTACCATGGTGCTCGCCACAACTGTTGCAGGTGGTGCATCCTTTTCAGCTTTCTTTCCCGAAATAACATCCCAGCCAAGACCTTTTCCAAGGCTACCATACTTTTTAATAATTGCTCGACCTGTATCAATATAAAGTAGCAGGAAGCCAACTCCTAAAATAAGCATACCCCCAAGATAAAGCAAAGCACCTGTCGTACCCCAAGCTCCTGCTGATAGTGCTGGAAGCGGATACAAGAATGTCCATGCGCTGGCATATTCAAATGAGAATATCCCGATAATCGTCATAACAACACCTATTAAAAATAACACAAGATTAAGATTGAATATTTTCTTCGATAACTCTACATAATGGCTGAGGAAATACCACATGATTGCAGATGTCGCAAGTGCCGCCGAACCAATCATGGCTGTACCATGTATCGTTAAAAATTGATAAAAAGATGCCCCCGATAGTTCAATAAGCCCACCTTGAGACGCCAACATCAGGACTCCAAAAATCATTCCTACAATGACAACGACACCTGAAATAATCATTTGTGTCACAACTTTATCGTCTCTTGATTTTAACGGCATATATTTATGAATAGTAGCCATTTCTAATACACTCCCTTTCTAGTTCACTACAATTTGATCCATCATGATATGGTGCGCCAAACCGCAATACTCCAAACATAGAATCTTATAAGTACCGGGCTTATCAAACGTTATGTAGACAACATTCGTATATTCCGGCATCGCTTGTGTTTGAGCTATTAAATTCATCTCTTCATCATAAATACCGAAGCCATGTGTTACATCTGCAGTCGTCACATGAAATTCAATAGACTGACCTACATCAAACTCTTTATCACTGATTGCCCAGCCAAATTGAAAGGCTTCAACATCTACAATGACTGGCTCATTGCCTTCGCTGTACACAGGCTGATTAAAAGGCAACTCTCTTAGCGTATAAACCATAACGACTATCATTAAAACAACAATAAAAGTCCCATACACTTTACGGATTTTGTACCATTTTTTTACGATAGGATCATAGTCTTGTTTTTGTGTTGACTTTAATGCAACGAAACCGAAAACAAATGCAATGATTAAAATGAACACTAAACTTACTACCCACGCCACTGTTTGGACCATTGTAAATCCTCCTTCACATTTTCACATAAAAAACACATTCTATACTGAACGGCTAATTAAGCCCGACTTCCTCTAGTTAACGATTTTCCACCTAGCCAGACTGTGATAAAAATCACTCACTTTCCAATTTCCACCTCATAATTGTGGACAATTAGTGAACGGTATGTCGGATGAGATGAATTTGATAGACAAAGCCGAGTGATATTTGTTGACGAATAATCCAATGATACAAACAGCAAAAAAGCCTACGTACATACTACTCTTAACAAATGAGTAGCACGCACGTAGGCAATCTCTAAAACGGAAATACAATCGGAATCGCAATCATCATAACGATAAACATCACAATTTGTAATGGAACGCCGATCTTAACGAAATCGAAAAACTTATAGCCACCTGCCGTCATGACAAGCGCATTAGTAGGAGATGCAACAGGTGTTGCAAATGCCATACTCGAAGCAACTGCCACGGCGATTAAAAATGTATACGGGCTAGCATCTAGGCTAATTGCCGCATTCATAGCAATAGGAGCAAATAACACAGCCGTTGCCGTATTACTAATAAATTGCCCGAACACCATCGTGATGAAATAAATACCCGCGAGTACACCAATTGCACCAAAGCCGCCGAGCATAGTAATAATGCCTTCTGACAGCATGACCATACCGCCCGTTTTTTCCAAAGCCGTCGCCATGGGTAGCATCGCCGCAATGAGCACTATACTTTCCCAGTTAATTTTACTATACGCATCATCCATATTGCGCACGCAGCCTGTCACAATCATCAATACAGCACCGATTAGCACCGAAATAACAACCGGGAATACTTCAAAAATCATCAATAACACCATCAACAGCATAATACCGCCAGCAATCGGCGCTTTACCATTTGCTGCTGCCATACTAGCATGTTCTTTCGGTTGGCCAACAACGACAACATCTCTCGTTTCTCTTGCCAATAATTCAATTTCATCCCACGAACCTTGCACGAGTAACGCATCACCAAAACGCAAACGTTCCTTCGACATTTCTTTTAACACATATTCTCCCCGACGATTAATACCTAAAATGTTCAAGTTATATTTTTCTCGAAAGCTAATGCCCCGAACCGTTTCACCAATTAAACTGGAATGAGGTGTCAACAGCACTTCCGCGATACCAAACTGCTTTGACACTAACTCATCGGCTTCTGAATCTTCCTCTTCAATCACAAGTAAAAAATCCGCTACAAACTTTTCCATA
The DNA here is from genome assembly GCF_033485195.1 of Sporosarcina beigongshangi. Lineage (NCBI taxonomy): Bacteria > Bacillati > Bacillota > Bacilli > Caryophanales > Caryophanaceae > Sporosarcina > Sporosarcina beigongshangi. The sequence goes on from NZ_JAWLIR010000008.1 coordinate 181,910, forward strand.
CTGCTCCATGAACCTTGAATCCGTAATATATCCTTCGCTTGAATAACACTCGTCGGACCCGCCATTTCCTGATACGTCATCGGCAGCAAATTGATACCTTCTGTTGATTTACGTTCAATTGTCAAAATGCATAATTGGTAAGCTCCTGGAATCTTTAATTGTGCCAACCGCTTACCAATCATTTCCGAATCCTCCGGCACGCTTACGCGAAATAAATTGCCGCCTAATTGATAATCAGATGCCAGCTGTTTCGGCGACAACTGATGCTCGTCCTTCGAATTATTTCTTCGTTTTTCATTAGGCAATAAAATATTTCGCACAGCATATAAATAAATGATACCGACAACGACACCGATAATTCCAATCGGTGTAATCTCAAAAAAGCCTAACTTTTCAAAACCATTGTCCACTAACTGTTGACTGACAATTAAGTTCGGTGGTGAGGCAATCAGTGTCAACAAACCCGAAAAACTCGCCATATATGATAGGGGAATTAAAAATTTCGACGGACTGCTCTTCATACTAATCGCTACACTGACGACGATCGGCAGCATTAACGCAACCGTCCCCGTATTGCTCATGAAAGCTCCGACAGCTGCTACAATAACGAGCAACAGAATGAATAATTTCTTCTCGCTGTCTCCCGACGAACGTAACAAGACATTACCCGCCATCTGAGCCAAGCCCGTTCGTAAAATACCTGCTCCAACAATAAATAAACCCGCAATCATAATGACGACAGAGTTAGAGAAGCCGACAAGTGCTTCTGTCGCATCTAATATTCCTGTTAAAACGAATGCCAATAACGCCAGCACAGCAACAAGATCTGCGCGTACGCGATTGCTCATAAACAAAATAATACTAATCCCCAAAATAATAAAAGTGATGATCAATTGCAATGGACTCGAGTCCTTTCTATTTGTGACCGGCATACGACGTGTTATGACCGCCATGGACCGTGTTATGCTCGGCATAGAGGAGATTATGACCGCCTTGAGCCCCGTTATGCTCGGCATGAATGACTTTATGACCGCCATCAGCCTTATTATGTTCGACTTATATACTAATTGTATACCAGCCACACAAAAAAGTGCTTCTAATGACGGCACTTTTCTGTGAACTTATTCTTTATGTATCGCAAGCCAGGGGCGCCCATCTTCCCAACGAATTGTGACGGGAACTTGATAGGTTATCGAAAGATAATCATTCGTCAACACGTCTTGCTTCGGCCCAGCCGCCACAATCTCTCCATCTTTCAATAGAAGTACATGCGTCATGGCTTCCACCAACTCTTCAATATGATGTGTGACATAAATAATATGACAGCCATTGTTGACGACCTCTTCCATCACTCCAAGAAATTGTTCGCGCGACAAAACATCCAATCCCGAACACGGTTCATCCAAAATAAGCATTTTCGGATCACTCATTAAAGAACGTGCAATGAGTACTCTCCTTTTCTCTCCCTCGGACAACTGATGGTACTGCTTGCCCTTCAAAAATGCCAAACGCAAACTTTCCAGTAATGCATCTGCCTTGTCCCATTCCTCTTGGACCACTTGCTCATAAATCCCAAAACTCGCAAATTTACCGCTAACTACTACTCGCTCCACCGTTTCACGATTAAAAAACTCAGCAAAACGCTCCAATGAACTACTAACAAAGCCGATTTTTTTTCGTAACTCTGGTAAACTCGTTCGACCAAATCGATTCCCTAGCACAGTCACTTCACCCAATGATGGAAAATGATAGCCCGACACAATATTGAGCAAAGACGTTTTCCCCGAACCATTCAGACCAAGTATGCCCCAATGCTCATTTGGTCGAATAGACCAATTGATATCGCGAACGATTTCCTTATTTCCTCTATGTAATGAAACATTTTTCAATGAAACGATACTTTCCATAGCTAAAATCCCCTTCGAATAATCAGATAACTATGATAATAGCATTGTTTGGGTTATTTGAACAATCAAGCTTTTCAACATTTCCCTGAAATCAGGGAAACATTGTACACTGCCTAGTCCAGATCCCGCAATAGTTTGTTCATTTTGCGAAGTTCTTTCAATAGGTCACAGTCATTCCATTTGCTATACTTATCAAGGTAAATACTTATCGACAAAGGAGCAAAAAACATGCAAAATCTAACAGGTAAAACGGCGTTAATCACTGGAGCTGGTAGAGGTATTGGTCGTGCGACGGCTATTGCTTTCGCTAAAGAAGGTATCCATGTAGGACTTGTAGGCAGAACAGCTGCCCATCTTGAGGAAGTAGCAAAAGAACTTAGTCAATATGGGGTAAACGTCACAATGGCGACTGCCGATGTATCGGATAACGAATCTGTCATCTCAGCAGTTGAACATGTCAAAGCCGAACTAGGCCCGATTGATATTTTGATTAACAATGCGGGAATCGGCAAGTTCGGTAAATTCCTTGAGCTATCTCCAGAGGAATTTAAAAATATTATCGACGTTAACTTAATGGGCGTGTACTATGTCACAAGAGCTGTGCTTCCTGAAATGATTGAGCGACAAGCCGGTGATATCATTAATATTTCATCAACAGCTGGACAAAAAGGCGCACCTGTTACAAGTGCATACAGCGCATCGAAATTCGGTGTTCTTGGTCTGACAGAATCCCTTATGCTCGAAGTAAGAAAGCATAATATCCGCGTCAGCGCATTAACGCCAAGTACAGTCGCTACTGACCTAGCAGTCGAAAGTAATCTTACGGATGGCAATCCTGATAAAGTGATGCAACCAGAAGATTTAGCTGAAGTGATGGTCATGCAGCTGAAATTGCACCCACGTATTCTAGTGAAATCGGCTGGATTGTGGTCGACAAATCCTTAATTGCTGTTTCCCTGTCACAGTGGTTTTATCACCGCCTTGAACAGGTTTATCACCGGCACGGGGTGAGTTATCACCGGCCTTGGGCCTGTTTATCACCGCCATGCACTAATTAACTCAAAAAGGTGTCCAACTAGTCGATTTCCCGACCAGCTGGACACCTTTTCCTATAATAATCTCATCAATAATAAGGAGATATCAAAATATAGACCAACACACCTGTAAAGCTAACATACAGCCATATCGGCATCGTCCATCGTGCGATTTTCTTATGACGCGCATTTTCTTGATTCCACGCACGTGCTACGCTCGTTAGCGCAAGTGGTACGATGGCTGCCGCCAAAACAATATGAGTAATGAGGATGAAATAATAGAATCCTGCCAGAAAGCCTTCTCCCCCAAAAGACGTCGAAGGTGCCAAGTAATGATAGCTAACATACGTGATTAAGAACAAAAACGTCGTCGTAAATGCTGCGTAAATGAAGCCCTGATGCACTTTTACATTGCGCTTTAAAATCGCAACTAACGCACATAGTAAAAATACAAAAGTAAAGCTGTTCAAAATAGCATTCATCAACGGCAAAATCGCTAAATCGGATGCTTCGAAATTTTTCTCGCCCCGCATTCCTGATAATGCTCCAATTGCACCAATTAAAATCACCGATAGAGCAATGATAAATGGTTTGTAATTACGTTTTTTAAACGGCTTATTTGTGCTACTTTTCATAGAAATATTCCACTCCAATATTTTTTTTGAGACCCTACATCTTTAAAGTGATGACTTATACATTCTACATGAAAAGTCGCTGCGTCCCAATGAATAAGTGTTAAATTCACTAGAAAAAAGGTAAACTAGTAGTAGACAAACTAGGGGAGGCAGATTATATGGAAAGGTTTCAGCTGAAAAGAATTTATGAGCCGTTTAAACCGGAAGATGGTCATCGGGTGTTGATAGATAGGCTATGGCCACGTGGGATTTCAAAGGAACATGCACATTTAGCAGATTGGGCAAAGGATGTTGCACCTAGTAGCGAACTGCGAAAATGGTTTGATCATGATCCTGACAAATTTCTAGTCTTTCAAGAAAAGTATGTAAATGAGCTTCGTACAGATGCTGTTAAAACTAATAAAGTATCAGAATTGCGACAGTTGGCCAGCACAACACCCATAACACTTGTATTCGCCGCCAAAGATCCTATTCAGAATCACGCGGTCATTCTGAAAGAAGAATTAGAGCGGAATATAAGTGACGCTGGACTTGATTTATAAACATGCCCAGCGTTTCTCAGATCTATCACCGTTGCCCAGAATAGCTACCCGACTTACCATTTCTCACCGACAACTGTCTTGTCGAAAAAGGAACCAGTCTCCCCTTCTCCTTCACCAAAGCAGCCATATAAATAGACGCCTCCGTTATAATCGCAAACAACAATGTTCCTACAGCGACATGCAGCATTGCCCAGACAATATCAATTGCTGTCACAATTGTTAAAACACCCAATATAACTTGAAGCGCAACTATCACTAATACAGCTGTAAACCGTTTCTGTAATGGTGCGCCCCAGCGTTTTGCAAAGGACCAATACGTTAACAACACACTATAAACCGCTAAAATAATTCCTAAAAGTCGATGTGTCGTTTGAACGATTTCAGGACCAGTACTTGGTATAACGGAGTCACCACATGTCGCCCAGCCACAGCTCGTCCCGATAAAATCATGCTTCACATAAGCACCTACAAAAAGAATAGCAAGGACTAACCCTACTAACACTTTAATATGCCTACTTATTTTCTTCTGTTGCTCATTGCCAAGCACCGCACGATGAACTACCACCCCTTCCGACCGACGCCATATGACTAACACACAAGCAAGAAAGAGCATCGCTATAATTAAATGACTGGCAATAATAAAGGTAGGAAGATGAAACCATACAATGATTGCACCAAGTATTAGTTGAAAAACAAGCAAAGCCACCATCCCGTTAGCTGCCTTTCGGATTGCAGGACTTGTCCTTTCACGGACAACTTTTACAAATAGAATAATAGTCAGAACACCAAGAAAAGCACCAATAACTCGATGCGCAAATTCAATCAATGTCTCCCCTTGCAACGTTGGAATCACTTCTCCATTACATAAAGGCCATTCTGGTCCGCAGCCTAACCCTGATTGCGATGAAGCCACATATCCTCCGAATACAACTAAACCGAAAGTGATGATTGCCACCCAAAAAGATAAGCGTTTAATCGACAAATTCATTCCCCCATTTTACTAGAATTTAAAATCGGCATCCAACTTTTAACATTGCCAATAATCTCTCAAATTATAAGTGGCATATATGAAGTTTTTAAGTGGTTTCTAAATGAATTCCAAAATCGTAATGAAGAGCCCTTAGTGCTTTATTTCTTTTGTGTATAACTTCCTCGTTCATCGGTTAGGTTACTAATAAGTTTCGATGAAAGGATGAGCGAGTTGAAAGTAAAATGGAGGAAGCTGCTTATCACCCTACTAGCTTGCCAATTCATCATCGGTGCTTGTAGCGATGAGAATGTCGTTAAGGACAAGCCCGATGAAGACGAAAAACAAGCCCTAGGTGAACAATATGGCTTTACTTCTTTTGATATTGCGATTGATACGAAGGATAAGAAAGAAGCAGTAATTGCTAACTACGAGGAAAAGCCTGATAAGACTGAAGCGATGTATGAGAATAAAATTGAGGATGCCTATTTTCACGGTGACCAAGCAATGGACAAGCTTGATGAAATCTTTCAGGAAATGGAGATGACCGCTGATACAGACGACGAAGATTTGATCAAACAAGCCGCGGAAGCATTCGAGGTACTAGATTATAAAACATTGAAATTGAAAGTAACATTTAAAGGTCATGATACTAAAGAGTTAATGATGACGAAGTGAAAATAGAATGCATAAGGAGAATCAGCGAAGTAGGATGATTCTTTAGTAAATGAATGCCTTGTATCTTTTTTATCGGCAATCTGTTCATTAATTTGTAATATTTAGGGATAGCGCAATTTAATAATTGCGCTATAATTTTGGAGAATACAACAGGAGCAGCTCTTTTTTTTCGTTACTCATGTGAAAGTCTTCACAAACTTTTCACGACTTCTTCACACCTTATAACATGAAGCGATCTAACAAAGGCAGCTTTAGCCGATTCACCAGTATTCCTGATTACAACTTAGAAGATAAAAAGCCGGAGGGAAATGAGATGAAAGAAACAATCGCGACTTTTAGTGATATGGCTGTTTCAAAAATTAATTTATTGAACTCGAGTAAAGCTAGATATTTCACTGTGACAATGATGGCAGGATTTTTCGTTGGATTAGGGGTTATTCTCATTTATACGATTGGCGGAATGCTCGGGGCTTCCGGTTTTGCAGGTACAAAGCTTATTATGGGAATGGCTTTCGGGGTTGCGCTTAGTCTTGTTCTTATGGCGGGCGCAGATCTTTTTACGAGTAATAACATGATCATGACCATTGGAACATTGATGAAAAAAACAACAAAATATGACACAGTAAAAGTATGGATCTTTAGTTATATCGGTAACTTCGCGGGCTCCATTGTCGTTGCAGCGCTATTTTTTTATTCTGGTCTAGCTTCTGGTGTGACAGCAGATTTCATCACATCAACGGCTAGCAGTAAGATGAATACGCCATTTATGGAGTTGTTTGTCCGTGGGATTCTTTGTAATATTCTTGTCTGTTTAGCTGCCTGGTGCTCTGTCAAATTAAAAGATGAAACAGCGAAACTAATTATGATTTTCTGGTGCTTATTTGCTTTCATCACTTCTGGTTTTGAGCATAGTATTGCCAACATGACGCTACTCTCTATTTCACTAATGGTTCCCCACCCTGAAACAGTGTCGATGATGGGGTTGGCGGCAAACTTAGTACCCGTCACTATCGGCAATATCATAGGGGGTGCCCTATTCATTGGAGCAGCTTATTGGTATAGCAATACTAGCAAACAAGTCAAGATTCTTTCATAAAATTTGCGGACGAGCAAATATCCCTCGATTAGCTTTCAATTCGAGGGATATTTGATGAAGTTATTTTGAACAAAGAACAAATAGAATAACCTATTAAAATATCTTTTTTCGATCTCGCTCATCTTTTAATAGTTCAACTGATTCTCTAAAGCGCAGTGAATGAATATTTTCCCTTTCTCTTAAAAACCTTAGAGAATCATTGATTAACGGATCGTCTGAAATATCGATCAGCCACTGGTATGTCGCTCTCGCTTTTTCTTCGGCTGCGATATCTTCATACAAATCAGCAATCGGATCACCTTTCGCCTGAATATACGTTGCGGTGAAGGGTACGCCACCTGCATTTTCATAAAAAAGAGAATGACCGTGGTTGACGAAATGTGCGCCAAGACCTGCTTCTTCCAGCTGTTCGGGCGTTGCATCTTTCGTTAATTTATAAATCATTGTCGCTAGCATTTCTAGATGAGAGAATTCTTCTGTTGCAATGTCTGTTAGTACGCCGATAACTTTACTTGGGACCGTATAGCGCTGATTCATATACCGGAGCGCGGCAGCCAGTTCCCCGTCTGCCCCCCCGTATTGTTCCATGAGATATTTCGCGAGCTTTGGATTGCACGTACCCACCTCAACTGGATACAACAGTTTTTTTTCATAAACCCACATTACGTATCTCCCTCCTCATCGTTGCCATGGCCACGGTGTTGAATTCCAGCGCCATCCAAGTTCAATCGCTTGTTCAGTAGGAACTGAGAGTAGAGATAAGGGGCCATACCTCTTTTCATATTGACGTCGTACATGGGCTGCTTCTTTAATCGCTTCACGCCACTGACCAAGCGCCTCCGCGTCCTCTGGATGCGTATCCGTATACAAGGTTAACTCGACAACAACAAAATCCGCTTGCTGTACGCGTAGCATCATTTCTCTTTCTTCTTCAAACGCATTCACGAAATCCCCTCTTCCCGAAAAAATCCATCTGCCAATGAGGGCCAAAGTGTACCTTGACGTAGTGTTTCTTCAGGTGAATTTTGCGGTAGTCCTGGTGGTTGAAAATTCATGAAAATTTGTGGTGGCAAAACGAAAGTCTTTACCAGTATAGGTGGGCAAGGATCGAGCGGTGAAACGTAAGGTCTATAACTCCCCCGGAACAATGGACGTTCCATATTTAATCACTCCTTGCGCTATCTTATGACAGCACCGCCCATTTGATTCAAATAAATTGCGCCTCGGCGTAATTGTGAATCGAACAGCGAAGGGTTCGATTTGCCGTATTTCTGCGTACTTTGAAGAAATTAAGACACCCGCAGACGTCGCAAACTTAAGTTTCCTTTCCCACTCCCCTCAAAATCCCTAACATCTGCCGGCCGACAATAACGCCACGTCCTGTGGCATTGTCGGCACTAGTACGTCCTGTACGTCGGAGGCTTAACAGGGAGGAATTGAACTTCATTCCTCCTTAATCAGCAAATCTATTTGTACTGAAACCGAAGCGTCAGCTATAGTCAGTTTGAACTCTCTCTGATTAAAATGCTTTTCGGGCATTCATCCCGCCACTAAAGAGAAATGGAACTTAATAAAGAAGCACTAGGAACCTTTACTGCCCTTATGGCTGATCATATAGCTCGGGAGGAAAGTTACTACTTAATGAAATTATCTGAAACAGCCGGTACTCCACGACCTACAAGCAATCCTGCAAAACCTCGTACGGAATAGTAAAAGGTGGCCTTTCCCTGTACAGTAGTTATTCAAAGACCCCACTTCTAAGGAGAGTAAAGTCAACATCGACGTTGACTTTCATTTCCTTATACATTTCATGCCATTTCTCTTCCGTCAATTTTGAGTCACGTACTGCGCTTCTGTAAAATTCCCCATATCCAAAAACATCCGAATCAACCTCTTGACAATAGGCAATTACCCTCGCTATTTCATTCGCCAAGTTCTTTCCAATTGCCTGTTCAAAGTTTTTAAGATTTTCGGGTTTCGTTGTATCAATGCTCGGCTTTATTTCTAGTAACCTCGCCTGTACTACGAAATTCAAATCAAATTCGGGCGTTGTCGGATTGACTAGCTTTACATCTTTTTGCGTTTTAATCGGATCAAACACTAAAACAATTTCTTCTGGAGTGCCATCTACTAAGCTTGAGGGGAAATCATCCCCTTTAATTTTTATTTCAAGTGTCCCGTTTTGATAGTTATCTCGGCTTAGCTTTACGTAAAAACTATCCTCAACAGAAAGTTTCCCTATCATTTTGTCTTTCCTAAATAAAGCAATGCCAGAAACGGCTACAAGCTCTTCATCTCTTTTTATAATCGGCATGGCAATGTCTCTGCCTCGGGAATAATAATCAAACGCGATTTCGTGAAGCGTAGATGAAACCACCTGCTCACTTTTAATGTTCTGATCTAACAGCTTGTAGACATGTTCACCAATTTCATCGATTTCTGGGTATTGATATTCAAGTAGTGGTCTCGTCTCGCCCTCCACTACCGCCAAAAGCATCCCTTCACTTATGGTATGATTTTTCATAAGCGTGTCAATATAATGGCCTATACCAACTTTGGCAAACTCTTCTCCGAATAAGGTCCCCCTCAATTGTCCGGACATTAATTTTTCAGCTGCCCTGAGGTTAATCTTAGCTCGTGTCCCTTGACTTGTTGAGTTTTCAGTAGTTATAATTGCAACTTTACTTTGTAATTCTGTACCCACTTGGCGAACAACCGCTGTCGTTTCTACGCTTTCCTCTTTTCCCACGTCATAACCGATCAAAGTAACTAAGCTCACCCTTTCAAGGATTTTTGTTTCTGTACATCCGACTAAGCTAACGCAGAGTACGAGCAGTAGTATAAAAAAGTTTCTTTTTTTCATTCACTTTGCTCCTTATGTGATTTAAATTTCTTTTTTATCGCCGCAATAACATACAAGAGGATCGGATACACAAAAACAATGTAAAATGCTAATCGGCTAAAGTAATCGTTAAACGTATTTATTTGCGTGCGAGTTTTAAAAGTTAAGCTAATCATGAAGATGATGAAAGCGAATATCCAGACGAATTTATTCGCACTTATCTTTATCAGGCGCCTCGTTCCGCGAAATGCAGCCCACACAAACAAGCAAAGGTTCGGTAAAATAATCAACATCCAAAAGCAAACTACTAAATACTCAATTCGCTCTACGAACAGTAATTTAACAATACTGAATAAAGACAAAGTCCCCCATATAGTTTTAGTTAATTGTTCGCCGCTGAAGTACGTCAACGAAATTAACATGACGGTGAGGTAAATCAGAGTCGTCACGAACAAGCCCAGATGAATATGTTTTTTTGTATTTTCTTTATCCTTAACAAAGGGATAAATCACATATATCATTTCAAATCCTATAACGGTAAACGTCATGGATTTCACACCTTTCAATATTTCGCCCATGTTTGCCTCTAAAACAGGAAGGAGATTTCGGGGTTCCATAAACTTTAGTGGAAAAGCCAATAACGGGATAAGCCATACAGCCAGTACAACACTAAAAAAAGAAATACCCACAATCACTCGCAAGCCACCCGTAAACGTATAAATTACGATTAACAGCAATGTACTAGCAAGAAACCAGGTACTCAAGTCAGGAAAAACCCATGTCTGAATGACTTCAATATAGTTTCTTAACACGGTAAAGAATGAACCTGAACAATAAAGAATGAAGAGTATATTGAAAAAGCTCCCTATCCATTTACCAAATATATCTTGATGAATGCCGTATAGATCATTCGAGCCATATATTTGCAACGTTTTAATCATAAAAAAAGCAATAACATTTGTGGCAAGACCTGCAAGAAGTACAGAAATCCATGCATCTTGTTTGGCATCCTCGTATATAATTCGCTGAAAACCATGTAGACCAACCCCAATTTGAATCGCTTGAATGATAAAAAAAAGTAGAAAAGCGTTAATCGTATCATTTGGACTAATTTGCATAGAGCTTTTCACTTATTTCACCTTCTGTTCAATTTTTTCAGGATTTACCGGTTCGGGCTCATATTTATCCTCATTTTTCGGTCTGGTATTTGAAGGTCTCTTAAATGTAAATGGTAACGGTAATCTGACAAGACTATCCCGCCAATCAAGTAGTCGGGGTGGATAAAATGGTGCTGTATACGGAGAGCCCAAACTGGATTGCCGCAAAAGGTGAATTAAAATAAAAGAAAGCCCCAGCATAATGCCATAAAAGCCCCAAAATCCTGCTAATAATATTAACGGAAATCGAATAATTCTGATGACATTTCCCATCATGTAACTGGGTGTTGTGAAGGATGACAATGCCCCTAATGCAACAATAATAATTAAAATATTGCTCGTTATCCCGGCCTGTACAGCCGCCGTCCCAATGACAATACCGCCAACAATACCAATAGTTTGGCCAACCTTTGTCGGCAATCTAACTCCAGCTTCTCTAAGGAGCTCAATAATAATTTCTATAAGCAGTGCCTCTAGTAAAGGTGGGAAGGGAACCAAAGCCCTTGATTCACTTAGTGGAACTACAAGCGTTTCTGGAATGACTTCATAATGAAATGTTAAAGCTGCCACATATAAAGGGGTTAAGAATACAGATAGGACGACAGCACTGAATCTTAATAACCGGACAAATGAAGCATTCTGCCATCGAAGATTCAGATCTTCCTGACTTTGGAAGAACTCAACAAATGAGTGCGGGCAAACAATTGCAAAGGAACTTCCATCTACGATGACGCCTAATTTACCGTTCAATAGTTCAGCACAAAGCTTATCCGGTCTTTCTGTTAGTAGCATTTGCGGAAAAATTGAAAGAGTGTTGTCGTTTATCAACTGTTCTAGAATTGCACTATCTACTACAGAATCGACATTAAGATCTGTAATCCTTTGACGTAGTGTATTAACCATTTCCTCAGAAGCAATATCTTTAATGTATAGCATGGAAATCGTTGTCTTCGATCGCTTGCCGATTTCTACTTTTTCATTGCAAAGATTCGGATTTTTTATATACCTTCGAATCAAGGAAACATTCGTGGACAGACTTTCATTGAATGCGACTTGCGAACCAATTACCTGTGACTCATTTTCTGGTGCTGATAAAGCCCGAGATTCATTGGTAGGGATACTTGCTAATACGACTTCCGAGTTCCCTTCAACATGAATAAGCACATTCCCGTCCATCATTGCAGAAATGATTTTATCAAAGTCGGAAGATAACTTAACTTGAGCAATAGCTAAGCTTGATAGGATACTTTCAGGTGAGGGATCCTCACTTTTAGTTAAATCCTGAATAATGTGATTTTTTAACACTTCACCATCCACTAAAGTATCTATATAAATAAGCGTTACATTCGGAGGTATTGATTTAATATTTAAATCAGCTGTGTGATGAACAGCGTTACTCACCATCTGAGTGAAATCATTCTTTGAGAGGGGGGCTGTGCTCCCCATTTTCTCTTCACTTTCTTTATTTTCTTTACCTGATACTGCTGACTGTTTTCTTGTAAAAGTCGAATTGAATCTTTTGCGAAACACATTATTCACCTCATCACTAACTTTGTTTCTAAAATTGACTTAAAAAAGACAATCTATACCTCCAACTGAAATTCAAGACAGCCCCTATACCATTTTCAATCATACTTATGGCTAACTTTCAACCTGCTCTCGAACAGTATTCAACGACAAAAAAACCGATCCATTGAGCTGGACCGGTTTTCTTGTTGCCTATAAACCAAGCGAAACATACTTTACTTCTACATACTCATCGATGCCATGATGACCACCTTCACGACCTAGGCCGCTTTGTTTAAAACCTCCAAATGGAGCTTGTGGTGTCGAGGGCAATCCGTCATTCAAACCAATAATACCGTATTCCAACTTCTCAGTTATTCGGATACCTCGCGTAATATTTTCTGTAAAGACATAAGCTGCCAGCCCATAAATCGAATCATTAGCCCGACTGATGGCTTCCTCTTCCGTCGCAAACGTACTAATGGGCAGTACGGGACCGAATGTTTCCTCCTGCATACAAACCATGTCATCCGTGACGTTTGTCAAAATCGTTGGTTCAAAGAACAGACCACCTTTCCCACTGCCACCTAGTTCAACGGCTGCCCCTTTTTCTTGTGCATCATCGACATGCTGTTGTACTTTTTCAACCGCAGAAGCATCAATGAGTGGACCAATATCCACACCTGCATCTAATCCATTGCCTACCTTCAGCTTCTTCGTCGCTTCCACAAGCTTGTCAATAAACAGCGCGGCAATTGATTCCTGCACATAAACGCGATTAATACAAACGCAGGTTTGACCCGCATTGCGGAATTTCGCTGCCAACACACCTGCAACCGCCTTATCCATATCGCAATCTTCCATAACAATCGCCGGCGCATGCCCACCGAGTTCCAGCGATACTTTTTTCACGGTTTCCGCCGCACCTTGCATTAATGTCTTTCCGACTTCCGTTGAACCTGTAAATGTTAGTTTGCGGACACGCGAATCCTTCAACCATGCTTCCCCAATTGCTTTGGAATCCCCCGTCACCATATTAACGACCCCATCCGGTATACCTGCTTGCTTAGCCAATTGGACTAATTTGATGGCTGTCAGTGGTGTTTGCCCTGCCGGCTTAATGACAACCGTGCAACCCGCCGCCAATGCCGGCCCTACTTTCCTCGTAATCATCGCCGCTGGAAAGTTCCAAGGTGTAATCACTGCCGCCACTCCAACTGGCTGTTTATGAACAAAAAGACGCTTATTGCGCTGTGTAGCAGGTATAATCTCACCGTAAATTCGTTTACCTTCCTCTGCATACCAGGCCATAAATCCATTGGCGTAATTGATTTCACCACGCGCTTCAGAAAGTGGCTTCCCTTGCTCTTGTGTCATCGTTCTTGCCAAGTCTTCTGTCTGTTCCTTAATCAAATCATACCAGTTGCGAATCAATTCACTTCGCTCATAAGCCGACAAACACGACCACTCCTCAAATGCTGCATAAGCAGCATCAACAGCTAAAGTCGCTTCTTGGCTACTTCCTTTCGGAACAGTCGCAAATACTTGTCCTGTCGCAGGGTTACTTACTTCGATAGCCGGTAGCTCATCGCCAACTTCTTCGCCATTAATGATCATGTGATAGGTTTTCATATTTATTCACTCCCACTATTTTCATCCTGAATCGAATAATATTTGTCCAATACCCGATTCAAAGTAGCTTGTTTTTTCTCATCCTCAAAATTGTCAACCGCATACGGAAATTCGTCAGAACAATCTTCAGTAATAACAATACCCGTGTATTTAATATCTACCAACGCTTCATCACCCTCGCCATAAGACTCATAGCCACCTGTCCCAAGGACCCGAATGCAACGATTATCCGCAAGCGTCCTTGTCCCATTTTCATCAACAAAATAATACTGATCTGTCACAGTGCCATATGTCATATCACTTTTCGAGGTTGCAAAATAGCCTTCTTCATTGATGATATGAACTGCAAAATCTCCTTCATACGTCAGTTGTGGCGCACCCTTGACATCATAAAATGCCATTGCATGCCCCGTATAGCCTTCAGGAATTAAATAGATGGCGTTTGTTTTTTCATTGTTGAAGCAGCCACTTAATAAGATAATAATGCTTAAGATTCCTATGATAAACAACTTGTTATTCACGCATCTCCCTCCAATCCCAGACTTTTCAATTGTCTATTAACTTTAACACAACATTAATGGAACGTACTATCCCCTATCTGTTACAATGAAGAAAATACATCATGACTTAGGGGGACTATTATTATGTGCAAAAACATAGTCGCCTATCTTACGCTAGTTATTGGTTTGCTTATTTTTTCTGGCTGTTCAACTAACAACATCGAACCTGCATCTAAATTAGACAACGTAGAGATAGACACTGGCGACACGACAGAGGTCTCACAACCAACTGATACAATGAAAGTACATTACATAGACGTTGGACAAGCAGACGCAACCTTGCTCCAGCTCATTGATCAAGATGAAACCATCAATTTGCTCATTGATACAGGAGATTGGAACGCCTCTGATGTGGTCACTTATCTACATTCACAACAGATCAAAGACATTGACATCGTTGCCGTGACCCATCCTCATGCAGATCATATCGGTCAATTGGATAAAATTATTGAAAACTTTTCTGTTACTGAAGTGTGGATGAATGGGGAAACTGCTAATTCACAAGTGTTTGCGAAGTCATTGGAGGCCATCGAAAAACACGATGTCGATTATTATGAACCTGAAATTGGTGAAATCTTTGATATCGGACCACTCGAAATAACAATTCTTCATCCCGACGCTTTATCAGCCAATACCAATAATAATTCACTCGCGATGCGGTTACAATATGGAGAAGTTTCGTTCCTCTTCACTGGGGATGCTGAGCAATTGGCTGAAAACGCGATCCTCAGTAGCGGGGCAAACATCCAAGCAAAGATTTTACATCTCGGACATCACGGTTCGAATACATCAAGTACACCTGAATTTGTACAAGCAGTTAATCCCGAAATCGCGATTTATTCTGCCGGCGTAGATAACTCTTATGGACATCCCGATGTTGAAGTTATTGATCGCTTCAATGTGAGTAATATTCCGCTTTATGGGACAGATACACATGGCACGATTATCGTGGAAACAGATGGAGAAACCTATACGGTTATGACGCAAAAACAAGGTACGCTTCCTTTTCCATCAGCAGGAAAATCCTGTCTGGATATTAACACAGCCAATGCGGAAGAGCTTCAAGAAATCACACATATCGGACCCGCCCTTGCAAATGCATTAATCAAGCTGAGACCTTATCGTACCGTCGATGAACTCTCCAATATTAAAGGCATTGGTCCCGGACGCTTGCATGATATTAAATCGCAGGGACTGGCCTGCGTAGGAGGTTAAAGCATGTATTCAGGTTATCTCGATCGATTTACAGATTCGAATGATGCACTTATACTCGTTGACGCATTGCAACAGCAATTCCATGTTCCAGCTGCTTTACTGCCAGTTGACAGTCGTGTGGGAACTTGGTTTTTGGTCGATATTCAAGACAATAGCATCATTGCTTTACAGATAGATGTGGACAAAACACAGACTATTTCGCAAGACATTGAAGATCGTATGCAACGATTAAAATCAAAAAGAACAAGTCGATTTAAACGTAATTAGGTCTTAACTTTTCCTTGTAATTTAAAGTTATTAGCAATTCATGACTTTACTGCTCCTCAAAAAAGCCGGAAGAAAAATCTCCCGGCTTTCATTTACCCTTTATTCACTTCAAACGCTCATATTGTTCAACAATCGCTTCAAATAACATTGATCCCGGTTTCAATCCTGTAAACCTTTCAATCGCCTGGTGAAGACCTTGTTGTTGAATGACCTCTTGTACAACTTTCGCATCTGGATCCTCCATATAATCGTAGCGCAATGCAGCGGCAATGCCGATGACCAAATACTTCGGAGTTTCCTTAAACAAATCTACATATTGCTGAGCAGGTCCGACAAATCGGTCATTTGCTTGTAGTTTTCGAACAGGCGAACGACCCACGCGCGTTGTATCATCTACGATAAACGGATTAGCGAAACGGCCAATGATTTTTTGAATATACTCCTCATGCGCTTGCTCATTAAAATCATATTTGGCAATGAGTAACTTCCCTGTTTCTTGCAGAGCACTCTTCGTAAAACTTCTAATTTCTTCATTCGCCAACGTCCCATGAATGGTCTCAATCCCTGCTAAATAGCCCAAATAAGCAGCCATCGTGTGACCTGTATTGACGGTATACAGCTTTCTTTCAATATACGGCTGTAGATCCTTTACAAAAAGTATCCCTTCAATTGGGGGATTTTCTCCCTTAATCTGTGATTCATCCACAACCCACTCATAAAACGGTTCGACTTTGACCAATAGTTTATCTTCATTCGTTTGATTCGGAACAATACGGTCTACCGCCGCATTTGGGAAGCTAAAACGTTCATCAAATGAAACTTTTTCCGCCTCATCTAACTGCTCATAGACTTTCTCCTTGAGCAAAGCACTACCACCAATCATATTTTCACAAGCAATAATCGTTAATGGCTTATCTGATTGAACAAGGCGTTCCTTCAGCCCTTTTGCCAATAAAACTGCGATATGAGGCAACACATTCGGTCCAACTGCTGCCGACACAAAATCCGCTTCGGCAATCGCTTCGACAACAAGATCAGGATTCGTTGCACTGTTAATAGCTCGCACATTTTTAACAAGGTATTCCTCCTGCGACTCATTCGCAAGTTGCACACGATATTGCTGTTTTTCATTAATCAAATCAACGAGCTCGCTATTCACATCGATAAAGCAAGTTTCAAATCCGGATTGATACAATAGACTACCGATAAATCCTCTTCCAATATTCCCCGCCCCAAAGTGAACTGCCTTCATAATTAGTTCACTCCTTCAAAGAACGCCAGGATATCTTCTTTTGAAGTTGCTTTAACGATCGCTTCGACATTCTCCTCTTCAGAAACAACGATGGCAATATTTGAAAGTATATCCAAATGCTCATCACCTTTTCCAGCAATGCCGAAAATCAATTTCACGATATTGCCATCTCCAAAGTCAACGCCCTCTGGCACTTGAATAATGGCAATGCCTGATGTCTTTACTTGCTCCTTTGCATCATCTGTTCCGTGAGGGATTGCTACAAAATTGCCCATATACGTCGATGTCATCGCTTCGCGTTCCAACATTTTTTCTACATAACTTGATTCTACATAGCCTCTCTCAACAAGGAGTTCGCCTGTAAAACGAATCGCCTCCTCCTTTGTTGCAAGTCCTTTATTTAACACAATATTGTCAGTTGATAAAATAGGTAAAGTCATTGTAAACGCTCCTCGATTAGTTTGTTTTTTCATATAGAAATTGTTCAAATTTCTTAGCTATATACGTATGAATTATAGCTTCTTCGCCAACTTCAAACAACTCAATACTCTTTTCATTTTCAATAATCATTGTACTAATTAAACTAAGTACTTCCAAGCCAGGTTCATGATAAGGCGAGGGGGATAGCAAAAGTAATAATTGGTCCACTTCAATATCTGTCCCGTCCATTGCTTTTAAAGTAACTGGCTTTTGAAGTGAATGCATTGTGAAAGAAGGCTTCAACACTTGCTCATGACGAGTATGGAACAAAGCCAGTTTTGTTCCTGGGATACCAATCCCTCCGATTGCTTCCCTTTCAAATACGGCATTTACAATCATTTCAGCATCTGTTAGGATTTCTTGCTTTTCCAATTCTATACATGCTTCACCGATGCACTGTTTTGCAGTCATTGCTTCTGAATAAGATGACAGAAAAAAATTCGACAATAACACAGACGCAGCCCCTGAATATAAGTGAATCTTGCTCATTTTCTTCATGATTTCTTCAATCGTTGAATCACTTTCTATCGATGCGGGAGCTACTTTTTTAATCAGCATCTGTCTTCTCGCATACAGCTGTACTTTCTTAATTTCTTCTGGTGTCATAAATGGACTAATAATCATATACTCTCTTGGGAAGTCATGCAAATAAATCGTTGAAAGAACCAAATCCCTTTCCTCAATTTGAAGTTCTTTCAATTCGAATAAAGAAACGTTTTTGGTTTCGACAATTTCAGGAATTTCACGTTGAAGTCGAGATATCAGCATTTTTGAAGTTCCGATACCACTCGAACAAACAACATATGCTTTTAAATCCCTTTCGCCTTTCGAGCTAAGCAATGCAGATCCGAAATGCATGACTAAGAAGCCGATCTCTTCATCTGGAATTTGTAACTCCGGAAACACTTTTTCTACTGCCTCTTTAACAAGCTGAAACAAGTCCTCATAATCTTTGCGAATACTTGGCAATAACGGGTTCGCAATACCCATGTTTTGTCGGATTCGATAAATTGCTGGTTTCAAATGTGCAACAAGCCCTTCTAAAAGAGGCTCGTCGTTCAACAATTCGAAACCTGTTGCTTCTTCAATGAAGTGCATCAATTTATTCGCTTGCATAACCGTTTGCAAATTGGACGCTTCAAGTAGCTCCCCCTTATGATGACGAAGTTTAGCTCCTTGAAGATGCATCGTTATATAACCAATTTCAGCTTCCGGTATGTCAATTTGAAAACGTACTGCCATTTTTTCGATAATTTCCTGTGCAATACTAAATTCTGGCTCCATTTTTAACTGCTGCAAATACATCTGATCCATCTCAATATTTTCACCTACTAGAATCCGCTCAATAGCCAATGCTAGGTGAACAAGCAGGCCAACATATGCGCTGTCCGTAATGGGAAATGGAAGCACCCGCTGTAAGTCCTGCATAACATTTTCGATAATTAATAATTTTTCCCGATCGACCAAGTGCAATAATCGTTCTGAAATGGAATTTTCCTGACTGACAGAATTTTTTTCAATGCGCTCTTTAATCAGTGATAAAAATTCGTCTTCCTTGAGGGTTTTGGCAATCAGATAGCTCATGGCCCTTCGTTTCGCTTTCTCTGATCCACTTATTTCAATACCATAGCCTCTTCTTTTCACAATCGACAGTTCAAATGGTTTCACTAGCTCCTCTAACTTGAGTAAATCTGAACTAATCGTTGCAATCGTCACTCTCAATTCATTGGCAAGAGCAAAAAGCTTCACGGGTTCGGACGATTCGAACAATATACAAAGTATCATTGTTTGTCTTTCATCTACTGTATATTCACGAAAAGTAAACGTGTTTAACTCTTTTTTTAAGTCTTCCTTATTTTGCTGTGAGCCGATTATCAGAATGCCTACCCCAGCTTTTCTCGACAATTCCAGGTGAGCACTTTGTAAAAGCTCTTCGATTCTATCTAAATCACGATGAATCGTTCGAGAGCTAACGTCGATATCCTCAGATAACTCTTTAATAGTTACTTCTTGCTGTCTGTCGATCAACATCTCAATGATTGCTTTTTCACGAGCTGAAATATACATCGTAAACACCCCATTGATGTTGCATTTTCTTACCATTAGCAAAACTCAGCCCATAATTAGGCCGAGTTCTGCTGTTCCTTATTATTGCCCTAACTTTTCAAGTAACTCATCGTATTTCGGGCTATTTAGAAAGTTTTCCACTGAAACATGATAGGCGTTTGGTGCTTTTTCTTTCGCCCGATCTGTTAAATCTTTATGCGTTATTATGACTTCCGCATCTGCCGGTAAATTAGCAATCGCCATATTTGTAACGGCCACATCAATACCAGCTTTCTTGACTTTATTACGTAAAATGCCTGCACCCATGGCACTAGAACCCATCCCCGCGTCACAGGCAAAAATAATTCCTTTGACATTTGCAAGTGATGCTTCCTGAACTGCTCCTTCAGCTGATTGGTGTAGAAGGCCAGCTGCATGGCTTTCTTTTCCTTTAAGTGCAGATGTTTTTTCAGTTGCTTTTGCAAGATCATCCTCATCAGTTTGTTTTCCTGTTTTCAATATAACAGATGCGACAACAAATGATACGAGTGTTGCAAAGAACACGCCTGCGATAACAGCTCCAAAGCTACCTTTTGGCGTCATCGCAAGGATGGCAAAAATACTACCTGGCGATGCAGTGGCAACCAAGCCGCCTCCGAATAATTGAAGTGTAAATACGCCCGTAGCGCCCCCTGCAATTGCAGCTACCAACAGCAATGGTCTCATTAAAATGTACGGGAAGTAAATTTCATGAATCCCTCCAAGGAAATGGATGACTCCCGCCCCTGATGCCGTTTGCCTCGCCATACCTTTACCAAAAATCATATAGGCAAGCAATATCCCAAAACCAGGTCCCGGATTAGCCTCTAATAGAAAGAGAATCGATTTACCTGTTTCTGCAGCTTGCTCAAGCCCAAGCGGACCTAACACACCATGGTTAATGGCATTATTTAAAAATAATACTTTTGCTGGCTCAACCAATATACTTGCAAATGGTAATAGATTAGCATCGACAATCGCTTGCACACCTGATCCAAGCGCTTTATTCAACGCCTCTACAACTGGGCCAATTCCTTTAAAAGCAACTAAAGCTAAAATGAAACCAATAATGCCTGATGAAAAGTTATTGACAAGCATTTCAAAGCCTGACTTAATTTTTCCTTCTACTAATTTATCGAACCACTTAATAGCAACTCCACCTAAAGGTCCTACAATCATTGCACCGAGGAACATTGGAATTTCTGCCCCAACAATAACCCCCATTGTGACAATTGCACCAACGACCCCTCCGCGAATATCATGGACAAGGCGTCCGCCCGTAAACCCGATTAAAATTGGTAATAAGTAATTGATCATTGGTCCTACAAGTTCTGCAAAATCTGCTCTTGGAAACCAACCTGTTGGAATAAATAATGCCGTAATGATACCCCAAGCGATAAATGCACCGATATTCGGCATAATCATGCCACTTAAAAAACTTCCGAAACGCTGAACCTTGACTTTGAAACCAGAATTTTGTTGTTCGTTTGTCATCGTTACTAACTCCCTTCTCCCCATTAATTGGTGTTAACAACAACAATAAAGCGTTTTCATTCTATAATCAATCTAATCTAAACCCTATTCTGTCACCTTCATTGTTGCCATGACTAAAGTTGGTGTTATTAGTATAGAAGACATAGTATCCCATTCTTACTCTATTGCACTTATCAATGATGTTTAAACATGCAAAAATAGAAAAAACGGCTAGGGAATAGTGATTATTCCTCAGCCGATTTTTTGCTCCTATTTATTCACTTGCGTCAAAATCATCCACATTATCACTAATCAAACTCGCCAAAACATGAACCCTTAAAATGATTCCGGCTATCTGATTGTCTTCATTAACAACAACAAGTGGATATTTTGAATCTAGTACAAATGGAATAATATCTTGTACATAATCATCTGGGCTAACTATTTTTACCTCTTTGAACATTACATCTTGCAATGTCTTTTTTTCTTTTAGCCCGTCGATTGCCTGGTCAATTGTCAACAAGCCATGCAAATGGCGTTTCCGATCCGTTACAAAAACACTGGAAATACCATTTTCACGCATCACCTTTATCGCCATATTTAGCCCATCTTTTAATGAAACCAAACCATAAGGCTTCACCATAATATGATTGGCTTGTAAAATTTTTGAGCGATCGATATCTCTTATAAACTCTGAAATATAGTCATTTGCTGGACTTTCTAAAATCTCTTCAGGTGTACCAATTTGTTCAACTTTTCCATCCTTCATCACAGCGACACGATCACCAATTTTAAATGCTTCATTCACATCGTGAGTGATGAAAATAATCGTTTTTTGTAGCCTATTTTGAATATCAAGCAGCTCCAACTGCATTTCACGGCGAATTAGTGGGTCAAGCGCGCTAAACGGCTCGTCCATCAATAAGATGTCTGGATCATTTGCAAGTGCTCTTGCAATGCCTACACGCTGGCGCATTCCTCCAGATAACTCCTCTGGATATTGATGCTCATACCCTTTAAGCCCTACTGTTTCTAAATGTTTCTGCGCAATTTGTCTACGTTCCGTTTTGTCAATTCCTCTTATTTCTAAACCATACTCGATATTTTCTAAAACAGTCCGATGACTAAATAACCCGAAGTGCTGAAACACCATGGCGATTTTTTTCTGGCGGTAATATTTCAATTGTTGTTTGTTATAGTCTACAACATTTTCACCATCCACATAAATGGCTCCAGATGTCGGCTTGTTTAATAAATTCAAGCAGCGAATCAAGGTCGATTTCCCACTTCCCGACAGACCCATAATGACAAATGTTTCACCTTCCATAATTTCCATCGATGCATCATAAACCCCAACAGTATGACCTGTATCTGCCAATATTTGTTCCTTTGAGACACCTGCCTCTATTAAAGGAATCGCTCGTTTAGGTCTTAATCCAAAAATCTTTGAGACGTTTTCAACTTTTAATTTCACAGTCATGCCACATTCCTCCCATGTCTCTGAAGGCGTTCAGCAATTCCCGCAGTAATTCGGTCGATAATAATAGCTAGGAAAACAATACTAATTCCTGCCTCAAAGCCTAGTGAAATATCAATTCGATTAATCGCATAAAGTACTCGTTCACCAAGTCCTTGTGCGCCAACCATCGATCCAACAACCGCCATTGCTAAGGCCATCATTGTCGTTTGGTTAATGCCTGCCATAATCGTTGGAAGCGCTTGCGGTAACTGTACTTTGACTAACATCTGCATAGTCGATGAGCCAAATGATTGTGCGGATTCCACTACTTCCTCATCAACATTACGA
Source organism: Sporosarcina beigongshangi (assembly GCF_033485195.1). Lineage (NCBI taxonomy): Bacteria > Bacillati > Bacillota > Bacilli > Caryophanales > Caryophanaceae > Sporosarcina > Sporosarcina beigongshangi. Next base: position 205,045 of record NZ_JAWLIR010000008.1, read on the forward strand.
ATTCCCAACTCTGTCAATCGAATGACAGGAGGAAGGGCATAAATAATTGTTGCAATCACTGCTGGTACATTTCCCAATGGAAAAAAGAAAATAACAGGGATCAAATAAACAAAACTTGGCATAGTCTGCATCGCATCTAATATCGGACGCATAAAGGCAGACATCACTTTACTGAAGGCAGTCAAAATGCCCAGTGGTATACCAATTGCAAGGGAGAGCAATACGGAGATTAACACAATTGATATTGTAGTCATCGTTTCCGGCCACAGATCAAATGTACCAATAAGGAAAATAAAAAAGGAGAATAGTAGTCCCCCGTATATAGAAGTAAAATACCATCCCAATACAAAGATGATGATGATAAATACCCACCACGGAATTGAAAGGAGCGCTGATTCAAGCCCCTTAATTGTAGTTGAAGCAATGACAAAAATAAAATCAAAAAATGCACTAAAGTTTTGTGCTAAAAAATCTATGAACTTTTCCACACCATTACCTATTGGTATACGTATATCGGGAAATTCAATCATAAGGTTGGGACTGTTCAACAGACAGCCGCTTCCTCACCTCTTTCTTTTTACGTTGAGTAAAATATCATTACTGTAAAGCTTTTTTCACTTTTTCTGCCACATCATCTGGCACCCATGTTGTCCAAAGATCTTCATGTTCTTTCATCCACCATTTAGCCGCTTCTACCGGTTCAGCTTCATTTTCATTCATATAATCAAGAGCATTCTCAGTCAATTCATTGCTTGTTTGGTAGTTACTTAGGAAGTCAACAACATCCTTTGCCTGAGTTGGTAAATCTTTATGGACCGCAACGACAACATCATTTGGCGGGAATTCAGTTCCCTTTGTTTCTTCCCAAATCGTTTCATCGTACGCATTATCAGCAAGTAATGTTAAGTCATAACTTGCAGTCACCCAGGTTGGCGACCAATAATACCCTACCCAGGGCTCACCATTTTTGTATGCGCCTGCTAGTGATGCCACAATTGCAGAATCTGATCCTGGTGCTAGGTAATTATATTGCTCGTCCAAGCCATATGCTTGTAGCTTGGTTTCTAAATGTTCACTAACCGCCCAGCTAGAAGGAGCACCAATAATACGACCTTTAGTCTTATCTTCCGGATCTTCGAAAATCCCGGGATACTTCGCTAAATCTTCAACCGTTTCCAAATCTGGCGCGATTGCCTCAATCCCTCTTTCTGCATCTCCTTCAATTACATATGTTGGTACGTATAACCCCTGTGAATTGTCAGCGAAGTTAGTAGAGACATTAACAATGTTTCCTTTTTCAATTGCAGCTTCATAAACTTCTTTAATATTATCTGTCCATAATTCCATATAGACGTTAATATCTCCTTTTTCCAATGACTGAACCGTTGCAGCCGTCGTACCACTTGTTACTTCCGTATCATAACCATAGCCTTCCTCAATAATGAGTTGCGCAATACTATTGTGGACACGAATGCTATCCCAACCAGCATCAGCAAACTTAATAACTTTAATGCTGTCTTTACTTGCCTCTCCACTACACGCAGAAAGAATTAAAAGCATACAAAACGAGAGAAAGATAGTAATTTTTTTCATAAGAAATTGTTACCCCTTTTCATCTTTTTTAAATTAGACGGTGTAAATACACTTCCCTCCTAATTGTTCAATTTATTTTGGTTCCTATTCCTTCAAATAGAATAGATAAACCACAAAAAATCTACCTATCTAATTTATAGTTTTTAATAATACAGGAGTTTCCAAGTCATTGCAAACTCACTTCCACAATTTTTTATTAATAAAACAGTTAAAATCAATATGGAAAGGCATGATATTTTTTAATAAATTAATTAATATATTTATCCAACAGAAGAGACCACAAATATAAATTCACTGTAGAATGATGCTCCTAATCTGCTACTTGACCTGTCAATATGTTAATACATTTGAACCATCTGATGATTCTTTATATTCTGTTTGACAGAACAATAGATACATGATAGCTTTGAACACATCGACAATCATATAGTAAAGCAATAGAAATAGGTGGTCTGGTAATTTGTACATTTGCCAGATCTTAAAAGTGAAGCCGGTGAAACGATAATCCGGCGCGGTCCCGCCACTGTAACAGCAATTTTGCTGAAGCCAGATAACTGCCTCTTTTTGCAACGCTCTACCCTACGGTCGATAGGGAGTGTTAGGATGACAACGCATCTATTTTATTTCTGCGCGTAAACATTTCTAACTTTCGTTAGAAGTGTTTTTTTATTCCTTAATAACACTTCTTTACTTCATAAAAAGAGGAGAGGAAACGATTTGTCAATTGTCAGCAGTACGATCGGATACCCATATATCGGGGGTAACAGGGAATGGAAAAAAGCGCTTGAGGCCTTTTGGGCTGGGAAGTTAGAGGAAAGCCTATTCCTAGAGGAAATTGAAAAACTTCGGTTAGAACGCCTTCAAAAACAAAAAGATGCGGGCATTGATCTTATTCCTGTCGGTGATTTTACTTTGTACGATAGGATGCTCGATACAGCTGTCATGTTCGGCATGATCCCTGAACGCTTCAATTGGTCTGGCGGCGATGTATCGCTCGCAACCTATTTCTCGATTGCACGGGGTAATGACCAAGCCGTTGCATCAGAAATGACGAAATGGTTCAACGCGAACTACCACTATATTGTGCCAGAATATAGTCAGAAAAAACTAGTACTCACAGAAAATAAACCCCTTACTGCCTATCTCGAAGCAAAAGAGAAGTTGTCGATTGATGGCAAGCCTGTTTTAATTGGCCCATATACATTTTTGAAACTATCAAAAGGCTATGCGAAAAAGGATATTCCAGCGTTCATTTTGCAATTGATTCCTTTATATAGTCAGATTCTTAATGAATTGGCAGATGCCGGAGCTCAGTGGATCCAGCTTGAAGAACCAATTCTATCTACATCATTAACAAAAGAAGACATTCAAACTGTCATCGAGATTTACAAACAGCTAAGTGTAGCCGCTCCAAATGCCAATATTTTATTACAAACGTATTTTGATGCCGTTGAGCACTATAAAGAAGTTGTTGCTTTACCTGTTGCCGGAATTGGTCTTGATTTTGCACAAGGTACTGAGAAAAACCTTGAACAATTACAAGCGCACGGATTCCCAACGGACAAAATACTCGCTGCCGGTTTAATCGATGGACGCAATATATGGCGTGCGGATTTGCAAGAAAAAGCTGCATTACTCGATACAATAACACAGCTCGTGCCAGCAGATCGCATTTGTGTACAGCCCTCGAGTAGTCTACTCCATGTTCCTGTTACGATTCAGTCTGAGGTAAAGCTAGACGCAACGATTAAAGCTGCTCTTGCTTTTGCAGATGAAAAACTTGTAGAAGTGACAACACTAGTAAAAGGTGTGCGTGAAGGGAAACAAGCTATTGCTGATGCAGTGACTGAAAGTATAACAGCACGTCAAAATCTGGCGGACTTACCTGCAAGAAATCACTCTGACTTACAGCAAGCTGTGCAAAACATCAGCGAACAAGACAGCAAGCGAAAATCGCCATTTAAAGAACGTCGTGATAAGCAGCAAGAAACATTCAATTTGCCGCTATTACCAACAACAACAATCGGGAGCTTCCCACAAACACCGGAAGTTCGCCGTGCACGAACAAAATGGCGTAAAGGCGAGTCAACAGATACACAATACCGTGACTTCGTCCAAGAGGAAATCAAACAGTGGGTTGCGATTCAAGAAGAAATCGGACTGGATGTCTTCGTTCACGGTGAATTCGAACGGACAGATATGGTTGAGTATTTCGGGGAAAAATTAGGCGGCTTTGTCTTCACTGAAAAGGCTTGGGTTGTTTCCTACGGCTCGCGCTGTGTCAAACCACCGGTGATTTACGGAGATGTGACATTCATCGACCCAATGACTGTGGAAGAATCCGTCTATGCTCAATCTTTAACTGACAAGCCGATGAAAGGAATGCTGACAGGGCCTGTCACTATTTTGAACTGGTCATTTGTGCGCGATGATATTTCACGTAAAGAAGTTACGTATCAGATTGCACTTGCACTTCGTAAAGAAGTTGAAGCATTGGAAGCTGCCGGTATCCACATCATTCAAGTAGACGAACCTGCTCTTCGCGAAGGCTTACCACTTAAAAAATCGGAGTGGAGCAATTACCTAGAATGGGCTATCAATGCCTTCAGACTGGCAACTGCATCCGTACAGGATACAACGCAAATTCATACGCATATGTGCTACTGTGAATTCAACGACTTCATCGACTCCATTAGCGGACTTGATGCAGATGTTATCTCCATTGAAACATCACGAAGCCACGGTGATCTTGTTTCTGCCTTCAATGACTTCTCCTACGACAAAGGCATTGGCCTAGGCGTCTATGATATCCATAGCCCACGGGTACCTGAAGTCCAAGAAATGGTCGACGTTATCGAACAAGGACTAGGTGTACTTGAACCAAACCAATTTTGGATTAACCCCGATTGCGGTTTGAAAACAAGAAAGCATGAGGAAACAATTGCCGCATTGAAAAATATGGTCGTTGCTACGAATAAAATGCGCGAACGCTACGCTATTTTGCAGAAGTAATTGATGAACTCGCGAGTAATTCAGACGAACGCGCTCATCCTTTCATAAACTCACATTGAAAAACCAGCCTTCCCCCATTTCAAACCTGAAATGGAGGGAGACTGGTTTTCCTCTTTGCAATCATTTATTCGCCTTATGCACCTTCAATAACTTCCCTTTCACCGTCGTCGTGCGCATCGCATCTAAAACGAGCTTACCCTTACCATTTAGAATATCCACATACGACTCCGTATCCTGGATTTTAATGATACCAATATCCTCGCCCGTCACACCAGGAATATTCGTAATAGTACCAACGAAATCAAATGCCCGCAGTTTCTTCTTTTTACCACCATTAAAATATAACTTCATAATATCTTTACTGACAAGCTCACTTTTATCTCTTTTTAACTTAGGCAATTGATCCATTTTTTCAATGAACGCATCCTTCATAGCCTCAACAGCTTGCTTAGATGGCGCATTTCGTTGTGGAATCTCAAAACCAATATAGGCTTCAATGTCCGCTAAGAATTTATCTTCATAAGGTGTGACGAATGAAATCGCCTTCCCTCTTTTACCCGCACGCCCCGTTCTTCCTACTCGGTGCACATAACTTTCATTTTCCAGCGGTATATCGTAGTTAATGACATGCGTAATACTATCAATATCAATCCCACGTGCCGCTACATCTGTCGCTACTAAATAACGGAACTCCCCACGCTTAAATGCATCCATCACTGCAAAGCGATCTTCCTGCATCATGCCACCATGCAGTTTATCACAAGTGTAAAAGAACTTCTCAAGTTGTTCTGTAACGGTATCCACCTGATCCTTCGTTCTGCAAAAGATTATACAGCTATCTGGATTCTCAACAACTGTCACATCGCGTAAAAGATCAAACTTCTGCTGCTCCTTGACAATAATTAACGAATGATCAATTTGATCCGTTAACGTAACCGTTGACGCAATCTCAATGCTTTTCGGATTGTCCATATATTTACTGCTCAATGTCGCTATTTTCTCAGGAAGTGTCGCAGAAAATAACATAGTCGTTCTATTTTTCGGCAACTGACTAATAATCGCCTCGACCTGATCGATAAACCCCATATTCAACATTTCATCGGCTTCATCTAATACAAGATATTCAATTTTCTCAAATGCTAGCGTCCCGCGCTCAATATGATCCAATACACGTCCTGGTGTGCCAACAACGACATGGCATTTTTGCTTCAACTCTTCCTTTTGATAAGCAAAGGGATGCTTACCGTAAACAGCAGCCGCTTTCACACGCTTAAAACGACCAATATTCGTAATATCTTCTTTAACCTGATCAGCCAGCTCTCTTGTCGGTGTTAAAATAAGCGCCTGCGGTTTATTCTCATCCCAATTAACCATTTCACAAATCGGAATGCCGAATGCCGCCGTCTTACCACTCCCCGTCTGCGATTTTACAACTAAATCACTACGGTCTAACGCAGCAGGAAGTACCTTCTCCTGCACCTCTGTTGGAGATGAATAGCCGAGCCCGTCTAACGCTCGTATAATCTCACTACTTAATCGATAATTTTGAAATGACATTGTATCTACCTCACATTCTCCGTACATTATCCCATGAACAGGTTATATACGTAAGTATAGAGATTATTATGATTTTGCACAAAAAATAAGCTGCTATCCGAAGACTGCAGCTCATCTTTAGAAGCTCTATTTATACGTTCGCTCCGATTCACTTTTTTGTCGATCATTTTGAGTCATCGGCTCTTGCTTTGGATTTAGATTACCAAGTTCAGCTAACTCCAGGGAGATTTCTTCCTTCATCTTACTCGTTTTTTTCCTTGAAGCCGCCGCACTTTGTTTTTCCTCTCTTTTTCCCACAATAAAACCTCCCTTACCAACAATGTTGTTTCCTATTACTATGGCTTAGTTCTTCATTTTAATACTTATAATAAAATGAAAAGTATCGACAAATACAATTTCACATTGTATTAATCGATACCTTTCATTCACTGCATTCTGCGATACGCTCTACGTTCCGCATACTCAGAACATGGCGCACAAAGCTTAACCTTCTTCCCCTCTGGATTTCTGAATAAACGATATGGTCCTGCTTTCCGTTTGCATATCGAGCATTTTGAACTAAGAAAACTAAACATAGATATCCCCTTTATTTATATGCCTTATCTACATAAACGATCATTTTAATCCGGATGTATAATTAGAAATCAAATCTCACTTCATCCACTTCAACACCTTTTGAAAAACTTCGTTCCACGAAAGTAATACTATTATCATAACCAACTAGAACTACAGTCGAACAACGTGTTCCATAATTCGGGGTCTTAATAAAAAGCGGCGAAAGCATCCGTTCAAGATCCATTCCTACACCTGTATCTGGTAACAGCTCGTCTGAAGCAATTTCCGTATCGTGTAAAATATCAAATAGCGCATCTGTTTCAATCACTTCATGTTGCTGTACATAATTACGAAGTCTCTCCTTGCCTTTTACCACTTTCGGCCAAGGTGTATTAAGAAATTCGTTGCTCAAGCTATGTGTTCCCATTGGAATCTCTTTAATCCCCTCTTTTTTATTAGAAAAATAGAACAATCCATCTAAATTACCAACAATTAAATTAAAACCTGCATACTCATTGCTATGATTCTGTAATGTTTTCAAAAACTCGACGGGTGAACTATTTTCCATCAAAAAGTCCTTCACAATATCCCCACGCGACTTTTTTTCTACGCCAAATTCCGCAGGATCGCGATAATTTGTTAACGCTGCAAATCGACCCGACTTAGTGACACCAAGCCATGTTCCATTATGCACTAAGTCTCGACCTGCCAATAGGTTCGGATTATCCACCCAAAAGCTTGCCTGAGCAGTTGGCCGATCGTAAGACTCATCCCGGTTTGCCGCGATAATCAATTTATAGTTTGAATGCCCCCCATAATGAATATTAATCAAACACATGACTGCACGTCCTTTCCTAATCGTAAATACCTATTTTTTTATCCTGCTTCTATATTGAATAATTTGTGACAACTCACTTTATTCACGAATCGTTCATCATTTACCCCAGTAAACCGCTTCAAGTATGAACAATTTTTGACAAGCAAAATAGTGTGATTAAAATCACACTTTGACTTGTATCGCCCACCTATGATGTAAGTATCAGATAGTATCTAGTATCTGGTAAAAATATCAAGGAGGGCTTATTATGAAAAAAGGCATGGCAGTAACTGCAGCAATGTTATCCGTATCTATGATATTGGGGGCTTGTGGATCGAATGCGGCTGTCAAGGATGTAGAGAAAGTCAAAGTGGAGGCTAAATCAGAAGCGGGAAATTCTACAGCGGATGTTAAAGTGTATGCACCTCATGAAGGACTAAATCAACCGCCTGTCCCAGTCAAATTTGAACGTGTGGGAGAACATGAAGTCAATATTGAGATGACTTCACAGATTACTGACATTGAAATCGCGAAAGGTGAAATGTATAAGGCGTGGACTTTTAATGGCGAAGCACCTGGACCACTCCTCGTTGTCAATGAAGGGGATCTTGTCAACTTCAAGCTTGTCAACATTGACCCAGCCGTCCCGCATAGTATGGATTTCCATTCAATGCATGTAGCACCAAATGTAGGGTTCGCGGATGTTATGCCAAATGAAGAAGGTATATTTACTTACCCTGCCAACAGACCTGGCGTTTTCATGTACCATTGTGCAACTGCCCCAGTTCTGGAACATATCGCGAACGGAATGCATGGAGTAATCATCGTCAAACCCAAAAATGGTTATCCGACTGACCATGAAGTCGATCGGGAATTTGTGATTGTACAAAATGAATGGTACAAAGAAAATGATATGGATGATATGACAAACGGTGTTCCAAGCCAAGTCGTTTTTTCAACAAAAGCATTAAACGAAGGGGACCGCAGTACAAATGGTGATACATTCACTTTAAAAGAACAGCCACTAGTCGCGAAAGTTGGAGAAAAAGTTCGTATTTATATCAATAACGTGGGACCAAACGAAGTAAGCTCTTTCCACGTCATTGGAACAATTCTAGACGATGTTTATATTGATGGAAATCCCGCCAACCACATGAAAGGCTTACAAACAGTTATGCTTCCTGCAAGCGGAGGAGCCGTTGTTGAATTCATTGTTACAGAAGAAGGGGAATATCCATTCGTTACACACCAGTTTAATCATGCTACAAAAGGCGCTGTTGGAGTTATAAAAGTAATACCTTAATGATACGTTGCCAGTATCATTTGCAAATAGTTTAAACTTGAAGCACCTACTCGTGGAGGAGTGGGTGTTTTTTATCTGGTTCCAGATAATGCCTTCGGCGGATGTCCCAGATTTTTCAAGCTAGCTTTTTTGAGCTTTCTAGAAAAATCCGGATATAATCACACCGAGCCGTGATTGATGTGTAACGAATAGATAATTGAAATCCCCAAATCAACTGATTGTGATGCTTAGTTGAACTTTCATAATTGTAGCATAACCAAATTTGATTTACGATTAATTAGATTGATATATTAGAATAATATTATCGAGTGAATCGATTGAAGTGTTATTATACATTCACTATTGTATCATAAGACAATTCAATTTACGATTTTTAAATCACTATATTGAAATATCATTGTATCTGTTGACCAGCAGCAGTGAACTCTTGTTCAAGTGCTTTAACTTCTGCCGCAGGGGCCGGCGTCAGCGATACCCAGCCATGCTGGAATTGTAAGTCTACTAATTTCTGATGCTGTTGGGATGTCTTATTGAATAAATCGAAAATAAGTTTGTATAATTTCTCATGGCTTGCGCTAAGCATGGCCATTGTATAGGTGTTACATAAGTTTTTTTCAATTACAAGAGCAGCTCGCAAGATTTCCTGATCATCTAACTTTGAATTTTTGGCAGGTGGTGAAGTTTGAGGATTTTCAATCTTGTTCGAAGAATTCATTTCGTCACTCCTCCATTTTCACTCAAGAAACTCAACAGAGAATTATAATGCTGCAAATGCATTTGGCTGGCTTCCTTAAATTGAAGTTTTAAATCGGGCAGTTGACAGTCTTTGATTGCTTGGCGATACTGTTTCACAGCAAGTAAATTCGAACTGAGCATGTCACGTAAATAGCCTATGTCCTGCGTAGATATCATCTCAGGAGCTGTATAGTACGTGGGCAACTGTTTTTGTGCTTTTTGTTGCTGTGATTCTGGTTGTGCTGGCTCCTGTTGCTGCGATTCTGGTTGTGCTGGCTCCTGTTGCTGCGATTCTGGTTGTGCCGGCTCCTGTTGTTGCGATTCTGGTTGTACCGGCTCCTGTTGTTGCGATTCTGGTTGTGCCGGCTCCTGTTGTTGCAGTACTGGTTGTGCTGGTTTTTGTTCCATCTCCTGCGAATTTGACTTTGGTTTCCGATGCTCCTCTAGCTGCTGTTGATGGATTTCTAATTGTAATTCTAATTGTCGTAGTTGTTGTTGTAATTGTTGTCCTTGAAGTAGTTTTTCTGGATCCATTTGCTTGGCTCCTTTCATACAGCATAACGTATTCGTAGTATGAACCATATATAAATAACCATCCATAATTATGGATGGTTACTTAGTCTGTCATATTGATTGTCAATAGTTAAACTTAGAGATTAGTCCCTTCAACTCTTCCGCCATAAAGGATAAAGATTCAGCTGATATACTAATTTCCACTTGATTGGTTAGTGCCTGCAAATAAATCAATTGCGCCTCGGCGTAATTGCGAATCGAACAGAGAAGGGTTCGATTTGCCGTATTTTTGCGTACTTTGTAGAAATTAAGGCATCCGCAGAACGTCGCAAACTTAAGTTTCCTTTCCCACTCTCCTCAAAATCCCTAACATCCGCCGGCCAACAAAAACGCGACGTCCTGTACGTCGGAGGCTTAACAGGGAGGAATTGAACTTCATTCCTCCTTAATCAGCAGGGAGTTTGAACTCCCTCTGATTGAAATGCTTTTCTGGCATTCATTCCACCACTAAGGAAAAATGGGCGACTTCTGTAGCTGACACTTCGCTTTCAGTACAAAAGAATTTGCTAAATCAAGTTCAAGTTAATATCTATTGCCACTACACCTGAACCATCTTTTATTGCCTGGGAAATAGTCATAACCATTTCATTTGTACTAGCGGAGATATAAGGATCGGAAATAATAAAATCGATTTTTTTGCCATTGCATCTATATACCATGGTATTTTCCTTGGATCATACCCATCTGGAATACCGACATCTGGCTCTTGAATAAATAAACTAGGAGTAGTGCCCATATATGTAAGTTCAGCTTCTGGATGCAAATCTCTATATTGTGCGAACATGCTCCGTAGTTCTGGACTACTTCCCCCTGGTAGATATTCAATGTTATTCTTTCCGAAAAAATCTGCATACTTGCAATAGGCACAACTATCATGAACATATTAAGTGATTGTCATAGACCTATCGCTTATAATAAAAGTAGGTTATACACCATGAAATGGAGGAAGAATAATATGATCAGTCAACGATTAGCAGACGCACTTAACAAACAATTGAATAATGAATTTGACGCCGCTCAATCTTATATGGCGATGGCCGCCTATTGTGAACATAATAACTACAGTGGCTTTGCCAATTATTATCTCCAACAAGCAGAAGAAGAACGCTTTCATGGCATGAAAATCTATAATTATTTAAATGACCGTGGCATACAAGCAAAGTTTTCGGCTACATCTGAGCCTAAAATCGATTTCAGCTCAATTTTAGATACATTCGAGTCTGGATTGCTACAGGAAAAAGCAGTGACTAAAAACTTCTACGAGCTTACTGATCTTGCATGGGAAGAAAAAGAACATGCGACAATTTCATTTTTAAGATGGTTCTTGGACGAGCAAGTCGAAGAAGAAGCATCCTTTGATACACATATCGAGTATTTGAAACGTATCGGTGAAGATAAAAACGCATTATTCATTTATGAAAAAGAACTTGGTCAACGTCAATTTTCTCCTGAAACTGGCGAATAAGACATGCTAAAAACCACTCGACTTGGGTGGTTTTTTATATTTTCATAAAATAAGCTGCAATCTCTTGCCAATTGTCGAGGCGAGTATAGCCCGTTAGATCGCGATTATGCGGTGCTGTAAATAGTATGCCCTGTCCCGAAAATGTGTCTAAATGACTCGGCGTATCATCAATTAAATAATCTGCATGAATAATACTTTTATCTCCACAAAAAACGAAGTTCTTGTCATCCAAAAAACTAAAATGCTGTTTTAACCATTGATATTTTGGAGCTAAAGATGCTGGAAATTCCATTGCCGCCGTTACGATATAAATATCATAGTGAGCACTTAACTTTCGGATTACATCTTGACTATCTTTGATTACTTGTAGATCTAGAAAAAATGATTCATTTGCTAAATAATAATCTACTCTGTCTGCAAATCTAACATCTAACTCTACTAACAATTTCCCTTGTAAGTCTTCTATTGTATAATTCTCGTTAAATTCTTTATTGAATAATTCTAGACAACTCGCGCTAAAATGCGTGATTACAATTGCAATTCGCTTCATTTTCATTTCACCTTTTCTTTTCTTCAAAAAAATAATACCATTCAATCCTACTAACCAATAAGCTTTGCCATATAATATTCATGCTCATATTGTCCATTTACGAATAAGGAATCTTTTTTAATACCTTCGATTTCAAAACCATTTTTCTGATACAATGCAATCCCCGCTGCATTACTTTCCATCACAGTCAGTTCAAGGCGGTGAAGTTGATGGTCTTTTGCCCAAGCATTGAGTTGTTTAAATAATTGGCTTCCTATTCCTTGTCCACGATGTTCGGCAGAAATGCCTATCACCAGATAAGCGGAATGTTTTGCCCTATTTGCACTTCCTGCTACTACAATTAAATAACCGACTAATCTCCCTTGCCACTCTGCCACCAAAATAGTTGATGCATCCTGACCAAATGATTCAATCCTTTTCCGGAACTGTTCCCCCGATATTTTTCTTTCACCCGCTTCAAACAACATAAAATCTGAAGTCTTTTCTACTTCCTCAATGAGTTGTACCAATTTTTCCGAATCACTTGGTGTGATTTCTCTTATCTTTATCATACTAGCCTCCATTTTTATTGCATTTTATTGAACGTATATAAAAAAATGAGCTGCCGAAACAACTCATTTTTCTCTTTACCGTGTAATATGCAATCAAATAATCAAGGAACCATATTCCCAGCAGCTTTATAAATGTCATACCATTCTTTTCTTGTTAACGTAATTTCCGCACCTGCACATGCATCTTTTAAACGCTGTGGATTCGTTGTGCCTAACACGACTTGGATGTTAGCCGGATGACGAGTAATCCAAGCTGTCGCAATTGCTGTATTCGTTACATTGTAATGAGCAGCAATTTCATCAATCACTTTATTCAACTCTGCAAACTTCTCTAAATCGCCGAGAAATGGGCCTTCAAAGAAGCCACTTTGGAATGGTGACCACGCTTGTAGCTGTATATCATGCAAACGGCAATATTCGAGCACACTACTATCACGATTGATGGCTTGGTCAGTATTCATGTTCAATGCAATCCCTGAGTCAATGATTGGCGTGTGAGCGATACTGAATTGAACTTGATTGACGACTAATTTATGCGGCGTATATTTTTGCAAAAGCTCAATCTGTGCTGGATTATGATTGGATACCCCGAAATACTTTACCTTTCCACTACTATGCAATACTTCAAATGCTTCTGCCACCTCTTCAGGCTCCATTAATGGATCAGGTCGATGTAGTAATAACAGATCCAGGTAATCCGTTTGTAAACGCTTTAAAATACCATCGACTGAGTCAAGGATATGCCCTTTCGAAAAATCGAAGTAGTTTTCTTGGCCTTTAATGCCACATTTACTTTGGATAATCATTTTTTCACGGATACTTGAATTCATTTGGATCGCTTCGGCAAACAATTCTTCGCTGCGGCCTTGCCCATAAATATCTGCGTGATCAAAGAAGTTAATGCCCTCATCAAGTGCTGTTCGGATTAGCTGCTCAATTTCTGGTAGGGTAAGCTGTGGCAAACGCATATTGCCCATAATAATATTAGAGACGTTTAGGTCAGTGTGTTTAATTTTGTTATATTTCATAAAAAAATTCCCCCTCAAATTATGATCAACACTACTAGAATACCTTATAATGGGGATAAAGGGGCAATTAGAAGGTTTGAAAATTTAAATAACCGTGTTTGGAGTGAATAATATGACATCAGTTGCTTTACTTAGGGGCATTAATTTGGGGAAGAAAAACAAAGTAGAGATGCAATCACTTAAATCCCTATTCGAGCAAATGGCCTATGAAAATGTTCGTACTTATATTCAAACAGGGAATGTTCTTTTTGATGGTATATCCTATAACATTCCACACATTGAAACAAACTTACGGGATACATACGGGTTTGATATTCCTGTTGTTGTACGAACGAAACAGGAGCTACTGAAGATTCAGCAGCACCCTGTTTTTTCAAAGGAACAAGTATACGTTATGTTTCTGGAAAAGGGCATTTCTGATGAGCAACAAGCGTTGCTAGATGAACTAGTCGATGATGAATTTGTCGTCATCGATAAGAAGAATATCATTCTTGCTCTTTCGAAAAACTACCATCAGACAAAATACACAAATAATTTTTTTGAAAAGAAGTTAGCTATGCACTCGACTGCACGTAATCAAAATACAGTGAATAAGATTCTTGCTAAGATGTGATATACATTCATCAAGGGCAAAAAACTTTCACCTTGATAGTTCATTCAACATATACCACTAGTAAATTTTTTAGCCTTATTATGTTATCTAAAGGTATATTACCAAGGGGATACTAGCTTTGGTTTTACTCTATATCCACACAAAGATTCAGCAGGGAGTCCAGCCCCTGCTGATTCGAATTAAACAATGTCCTCTACTTCCGTCAGCTTGCTGATATTTGTTGAGCCAAAAACAAGCAGTAATAGGAATACGATTAAGATAACTGTATTGAGAAATTTTACGCCATCAAATTCGGTTAGGTCGCCCACACTACTTTCCCCCCTCCCTATTCATCCGCTTTTTAATCCCTTCAAATATCTCATCTATCGTCATATCCCCATTTCTCTCTAGAAATTCGGCCATTTCATCCACTTTTCGACCATTTATTTTCTTAAATTCACCTAACAAAGATACTGCTATAACAGGTTCATTCCTAAATAATTCGACAGACTCCACTTTCAATTTACCTAGTAGCAGAAGAGTCGCAGCAACAATTTCAAGATCCTTGCCCTTCAAAAGATCATTTAGCGTGTACGTTGAATTATTATTGCGTTTAAAGTTATTGGAATACACGTCTAAACACATCCTTTTCAAGGAAAATCGACCATTGCTTTATTGTATGTATCGCAAAGAGGCTAGGTGCAAAATCATGTGTGAACAACAAAAAAAGCTTGAAACGTCTGCCTCATTACAAGACAGTCCCATCGTTTCAAGCTTAGCCATACGCTTTTTGGTTGTTAGTTTTGGATCAATAGCTCAAGGAAATCTTCTGAGACATATGTTTTCATATCCTTGAGTTCTGGTGCCACTTCAAACTGACGAAGGCTTTTATTATAACCATACATTTTTTCACCACGTGTAATCGTAAATGAACTATTTTGTAATGTAACAATTGCACCATTAATTTTTGGTTCGTGTTGAACATGGTAGCCTAATCGCTCAGCTACTTTACGAAGTGGAATCATTTTGACACCATTTTTCATGTAATGATCGTTCATAATAATTTCTTGAACAACCGTTGTTTCTTCTGATACATAATCCAAAGCAATCACTTTAGTCGGCGGAGTTTGTGGTGGTAAACTCTTTGTTGTAATTGAGTAAAAGACCATCAATTCTTTGCCTTGTAACTCTTTCATTTCAATTGCTTTTCCTTGCTGATTGAAAAGTGGTGTTTCTTCGCCAATGTTCAATTTTAATTTGCCGTCAAGACTTAGGAAGTTTTTATCAAACTGACCAATTTTGACTTCACCAAAATTCTTTTCATTTTTAACAATGACGATTTCAGGTGTCACTGTTGCAGGATAAATCATGATCATCGGTTTATTTTTATCATAGTAAGCTTCAACTATAGCACCTTTTTGCAACTCATCTTGCTTCAGACCGTTTGTCGTTCCTGCGTCAAATAGAAGAGATTCATTGTTGATGCGTAAAATTGTTACCATTTTGTCTTCATTTTCGATTGTTAAACGATGGCCATCTGCCTCTTTTTCAATTTCTTGAATAGTACCCGTCGCTTTCATATAATTGGTTGTGTTTTGTACGTGCTGCTCATGCTCAGCCATACTAGGTGTGATATCCTCCTGCGCAAGTGCTGAATAGCTACCTACTGTACTACCCGCTAATAGTGCTGCTAATGCCATTGTACTGATCTTTTTCATGTTTTTCTCTCCTCACTTTTCGTTACTCAATGTATTTGACGGAGCATATTGGAAGAAGTTACACTTTTTTTCGTCTTCTATTTTTCATTGTCGAATTGGCTTGATTTTTGACACAAACAAACGGATCTACCATGAGTGGCAGATCCGTTTGTTCAAACCTTCAGACAGAGGTCAATTGAATGGCGTTTCACTGAACGCCTTAATTCAAATTCCGCTTAAGAAATCACTGATTTTTCGGGAAGCAAAATATTTGCAAGAATGACTATTGCCTTGTCGATTTCTTCAGTTGTTACGGTTAATGGCGGTAGCAAACGAATGACATGCGTTCCTGCTTGCACGAGTAACAAGCCCGCTACTTCTGCTTGCTGGATGAAAGGCGCAACCTCATCTTGGCACACAATCCCAAGCAACAAGCCTTCACCACGAATTGTAAACTGGTCTTGCGGTAACGTAGCTTGTAATTTGTCGATTAAATAATCAGATTTACTCTTTACCTGTTGCAGAAATTCTTCTTCAAAAACGACATTGATTACCGCTTGTGCTACAGCTACCGCGAGTGGGTTTCCACCGAATGTTGTTCCGTGCGTGCCAGGCCCGAATGAGTCGGCAAGAGCTTTCGTTCCTAGCATGGCGCCTATCGGGAATCCCCCACCTAGCCCCTTCGCAAGGGTAATAATATCGGGTTGGAGATTTGTCTGCTCATAAGCATAACGAGTGCCCGTTCGACTAATACCCGTCTGTACTTCGTCGATAATCAATAAAATACCCTTCTCCTGACAAATATCCGTAATCGCTTGGGCAACATCTGGATTGAGTTGATGAACGCCCCCCTCTCCTTGTATGACCTCCAGCATAATTGCTGCTACATCATCGTCAATGGCTGCTTCAAGTTGTTGTAGATCATTGAAGGCTATTGTTCTGAACGTTTCTAATAGCGGTCCAAATCCTTGACGAACTTTTTCTTGGCCAGTCGCAGACATAGCGCCGAAAGTTCTACCATGGAATGATTGTTCGAATGTAATAATGACGTTTTTCTGTGTATGTTTACGGGCTAATTTAATAGCCGCTTCATTCGCTTCAGCGCCACTATTACAAAAGAAAGCCTGACCGAACGGTGTATCCTTTACAATTGACGCCGCTAGCTGTTCTTGCTCAGGACTGGCAAATAAATTCGAGATATGCCACAATTTTTCGCTTTGTTGCTTGAGAGCCTTGACGATTGCAGGATGTGCATGACCGAGACTGACAACCGCGATTCCGCTTGTGAAATCGAGGTAATCTTTTCCTTTATCATCCGTCACAATAGTTCCCTGCCCTTTCACAAGATGAACGGAACGTCGTGCGTAATTCTGAAATAATGTACTCAAGCGAAAACCCCCTCGGATTTAATGGACGTCCCTTCTAATTGCTGACCAACAATTTGCACCGTAGGAATACCTGCACTTAAACTATCTAGTGCGGCTTTCACTTTCGGTAACATGCCGCCGTAAATTTCCCCCGTTCCAATCCATTGTGCAATCTTATAAGGTGTCACAACTCGTTGGACTTCTTCTTGTATTTTAATGCCCGGCGTGTCCGTGACAAGAAGCAGGCTATCCGCTTTAAGGGCAAGTGCAATCTTACTTGCGACGGTATCCGCATTAATATTCAATGGGGCACCATCACCAGTTGCCCCTATACAGGCAATCACTGGAACAATACCTACTGCAAGAAACGTTTCTAATAGGTCAGCACGGACATGCTCGATATGGCCAACCGAACCATACAGCTTTTCATCTAATAATGTGCACGTCAGCAAATTGCCATCATAACCACTAAGGCCAATTGCATCGATGCCTCCCTTATTCAATTGGTGAACAAGAGCTGGATTCACTTGCCCTACCAATGTGGACTGTACAATATCCACGGCTTCCTCCGATGTTACGCGAATCCCACTTACGACAGTCGAAGTGACACCATTTTTTGCGAGTTGTTGATTGATGGCAATCCCTCCGCCATGCACAATGATTAGATCATTGCCTGCGTTTTGTAACTGTTTAAACTTGGTGAAAAAACTATCGTCTAACCCCTCCAGCATACTTCCACCTAATTTGATCACTATACGCTTATGAGCGATAGGTTGCGTTGATTTGAACGTAGTCATATGTTAAGTCACACCCCCATGCAATTCCTTGACCGTTTCCTTGATGCAATTCGACCGTAAACTTCACTTCTGGCTGTTTTAAATAAACGAGTAATTGCTGCTCTGAAAATACGATAGGCTCGCCGTTTTCAACAACCGTAGTTGTACCTATTTTAATCGTAATGGCATTCGGATCCAGCGTTGCTCCGCTGTAGCCAACCGCTGCAATAATGCGCCCCCAGTTCGCATCACAACCAAAGACCGCTGTTTTGACAAGTGGTGAACCGACCACAGATTTTGCAATCATACGTGCTTCATCATCTGTAATAGCTCCCATCACTTCGACTTCAATTAGCTTCGTCGCACCTTCCCCGTCTTTAGCAATCATTTTCGCCAAGTCTTGTGAAACGGCATGCAATGTTTGCACGAATAGTGACCAATCTGGATGCGCAGGTGTCAATGGTTCATTCCCAGCCATCCCGTTCGCCATAACGACGACCATATCGTTAGTCGATGTATCGCCATCAACCGTAATGGAGTTAAACGTTTTGTCTGTCACTTGTTTTAATGCTTCTTGTAAGTAGACCGATTCAATATTTGCATCTGTTGTGATAAAGCCCAACATTGTGGCCATATTCGGTGCAATCATACCCGAGCCTTTTGCTGTTCCCGCCATAATGATTTCTTTGCCATCAATCATCGCGCTATACGCTGTATTTTTTGTCACAGTATCTGTCGTCAATATCGCTTGAGAAAAAAGAATAGATCCTTCTAACTCACTAATCGGTTGGATTTTGTGAATGCCTTTGACTATTGGCTCCATCTGCATCATTTCACCGATAACGCCTGTTGATGCGACACCGACTAATTCTGGTGCAATACCTAGCTTTTCTGCTGTCGTTTGCTGCATCAGTAATGCATCCTTCATGCCTTGCTGTCCTGTACACGCATTGGCATTGCCAGAGTTCACAATAATCGCCTGCATCTTTCCGACCTGCTGAACCACTTCTTTTGTAACTAGCAGCGGTGCCGCCTTTATCGCATTTGTTGTAAAAACTCCTGCGACACTCGCTGGTACCTCACTAATGAGTAAAGCCAAATCATTCTTTTTATGTTTAATGCCGCAATGAATGCCAGCCGCTTTAAACCCAATTGGTGAAACGATATTTTTACGCGAAATGCGCTTCACAGTTGGGGAGGTCGTCGTCGTTGTCATAGTACTCCTCCTTTAAAATCAAATGCGCCTTGTTGGTCAAATGAATGCCGGGACAAAAGCCAAACCAGTCATTTCTTCAAAGCCCAATTGGACATTCATATTTTGAATCGCTTGCCCCGCCGCCCCTTTTACTAAATTATCGATAACGGAAACAATGGTGGCTCGATTCGTCCGTGGGTCTACTTTGACGTGCAGATCACAATAATTGGAGCCGTATACTTGATTGGTCCCAAATTTCGTTGTTTCTTGTAACACACGGACAAATGGATGGTTTGCATAAGTTTGCTGTAAGCACTCGACAAGCTGTGCTTCTGTGACCCCATCCTGGACTGGCGCATAACTTGTCGCCAAAATTCCCCGTGTCATCGGTACAAGATGCGTTGTAAATGTAATCGGTGGTGCTTGTTGTGCAAACAATCCAAACGCTTGTTCAATTTCAGGAATATGCTGATGTTGATGTATTTTATAGATTGCTGTATTTTCATTCGTTTCACTAAAATGGGTCATTTGACTTGGTTGGTTTCCAGCACCAGATACACCACTTTTTGCATCGATGATCAAACCACTCGCATCAATTAAATTATTTTTGAGTAATGGCAGTAATGACAACAAGACAGCTGTTGGATAACAACCCGGATTTGCGATTAACTGCGACTCCTGAATCGCATCACGGTTCCATTCTGTTAAACCATAAACACTTTGCGCAACGGCCTCCTGTGGAGCAGCTTGCTTGTTATACCATTGTTCATATTGTGCTACATCTTTTAATCTAAAATCACCGGACAAGTCAATCAGTTTTGGTCCTTTGCCAATTAACGGTGGCAACAAGTGACTCGCCACGCCAGCAGGTGCACTCGAAAAAACAACATCGAATTGGACTAGTTTTTCCTGCTCTATTTTCTGAAGCGGCCGATCTACTATATTCATAAGATGTGAATACTTATGCGAAAACACGGTTCCTTCTTCCGAAGACGTGAATAAGTCAAGTTGTTCAATTTCGGGATGATTATGCAATAGCCGGATGAGTTCAAGCCCACCATACCCCGAAGCACCAATGATTCCTACCTTCATTACAGTCACCCCTCATTACAAGTTAGACTTATTATATGTATGCATAATTATAAAGTCAACTGTATTTTTATTTATTGCAAACATTTCAATATTGTATACGTTTTCAAGAGTCATTACCTTTGAGTTCCTTTACAAGGATGTGGTCCAAAACAGACATTCACATTTTCTTCATAAATATGTTATAATCCAATTAGCATCTGGTACTAATAATAGGTATCAGCTATTTATTGGGGAGGTTACTATGGAAGATTTATTGAAATTAAAAGGTAAAAATATAGTTGTCATGGGTGTTGCGAATGAACGGAGTCTTGCGTGGGGAGTTGCAAAAGCCCTCTTT
The DNA here is from genome assembly GCF_033485195.1 of Sporosarcina beigongshangi. Taxonomy (NCBI): domain Bacteria; kingdom Bacillati; phylum Bacillota; class Bacilli; order Caryophanales; family Caryophanaceae; genus Sporosarcina; species Sporosarcina beigongshangi. The sequence continues at coordinate 225,840 of NZ_JAWLIR010000008.1, forward strand.
ACTGTCGGTGCAAATGTCATTTTCACATACCGTAAAGAGCGTTCGCTCGTCAAATTGGAGAAACTAATCAGTGCAGATGGCTACGACGCTAAACTAATTGTGCAATGCGATGTCAATGAAGACGACAGTATTCATGCAGCATTTTCACAAATTGGTGCAGAAGTTGGTACCATTCATGGAGTTGTACATTCACTCGCCTTTGCACATGCTGAGGATTTGAAAAATGATTTTGTAGAAACGACAAGAAGTGGTTTTGCATTTGCACAGGATACTAGTGCTTATTCATTAATTGCGACAGCAAAACAAGCTCGTCCATTTATGACAGAGGGTGGCTCAATTGTCACAATGAGCTATTTAGGCGCTGAACGTGTATTGGATGGCTATAACGTGATGGGAGTTGCGAAAGCAGCATTGGAATCCTCGGTCAAATACTTGGCCTATGATTTAGGAAAAGAAAATATTCGTGTCAATGCAATATCGGCAGGAGCCATTCGAACATTGTCAGCAAAAGGAGTACCTTCCTTTAATACAATTTTGACTCAAATCGAGGAGAAAGCACCTCTTAAACGTAATGTTACACAGGAAGAGGTCGCGGATATGACGATTGCTGTTTTAAGCAATCTGTCTCGCGGTGTGACTGGCGAAATTATTTACGTCGATGCTGGCTATAATATCATGGGATAATCGTACTTGGAAAGGACAATCATTGTTCTTTCCAAGTTTTTTTATTTACTTCAAGGTACCTGTGTTAAGAATTTTAAATTTCACATTCACCTTATATTCTGCTGATCGAATCACTTTCATTGTTAAATCATCTGTCCATTTTCCTTTGTGATACATTCTAAAATACTCACTAAAACCAACTGGGTCAACTTCCGATTCCTGAAGTTTTTTTAGCAAGTCTTCTATCTCTTTTGCAATATGTTTATTAATTTCTTTTTCAAGCTTTTTATTTTCTTCATTTTTACTTAAATCTCGTTTCCCTTTATATTCAACTATTACTCCTTCTAATTTGAGGGATATATCTAATTTCGGAGAGTCAATATTTTTATTGCTTTTCACTTTTAAAACGTTTTCAATTTGTTCGACAAGAAGTTGTTGATCCTGTTCAGTTTCCTTAAATTTAATGGCGATAGGCGAAAGTTTTTCAAGTCCTTTCAACGCCTGAATAAGTAGCGATTCCTGATTCGAAATTGTTTGAATCATTTTTTCATCATTAAATAAAGCGATACCAATAATTTTAAGTGATTTCTCCTTTTTTTCTAAGTAAGGAATCATCGTATGATAAATCGGACTTTCCTGATCGCTTATATAATCATTAATCGAAGTAAAGGGACTAAAAGAATTATGAAGTTTGGGTTGAAATAAATCATTCAAATAAGCATCCATATGTTCATTCTCTGGATAATCAGCCCTCAATACTTCCTCCGCTTTATCTTTTACAATGACGAGACGAACTTTGTTGCCGATCGTTGAATCCCTATAAAAATGTTCAATTACTTTCGTTACTTTGCCACTCTTTGCAAACTCCTCATTGAATAAGATTGTTCGTAACTGGTTTAAAATAATCATTTTATCAGCTTCAGATGATATATTGACAAGCCCCTCTTGAATCATTTCTGTGTTGACTGAATAGACTTCTGTAAGTACTGGAGATTCTCCTCTTGGTTGTGGTATTGATACAGTCATCCTGATTTCTTTTTCATTCACATAGTCAAGACCCACACTACTTACCAATGCTAAATCTTCCACGGAAGAACGCTGACCTTCCCGCGTGCATCCCACTGTATATAGTGTTGATAGTACGCACAGTAATAAAATGATTTTCTTCATCTTAACCCCTCGTTCTTTTTGGTTTCATAACGTGAATGGTACACAAAAGGATTGGCCATACAAACATGGCATACATGATGTAAAAAACACGTTCAAATAGTAGCTTTTGAAACTCTTGCATAAATGGAATTTGGACGATTAGATAGACAACAACCACAATCATGTAAATATGAGCACTCTTCGATTTTGAAAGAATCGAATCTACTCCTTTCTTTGCAACCCATAAATAAGCAGCAGTCGTAGATAAAATAAGAAATACCCATAACGTGATGCCTAGCACGTCGATTCGCTCCAGAAAAGATAACTCAACTTCTTTAAACAAATTTAAAACAGGATACAATAGTTCTCTAAGTTGCCACTCTGAAAAATACATCACACTTATGAATGTAAAGAGGAAGGTGAACAAGACACATAACCAAATGCCAAGTGATGCATGTCTCAAAGCTTTGTTTTGATGGATGATATGTGGAAAATAAAACGATATTAATTCGAAACCACCGACCGCCATTAAGCCTTTTTTAGTTGCTGTGTAAAACTCCTGTGAATTGAAGTTAAAAATAGGAAACATATGACTAATTTCCCCTTCAACAAATCCCCATTTCAAAATAAAAACAGTTCCTATTGTTAGAAAAAAAGCCATGATACAAAACCGCGCGACTGATTTAATGCCGCCGTTTACAATGTAAATGAGCATAAGTAAAAATATAATCAAGGGTCCTGTGATTGTTCTGTCTATAAGTGCTACAACTTGTATTAATTGAAGATAACTTGCACAGACCGCTGCTATCACTACGATGAAATAGACGAGTAGAAAAACATTTATACTTTTCCCAAGCCATTTACCAAGTAGTTTTTCATGAATAACAAATAAATTATCATCACGATATTGTAGACCAAGCCATATCATCGGAATGAGTACAATGTTTGCAATAACGCCAAACAATAGCGGCATCCACCACTGACTATACCCCATTGAACTTAATCGATTCGGCAATGATAAGACTGTCGTTCCCACCATCACATTCTGAATAAGAAATACAACATGGTAATGATTCAAAACTTTTAATTTGTCTTTGTCCATTGCTTACCCCTCCTTTTCTACAGGAGGTGCTTTTTTACTTTGTACATTAGAAATACCCGACTTTCCTTTATCAAAAAAGAAGGGGGCACGGATGACGCTGTTAGGAAGGTCAGACCATTTTCTTGGTAAAACAGGTGCCATAAAGGGTGTACCTAAAGAAGTTAAGGTTAATAAATGATGAAAAAGCCATGCGAATGCAATCATCTGACCATATAGTCCGAACATGCCAGCGGCTACTATAAAAATATAGCGAATAGAACGATTCGAGTTACTCATAATAAAATTGGGCGATAAAAAGGAAAGCAAAGCCGAAATTGCAACGATAACGATGAGTACATTACTCACCAGACTTGCTTCAACGGCGGCGGTTCCAATAACAATCCCGCCAACAATACCAATCGTTTGTCCAATCTTTGTCGGCATTCGTGTACCGGCCTCTCTTAGTATTTCAATTACAAGCTCCATAAATAGGACTTCCAGAATAGGTGGAAAAGGCACCCTACCTCTGGATTCTTGTAAGTTTAATAATGCATTAAAAGGAAGCATTTCTGGATGATGGGTCAGCACGGAGATATAAGTAGGTGTTAATATGACGGATAAAAAGAACCCAAAAAAACGAAGAATCCTAAGAAGCGAGGCCGTCGTCCAACGATTATAGGAATCCTCAGGTGAAGTAAACAGTTCAAAAAATGAAATGGGGCAAATCATGACTGCCTGACTATTATTCATAAATATTGCGATGCGACCATCTATTAAATAGGATGCAACAGCGTCGGGTCTTACCGTCGCAAGATATTGCGGGATTGGGGAGAATGGATGGTCATCCATTAGCTGTTGTAAAATGGAGATGTCATTGAATCCTGGATGTTTTATGGCAGCTATTTTTGTATATACTCGATTCAAATTATCCATATTCACAATATGCTCCATATAAACGACAGAGATTTTCGTATTTGTTTCCGTTCCTACAATATAGTTCTCACTTTTCAAACCCGAATTTTGAATCCGTCTTTTTATTAATGACAAGTTTGTTTGCAGCGATTCCGTAAAAGCATCTTGCGGGCCAATGACACTCGATTCAGTATCAGATCCAATAATTGAACTCGTAGGTGGGCTATATGTATTCACAATTGCGAAAAGATTTTTAGTATGAAAATAAACAATCGTATTTCCTTCAATGATGGTAGATATAATGTCTGCAAGATTGATTTTCGGGGGGACATCAGCAAATTTTACCAAGCCTTCATTTCTAGTTAACAAGGGATGAACAACCGTTCTATGCAGCGTAAGTTTTTCGATAAGTGAACTAAAATATATAATTGTCACAAGCTCTTCCGGGGTTTGAATATCTTTACATACAGCGTCGTTAATTCCATCTAGTTCTTTCTTGATCATGTCAATCGTAATAAGAACATTGTCATTCTGTGCAGATCTAGAATTAGTTACTTTCTTATTATTATTATCCCAAAAACTCATCTCTTTCACCTTCTTTTTTCTCATGTCTAATTAGGCTCACTATTTCCTAATTCGTGATAGTTTATTCAAGGAAGGTCATTCGCCTGACATGCAAAATGCGGCCACAGCAACAGTTCAATCCACCTATATATCATTCACAAATTGTTTTCATTCCAAGTGTTAGTGATTGTGCATTTGATGTGGAATAAAAATAGAGCTATCCCAAAAAATCATGTTCAATGACTTTTTAGGAGAGCTCTATTTTTTATTAAGGATTTACTTCATCCACTTCATCATCATTTACTTCAGCTTTCGCTGACAAAAACTCTTGCAGCGCTTGCTTATTTTGCTCAAAATCGATAGTAAGCACTTCCCCTACTCGATTTAGGCGTTCCTCTTTAAATGAATTTTCGACAGGTATCCGCATTGTTTCCATACCTTGTTTTTTTCCAGTAAGCATCCCTTTACCGATTGCAAGAATTGTACGATTATCAACATTCGTATCAATATAAGGATTGACAACACCTAATATTTTCGGCAAATTTAACAAACTATGCACACTAATCGCTTGGTCTTTCACTTTAGACAACACTTCTTGCTGACGTTCTACGCGTCCATAATCACTTTTAATATCATTGCGATAACGCACGTAGCCGAGTAGCTGTTCGCCGTGTAACACTTGCTTCCCAGGCTTTAATGTCATTCCAATTCCATGAGACATCGTCTTTTGAATGTCAACTTCAATGCCATCCGGAGCCACTACGTCAATAATTTTAGGAAACCCTGTGAAATCGACCATTGCGTAATAGTGAACATCCACGTCAAAATTATGCTTAATTGTTTTCCGCACAAGCTCCGGACCACCTAAAGCAAAGGCAGTATTTATTTTTTGATAGCCGTACTCTGGAATTTCGACATAGGTATCTCTCATAACCGAAACTAGCTTCACTTCATTTGTCGTTTGATTATAATGGGCAATCATTAAGGAGTCTGAACGTGCATCTTCATCATTCCCTCGGGCATCACTTCCTAAAAGCAGAACATTAATCTCACCGAATTGTGGATCCTCCGCCTCAAATGGCTCGAATTCTGTGTTAGCTTCCTTATCAATCCCTTCACCCGCAAGAGACTGCCCACTATTGTATTGATACACCCAATAAATAATCCCTGTTACTAAAATTATTGCAGTGACCAAGAAAAAGTTTCTCAGTCCTTTACGTTTCGATTTTTTTCTTTCACTTCTTTTCATACTTACATCCACCTATCTTATCTAACTATTTATTTTTTCTCATGTTGTCGTTTGTTATTTAGCAATCCCTAGCCTTTTAATAATACCTTTAACGATAAAATAAGGATAGTCTTATGTATAAACCAATCCATTTTTGTGTAATGAAATAAAAGCCTAATGGCACAATGTAAGTTATACTATACGAAGAGGAAAATACAATCCTCTCCAAGAGAAGGAGCTGATTTGAATTGTTGAAAAAACAGATGGAACAATATATTACAGACAATACACGTACTAACAAAATTGAGTTATTCGACTTTGAAAAAGACTATGCCGAGAAGCATCAATTACTTCCCAAAGGTATAGCTGCGGCAGAGAAAACATTTTACGCAAACGTACTTGAACGCTGTGATAAAGAGACAGAGGAATTAGTCGGTACAGAGGCACGTGGCTTTTTGAGCGAAACTGTTTCCTATTTAAAGAAACACCACAGCCAATTTGTCTATGCAGAATCAAATATTTTTGAAGTTATTCGCGTCGATGCTGTTGCGCTAGAATTCGACGAGGTTTTTGAAACGTATACCGCATTATTCGGATTGAAACTTCAAAAAAAATTCGGGGCTGATATTAAAGCCTATCTGGATAACCACTTGCAAGGGGACGGCGCAAAATACAGCGTGATGTTTTCTGGTGAAGACGGGCTATGGGACGTCAATTTCGCTTTAGATTATATAGAAGGTTTTAACGATGCACAGTCATTTGAAGATATTTATATGACGATTTATCGTTTCGTTTTCAACATGCTGGAAGTCATCGAGGCAGCGCAGTGAAGGATGGGAATTGATTGAGGAACAAGGAATTTATTTACACCTATATACGACATAGGGATGAGCATGATTTATGTCGCATGGAAATGCGAGCATTTTTCGGCATCGATTCCCCTTCAAACGTTTTGAAAAGTACCATAGAGATTAATCCGAGTCGCAGTCCGTTTATGAACGAGCGGCTGGAAGTTCTCTATGTGGGAGATCTTTTTGAACAGATTACGACACAAGTTGAACAGGTAGATTTGGGCGAATCTACATTTAAAGTGGTTTGCTTGAATACAACGGAATTGGGTGCTACGGGTAAGATTGAGCACGCAGAGCGACGTAAGCTCGAACGCCAGATAGGCTTATGTATAAACGGTGAACCTGATTTAGATTCACCTGACACTGTATTTGGCGTCGTCACGTTGGATGACAAATGGTATTTTGGCAAACTGATGGTTAGCGAAAACATCTGGTTTCATCACCAGCAAAAACCCCATATGTATTCGACGGCTTTAAGCACGCGCGTTGCGAGGGCAGTTGCCAATATTGCGGTGCCGCATCCTAAAGGCGTTCGAGCTATTGACCCTTGTTGTGGAATTGGAACGGTATTGGTGGAGGCATTATCGATGGGCATCAACATCGTCGGTCGGGATATTAACCGACGTGTCGTGTTAGGTTCGCGAAAAAACATTGCCCATTTTGGATTGACAGGCGATGTAGCTGTCGGGCCAATTGCCGAGGTTACTGACAACTACGATGTAACAATTATTGATATGCCCTATAATTTATTTACCCATATTACAGCTGATGAGCAGCTTGAAATTATTAAAGAAGCACGTGGTTTCACGAAGAAAGTTATCATTGTCACGATTGACACCATTGACCATATGATTGAAGAAGCTGGGTTTCGTATCGTTGATCGTTGTGTCGCTAGAAAAGGTACGTTTTCCAGACAAATACTCATTTGTGAATAAAAAATCGCTTTCCACATAGGATTTCTTTGTGTGGAAGGCGTTTTTTTATACATACATATTCTACTTATATCAATCAGAAAACCCTTGCAGAGCATACATAACCGAAAATAGGACCTCACGAAAAGTAGTGAGGTCCTATTTTATGATTTTATTAAGCATTCTCCGATTGAACGACCCGATTTCTACCTTCTGTTTTAGCTCGATATAAAGCCACATCTACTCTGTTGAATAAGTCTTCTATTGATTCATTAAAGTCTGCGTAAGTGGCAACCCCTGATGAAATCGCCAAATACTCATTCGTTGGACATAACGCCGAAGAGACATTGATTCGTAACCTTTCCGCAACGATCATTGCTTCTTGAATGTCTGTTTTAGCGAGTAAAATAATGAATTCTTCCCCACCCAATCTGACACAGACATCGTCGTCCCGAACGACCTCATTCATTTTTCCAGCAAGGAATTTTAGAACTTCGTCTCCAATATGATGGCCATACGTGTCATTGACTCTTTTAAAATGGTCGATATCAATCATTATCATAGAAAACTCTTTCTTTGTCGTGGCCCATTTGGCTAGCATTTCTTCTCCATATCTACGATTCTTCAGGCCGGTAAGCGGATCCGTATAGGAGCGTTCCTTGAAATCCTTAACTGTCTGCTCCTGTTTTTTGGCATACTCATGGATAGTCTCAGTCAGTTGCTTTGCCTCGAAATACCATGTTGGAATGTCGATTTCTTCACTTAAACCGCCTTTTTCTTTCAGTTCTACTGAATACATTGCCAGTTTACGCAACGGAGATGATAATTTTTTAGTTAAAATAATGGTCAAAAAGAATAAGAATAAAACAAATGGCAAGGCATACAGTAACATTTTGTTAACCATTCCTGCCAATGGTGCGGTACTTACCGCGTAAGGTGTCTGTGAAACAACTCCCCATTTGCTCGACTTAATGAATGTGTAGCCAGCTAGAAATTCATTACCTTCTGAGTTTGTAACTTTTTGCACTCCACTCTCATGCTTCATTGTTTTTTGTGCAACTTCATTTTGTGCGACTGATTTGCCAATTCGTTCAATGTTCGGATGATAGATCAACATCCCTTGATTATCAACTACCCAAACATAAGAACCATCCTCCGAAAAATGTTCGTCGAGAATATCTTGGATGATATTATCCTCCTGTAAATAAATTGTTCCAGCCAAAAAGCCAAGGTATTCATTTTTTTCATTCCATAGTGGAGTGGAGACTAAAATGAGCAGCCTCCCCGTTGAGGCTTTATAAGGTACAGAGATAAGGGGTTTTCTTTCATGGAGTGCTTCTCGTGGTCCTACAGTATCTAGTTTCATTCCAATTATCCCTAATTCCGGCGAGGTTGCAAGTACCACACCATCTCTCCCTACAACCGAGAGCGAATTAAAATTTTTACTGCTTGTTATTAAGTCGCTCAGTTTCTCCGATAGTTCTTCTACATCATTTATGTTAGCAGCAATATCAGAGGCTTTAACTTGTAGATTGCTCCGCATCCCATTAAATACCTCTTCCGTGAGCCGTGCCAATTTCATCGAATAGACTTTATTGATCTCTAATGTATTATTTATTACGTTTTCCTTTGCTACAAAATACCCAGAAAATAATGTGATACTGAGTATACCAATCATCGCGAATGATATCAAAAGCATGATCCAGAATCGTAATGTTCTAACCATATATATTACCTCATTTAAAATATGTTTTTATTGTCCCCTTATAACCCGTTAATGCATAGCGATTTATATAGGAGTTTCCGACTATATTAAGAATACCACTCTTTTCTTACTTTTGAAATGAGAAAGGTCCCGAATAAACGGTTATCCGAATACTTACACACTGAATATAAAAAAGGTACCCAGTTTTTATACTGAGTACCCCGTTATTACTTAGAAACATATGTTGTAAAGTCAGCTAGCAAACGTGCACCATAGCCTGTTGCAGATTTGGCGTAGTAGCCCGCTGCACTGCTTTTTTCCATCGGTCCGGCCATGTCAACATGTAACCATTTGCTGTCTTTTGGAACGAAGCGACGAAGGAATAATGCGGCTGTAATAGAACCAGCCTCTGATAATGAACTGATGTTGTTCATATCTGCATAATCGCTATCTAGTGATTTGTCGTAAGCCTCAACTAGTGGCATTGGCCAGATGAAGTCTCCGTTGAAATCACCGATTTTCTTCATATCTGCTGAAAGTTGTTCATCCCCAAAGACGCCCGCCAATTCTAGACCGAGCGCATTACAGATTGCACCAGTTAGTGTGGCGATATTGACGATATACTCTGCTTTCCACTCACCTGCGCGAATAAGTGCATCCGCTAAAATGAGACGGCCCTCTGCGTCCGTATTACCAACTTGGACAGTCAAACCGTTTTTATACGTAATGACTTCACCTGGTAGGACGGATGTACGATCGATGTTATTTTCCACCATTGGAATGAGTGCAACGACGTTCACGGCCGCTTTCGATTTCGCCAGTAAGTCAAAAGCTCCAGCAACCGCAGCAGCACCGCCCATATCCATACGCATGTCACTCAAATCCTTACCACTCTTCAAACTGATCCCGCCTGTATCAAATGTCACGCCTTTTCCAACAAGCGCAACAAGTGGCTTCGATGTATCTCCTTTGTAGACAAGCTCAACGAAAGCAGGCTTGTACATACTACCCCGTCCAACTGTTAAAACACCGTTCATTTCCATTTGTACGAGCTTATCTTTATCCAGCACATTCACTTCAACACCAGTGCCTTCAAAGTTGCTCTTCAATACTTCTGGGAATGTTTCTGGATTTAATACATTGGATAGTTCATTCATCAAATCACGTGAAAAAGAAGTTGCTTCCGCACGAATTTGCCCCGCATCCACAAATGCTTGCACTTCATTTCCTGTTACCTGAAGCACAGTTTGGAAAGCTGTGACATTCGATTTATATGTAACAAACTGGTAAGCACCAAGCTGCCAACCTTCCACAAACGCTGTGATGACAGCACCTTTATCTAAATTAGCAAACGCAGCCGTTAAAATTCCATCTTCGATAACTGCCTTGTCAACTTTTTGTGCACTGACATCGCGGGCGATATTCCCTGCTGTTGCACGAACTTTCTCAAGTGTCGCATCTGCGCATTCTTTCACAACGATATAATGCGTTTCCTTAATTAAAACAGAGCTATGTCCCGGTGTTTGATTCGCAACAAATTGCTTCACTGTCTCGTTATTTGTAACGATTGGATCGTTTGCAAAGATGATTTTTACTTGAGTAGACAAATGATTTCCCCCTTGGCGTTTTTATTTCGACTTCAGAAATAGTTTACCATAATGTAAACCAGTAAAGTGAATTATCTTTTGCTTACAAGAAGGAGACAGAACGTTGCAAAAGGTCCTAATATCAAAGAAAGTAGAAACCAGTTAAAGCCACTTCTATTTTTACCTTGCGCTAGTCCTGCATTAATTAATGCGAGTGTTCCCCACCCAACGAAATAGCTACTATCCATTTGAATCACTCCTTCCTCCAATAATTATTATATAAGTTGAACTTATGATCTTATCCTAATCTCCAGCGAAGGCGCCTAACAGGGGTAGCCGAAGTGATTAGACTGACAGTGATCTTCTGTCTGGCTAATCACGGGAGGCATCCCCTAGCGCCAAGCGTTGTTGATAGGAATCTTTATTTGAATCTATAGTACGATTTGTTTATTCACTTTTTATACCCGCCTAATCTCTTCCCACTCACGCCGTTTCGTAAAATGTCTCGCTAACCCATTCGCTGTTTCCGTTATGCTTGTCGGATAGCCAAGTATTTCAAGAAGCCCAATCGCATTCCTTGTTGTTGAAGGCCCTGGATGAATCGTATAATCAAACCGGATTTCACCGTCTTCAATTGATTCCCTGAAATGATAATTTGAATAGCTCTGTTTCGCAATATCGGTCAATTCAATATCATGAGACGCAATCACATTCATCCCTTCATTCATAGAAAGCCATTCCATCATCGCTGCTGATGCAGCAATCCGCTCAATTGTGTTCGTTCCTTTCAATATCTCATCAATAAAGGAAAGACATGGCTTTCCTTCTTCAATTAACTGCGTAATTCGTTTCAGCGATTTAATTTCTGCGATAAAATAGCTGTCACCATCTAGCACATTGTCCTGAATGGCCATAGATGTCACGATATAACTCTGTTTCATCGTCCACTTTTGCGCCAACGCGGTATTAATGGTTTGTGCCAAAATCGCATTAATAGCGACTGCTTTAATGTACGTGGACTTTCCAGAAGCGTTAGAGCCCGTGATCAGTGTGCTTTTACCGAGAATAGATGTGTTTGTAACGGGTTTATCGATTAGTGGGTGTGCCATTTTTTCGAATGAAATTTCTTCTTCATCACAATAAATAGGTGTGCAATAGGTATCCAATGATTTACGATAAAACGCGACAGCAATTGCCGCGTCAAGTTCACCAATACACTCCCATATTTGACGGTATTCCTCTTTATGATTCGCTACTGTTTTGATGATCTTATTATAGGAAATAAAATCTAATAAAAACAGGATACGTATGTACTCAAATAAAAAATCGAATTCTCCAACGCTATCTTTTCCAAATGCAAGGATATTTGTCAACGTTAATATTTTTTTAAGAGGTCGTACCTTTTCTTTGAATTCATTTGCATATGGTGTGAATTCCTTATGTTTGACGGACCCTAAGCTTTTGGCCACCTTGATGATTGCCGCTACATAGGACACTGATAATAAATCATTTGCTAACATCGATTTATTGCGATAATAAATGATGGTGTTTACTAGGAACGAGCCGAATAAAATTATAACACCATACTTCAAACTATAAATTAGCAGGAAAATCGATAGGATTGGCAATAGAGCAAGCAGGAAATAAATAGCTGCATGTTTAATTTTTTCACTTTGCTCTTCAAAGAAAGATGATGACGAATTTGTATAATTGCGCTTGCCTAGACCTGACAGTACAAGAAGAAGCTCTTCCCTTACTTCTTGGTTGCTTGCCAGTAAGCTATATAATTCCTCATTGTTTTGCGCCTGTACGAGAGATGGATTGATATCTCGCAGCTGATTAAATAAGTACTCTGCCCCTACAGAGGATTGCGTATAATTGAGTTTTTCGAAAACTTCATCCATCGCTAAGTCATCCCATGTTAACTGATCGATGCCATCATAGTTCGATTGGCTGTTTTTCTTATTTGACCAGTAAGATGAAACCGATTGGATAGGCTCATCGAGTATCTGAAAATTCCCCGTCTCCCATTCTTTTCGCAACTTTTTGAGTTTCTTGTTATTTTTCGTTACTAAATGATAAGAAATCAAAACTATTGCCATGAATACAACCATAAGTATGATTTTCCCCACTTTTACCACACCTTCTTTGAAATTCCTCATCTAATTCTACGTTGCTAAGGCTTTAAAGTTTCAAATTTGTTTATCAATTCTATGAATACATAATGCCAGTCTCATTCAATCATGGAGTTTAAACTAATGCGTTTTTTGAGTACCTGACACAAAAAAGCAGTACATTTAGTCCACTTTCGACTAATGTACTGCTTTTTTGCAACATTCCACTTCAAATTGATGCCTAATTTATTGTTCCATTAACTTGATAATTTCTATAACCTTATCCCTTGATAAATTCACATATTTTGTAATACTCTCTACAGACATACCATCACTGTACATTCTAATTACTGTTTCTTGTTTTTCTTGTTCCATCCCCTGCTCCCTCGCCTCTTCTTCTCGCTCTAAGATATCTTTCAATTCCTGCTCTCTGAATGCTGCAAATCTGCGTGTTTCAGGGTTTTGGCTCAGCCTTTCGATTTCCTCAAACGCTTCCTTCATTGTTGGACTCTCCATCGCCAATGCCTCCTTTATTTGCTGATCACTCTTCAAAAATAACAGCCATTTTTCAAGTTCGGTTGTTTCTTTTATATCTTCTTTTATTAACTTTGGCAACTCAAGTACATGGGTTTCATAATGAGTTGTGAAGATTGAACCTGATTTTTGATTCGTGATTTTATAGACATTATGAAAATCATCCTCTTCCAATAGTTCGAAATTCGTAATAATAATTTGAACAGCCCTTCTATAATCACTGTATTTCTTTCCTGCTTCATCTTGACTAACATACATTTTCGCCATATACATGTACATGCGTTCTGGAAATGCGCGATGACCAGCCATTTGCATTTCAATGTTGATTTGATCACCACTTGCTGTTTGAACACGTACATCCATTATTGACTTCTTGTCTGTTGGATGATTGCGTTCGATATGGGGGTCCGTCAATTTAATTGCATGAATATCGACATCTAAAACCGCATTTAAGAACTTCAATAATAAATTTTTATTCCGTTTATCACCGAAAAAAGATTTGAAGACGTAATCATTGCGCAAGTCGAGAAGTTCGCCAGTGTAAGCCTCACGTTGTTCTTTAACAAGCATCGCCAATATAATAACCGCCTTTTCTTTTCCCTCATTATAAAACGTCTGTTCTCAATAAGTAAAGTGTCCCGTTCTGAATAATAAAACATTTTTAATTATCCGGAAGCTATTAGCTTTCATGATACACTTTCTATATTCAAGACCTTCTGGGAGGCTACTATATTGAAAAAAACATGGAATCACCAAGGTATCATCGAGAAATTTGAAGCAAATCGCAATGAGGAATTGGCCGGGCCAATGGGGGCGTATATGAAAGGGCACTTCCCTTTTCTCGGCATCAAAAGCCCGCTTCGCAAGGAATTATTAAAAGAACATTTCGTCGAATATACATTGCCTGAGCCCGAGCAACTTTTTGATGAAGTGTGGAAATTGTATAACTTGCCGGAGCGCGAATATCAGTATGCAGCAATTGCACTAATAGAAAAAATGAAAAAACAACTAACGCCGGATGATTTCCCCGCTTTACAACGGTTGATTGAAACAAAGTCATGGTGGGATAGTGTAGACTCCATTGCACCTCATTTTGTAGGACAACTCGTGAAAATGGATCGCGCCTACGGTGATAAAGTCATGCTGAAATGGTCACAGTCAGATAATATGTGGATAAACCGTTCGGCGATTCTTCATCAATTAAAATTCAAGCAGCTGACAGATACGGAGCTGTTATTTACGATTATTAAGCAACATACTGATTCAAAGGAGTTTTTCATCCAGAAAGCGATTGGTTGGGCGCTGCGAGAGTATGCCAAAACCAATCCAGATATGGTGAAAGATTTTGTAGGGGAGCATTCGTTAAAGCCGCTTAGTAAGCGAGAGGCTTTAAAACATCTTGTATAAAACCTCCTCCGATTAGTAAAATCGATTACTAATTGGAGGAGGTTTTTATACAGGTCTTAATCCCGATATTTCAAAGCTAATCCTTTTAAGAAATTCCTAACATAGCGGTCCCCACACTCTTTATAATTCTTGTGCCCTTCTTTTCGTAGCACAGCGCCCAATTCGCCTTTTGTAATGGTGATACCTGCCTCTTCTAAGATTGCAAGGATGTCCTCACTCGTTAAAGCCAGTGCAATTTTCACTTTCTTTAAAACGATATTATTTACATTTTCATTACTTTTTATAGCTACCGCTGGCTTTTCAGCTTGTCCAGGCTTTGGTGCTTGCTTGCCGCGTTTAAAAATAATAAAACCATTTAAAAATGAGTCCAGCATACCATTACTGCATGCCATCCCCACTTCATCCTCATCTGATTTTTTCAGCATCATTTGCACTTCTTCTTTTGTTACTTCCATACCGCCCAGTTCAAAAATCTCTACCATACTTGCATCTTTTATATCAAACGCATATCTTAATCGAATTAATATATCATTATTATTCATCTGAAAACCTCCTATAAAATTGTTGTCTTCCCACACTAGCTTTTCCCTAATAATAGCACACATACTGACTTCCAACCTTTTTTTATTAGTTCAGATTTTGTCACTTCAGTACCTTGCAATGAATAATACCATATGATATATTGTTGTTAGTAAGTACTTTACATGAGGCAGTACTATTCATTAACCACTAGTGAAAGGAGTGAGAGTAAAATGAACGTGCAATTTAAAAAAGGTGTGTTGAATTTATGTGTGCTTGTTCTGTTGGATAAGCAAGATCGCTACGGATACGAGCTTGTGCAGAAGATTTCCGATCAGATTGCCATTTCTGAAGGCTCAGTTTATCCCCTGCTTCGGCGATTAACGAAGGAAGGCTATTTTACGACGTATTTGCAGGAATCGACGGAAGGTCCTCCTCGTAAATATTACAAACTGACCGATGCTGGTCGTACGTATTTGCACGAACAGTTAGCGGAGTGGAAAAATTTCACGGATGGCGTTAATACATTAATCGAGGAGGGTGTAACAAATGACTGAAAATCAATTTATAAGTGAACTAGAAGCGGCTTTGAAACGACTACCTGCCGAGGAGCGCAACGATATACTTCAAGATATTCGGGAATATTTCACCGACGGACGAGAGGATGGCAAATCAGAGAGTGACATTGCAGCCTCTCTTGGGTCTCCGGCAAATATCGCTGAAGAGTTACTTGGATCCTATTCATTCAATGAAAATAAAATAGACATTGCATCGTCCAATGAAGTCATTACGATTCAAGAAGATCGATTTACCAATGTTAATATTAATGTCCAACACGGCGCCCTTGTCGTAAGACCTTCCCATAATTCCGTGACAACAGTTGAGCTAATTGGTTCCAATGACAAATTAAAGCTGTCTGCGGAAGTTGTAAATGATACGTTGTTTATCCGGCTAAAAAGTATCAGCCGCTGGTTATTCTTATTCAATTTTAATGTAAAGGCGGTGACACTTAACGTGTTTATTCCCAAGAAGCTCTACCAATCATTTGCCATGAAGACGGATAATGGACGGATTGATGCTGAGAAGTTACTTGCTAAAAAGATGGATGCCAACACGGATAACGGTCGGATTCAGTTGCGTGAAATTGCCTCAACGACGTTAATTGCTGAAACGGATAATGGGCGCATTGAGATGGATAAAGTTCAAGCGGACCATATGCGGATGAAAACGGATAATGGACGGATCGAAATGCGTCATGTCGATGCCGAAAGTATTGGTGTTGAGTCCGATAACGGGCGCATCGAAATGGAGCATGTCACAGGCTCCATTGTAGGTACGACTGACAATGGGCGGATCACACTGCAAACGGATAATCTTGACCGTAATATCGATTTACGGACCGATAATGGTAGCATCGTTATCCAATCAAAAGAAGTAGCTACGAATGTTTCCATCCATGCGAAAACAGGTCACGGGAAAATCGATGTATTGGGTGAGCATAATTCTCGGACAGTTATTGGGGCCGGTGAACATACAATTCGATTGAAGTCGGATAATGGGCGGATTACAGTTAGCTGATTTGTATGTTTTCAAATTAAAAGGCAGTACGTTAATCGGTAACCCAATTAACGTACTGCCATGTTTTATGATTAAACCACGGGTGCTTCCCCACCAAACTCCGCCCATTCTTCACGCGACGGGCCGTAAATACCAGGTACGCGTAATCCTGCTTGTCGCATAAGTACAGTCATTTGGCCACGGTGATGCGTTTGATGTGCGACTAATATTTCGAGAATAGTCGCAACTGACCATTGCTCTCCGTACATATCTTTCATGTCATTCAATGTTGCATCGGTCCAATGCTCTTTCATAGCTGCAACCATTGCGGCACTTGATGAGCGGTATGCATCTGCAATTTCAGTAGCAGTTGTTGGAACTGGTGCCACATGGCTTGCCGCCTCAAACTGAAGTCCAGTACGTGATACCATTTCGTCAAGCGTTGTCACAACATGCCAAGCAATTCGCCCAAGTGTCCGATCCTGTGGCGATACTTCCTGTGTCAGTGACGAATTCGTAAGTAAATCTAAAACTTTCTGTGTTGAGCCGCTTTCATGACCCCAGTTTCCGAAAAATTCTTCAATGGTTTTGAACAAAACGACATCCCCCATATCCTTAATTCCCTGCATTACTTACTTCGACGACTTCAAGGATTTCCCCTTCCTTCAACTATTAATCGAAGACATCGTTTCTCCTTTCTGTACGTTGGCATAGTTCTGTTCTCCAACCCGCTTTTTCACCTCTTCCTCAGTCATCGGTGGCGGTGCTTGATTGACCGCCTGAATAGGCTCTTCCTCCAGTACCTCAACATGCTCATGCGCAACATTTCTCGCATCAATTTTACGTCCGTATTCCTCCATTTCCTTCCGTGTCATCCGAACATCCTCCGGTTTCTCAAACATCTAACATGCTCCTCTCCAAGAAATGATTTGTTTACACTATACCCTTCACTGTTTGTCATAAAACCAGACACTGTTATGATATAATTCCCATATATCGAATGGAGGGATTCTGTGCTTCGCAAAAGGTTACTATTGTCATGCCTATTTGTACTTTCAATACTGGTGACGGCTTGTGCACCAAAAAACCAGGTTGTTGATGGGCCGGGATTGGCTGATATCAAAAACGATTTCGTCAATCAACTAGATGTGGATAAGATCTATGCTACTGTAGAAGAACTCACTAAGGAGCCACGTGTTGCAGGAACAGAATCAGAAAAACGAGCTGCTTCTTTTCTAACTGATCAGTTGGAAAATTACGGCTATGAAGTTAACATACAACCCTTTACTTTCGAACGCTATGTCATGCCAGAGAAAATAGGTTTGAAAGTAGCTGGTTTCAATGGTACCTTCTCGCCCGCTCCCTTCCAATATTCCATTTCAGGGACCGTCACTGGAGAATTAATTAGCGCGGGGTATGGATTGGAACAGGATTATAATAAGATCGATGCGAAGGGGAAAATTGCAGTTGTTACTGTCGAAAGCACTTACTTCTATGACCTCGTATTACACGCATCTAGAGCAGGTGCTATTGCGATTCTAATTCACTTTCCTGAAGAGTATTCCATAGACAACTGGACACTTGGCAAGCATTCTGAGGATTATATTCCAGCACTCGCCATATCACACGATGACTATAATCGCCTGACACAAAATATGAACAGCAAAGCGACCGTAACCATCGAAGGTGCCCGAGTAGAGCAAGCTGAATCCCAAAATGTAACGGCTACAAAGCAGCCTACAGCGGAACAAGATACCCCCGCTGATATTGTCATCATTGGGGCACATTACGATTCAGTCGATCTAGCCCCAGGTGCGAGTGACAATGCCAGTGGCACATCTGTTGTCCTCGAATTAGCACGCATGTTTAAAGATGTTACAACAACGAAAGAGCTTCGCCTCCTGTTTTTTGGTGCTGAAGAAGAAGGCTTATACGGCTCGAAAAAGTATGTTAGTGCCATGACCGAGGATGAAATCAAGCGCTCCGTTGCGATGTTCAACCTAGATATGGTTGGAAGTGCCGATGCAGGAGAACTGGCAATTCAAACGGTTGATGGGATGGATAATGCTGTCACTGCTCCTGCCAGTCAAGCTTACGAGGCATTAAATGGGGATGCTCTTTTGACTGATTTTGGCGACAGAAGTGATCATGTACCGTTCCATGATGCAGGAATCGACGCAGCTTTGTTTGTTTATTCTCCATTAGAGGAATGGTACCATCTTCCTGAAGATACGATCGATAAATTGAGTAAGGATCGCCTGCTACAGGTGGCAAAAATAGTAGCAACATCAACGTTGGAATTGACATTGCCTGCTGAATAAGTTCTAGGCTGTCTTCGCCTAACATAAAAAGTATAAAGGGGGGTTGCTTGATGGCGACAATTCTTATTGATGCGGATGCATGTCCAGTGGTCAATGAAACAATCAAAATCGCTGGGCACTTCGGTTTTCGTTGTATCCTCATTTGCGATACAGCACATGAAATGCATCGGGAGGGTGCAGAAACGATTATCGTTTCAAAAGGAGCAGACGCTGTCGATTTTGTACTTGTCAATCGTGTACAAAAAGATGATATTGTCGTGACACAGGATTACGGTTTAGCGGCGATGGTTCTTGCAAAAAAAGGGCACCCGATTGATCAAAACGGGCGGTTATATACCAATGATAATATTGACCAGCTACTATATGCTCGTCATACAGCACAAAAAGTAAGGATGGCTGGCGGACGACTCCGCGGTCCTAAAAAGCGTTCCAAAGAAAGTGATTTGAAGTTTGAAGAAAGCTTGAAGCAGTTATGTACACAACTCACCCAATAGAAAAGTGACTAACAATAACATCGTGGGATTTTAAATCCTTCGATGTTTTTTGTCTATCACAGCATAAAATGTTAGATATTTCAAAAAAATAATCATTCACACTGATGCGCATTACACTCCCAATGGAAGCGCTCTCAAATTAAACGGAATATATAGAATTGAACAAACTATCTAAATATTTGTTGTCAAAATAAATAAAGCGTGCTAGAATATGAAATCAACAGAATGCAGCGATTTTTTTTGATCATAATGGGACTCATCGCAGACTATAGGGACAGAATAAGTCCCACGAATACTATTCATTCTGTTAGGCTCCAACTATTAAAAAGGGGGAATTATCTATGACAACAACTACGTCGACGCTACTAGCCAGTGAGCTTTATATAAACGGGGAATGGAAAAAAAGTAAGTCGGGTCAAACAATTGAGATTACATCACCTTATCTGTATGAGCCTATCGGCAATGTGCAAGCTATTACACAACAAGAGGTTGACGAGGCGATTGGCTTTGCGCAAGCTGCACAAAAGGAATGGGCACAAACCACTCTTCAACAACGTGCTAGCCATTTATACAAATGGGCAGATAGTTTATTGGCCAATCAAGACGAGATTGCAACTGTTATTATGCAAGAAGTTGGAAAAAGCTTAAAGGATGCTAAAAGTGAAGTGACACGAACAGCAGATTTTATTCGCTATACTGTGGAAGAAGCACTTCATATGCATGGAGAAAGTATGAGAGGTGATAGCTTTCCAGGTGGCTCTAAGTCTAAGGTGGCCATTGTCGAACGTGTTCCACTCGGCGTTGTGTTAGCCATTTCTCCCTTCAATTACCCAGTGAACTTAGCGGCCTCAAAGCTTGCACCAGCGTTGATCGCAGGAAATGCAGTTATTTTTAAACCTGCTACACAAGGTGCTCTCAGTGGAACGAAAATGATTGAAGCGCTCCATCAGTCCGGTTTTCCAAAAGGGCTTGTCAACTTAGTGACAGGGAAAGGTTCAGTCATTGGTGACTACTTAGTCGAACATAAAGGGATCAATATGATTTCCTTTACAGGTGGTACTGACACGGGTCTCCATCTAGCTAAAAAGTCGGCTATGGTTCCACTTGTTCTTGAACTCGGCGGCAAAGATCCAGGTATTGTGCGGCAGGATGCTGATTTACAAGAAGCAGCTAAACAAATTATTAGCGGCGCATTTTCTTACTCAGGTCAGCGTTGCACAGCCATTAAACGCGTACTTGTACATGAAAGTGTTGCGGATGAGCTCGTCGTTCTGCTAAAAGGAGAAATTGAACAATTAGTCGTCGGTTCTCCAGAAAACGGCAGTACAATCGTTCCGTTGATTGATGATAAATCGGCTAACTTCGTGCAAGGTTTGATTGATGACGCGGTTGACAAAGGTGCGGTTGTTGTAACGGGTAATAAGCGGGAACGGAATTTAATTCAACCGACGCTGTTGGATCATGTTACGGAAGAGATGCGCCTAGCATGGGAAGAGCCATTTGGTCCAGCATTGCCAATCATTCGCGTAACTTCTGATGAGCAAGTAATTGCTTTGGCCAATGCATCGGAATTTGGCTTACAAGCTAGTATTTTTACTAAAGATATCGACAAAGCATTTGCGATTGCCAATCAAATTGAGGCGGGTGCTGTCCAAATCAATGGTCGAACAGAGCGCGGCCCAGACCATTTCCCGTTTATCGGTACTAAAGGATCTGGCATGGGTGCTCAAGGGATTCGCAAAAGTATTGAATCCATGACACGCGAGAAAGTGACGGTCCTAAATCTAACTTTATAAGTATTTTCAAGCAAAGGCATTTCAGGACTTTCTGGAATGCCTTTTGTCATCTTTTGTACAAGTTATGCGTACCTTGATGTGTAGCTGTTCTTTACGACAAAGAATATGGAGGATACGCATGCCTAAAATCCTGTCAGTTAGTACAGTCAAACCACCCCATCGAGTCCATCAGGAGCAAGCAACTGAATTAACTCGCTCCCTTTTCAGTGAAAAATACCAGGATATTGAACGATTATTAAAGGTTTTTCAAAATGGAGATATAGAGACACGTAATGTCTGCATGCCGCTGGAATGGTATGGGAGCTCACATGATTTTGAAGAGCGCAATCAGTTGTATATTCAACATGCTGTTGACTTTGGCGTACAAGCAGTGAAGTCTTGTCTTCAAGGCGATGGGATGCTAAATGTTTCAATTGAACCGTCTATGATTGATGCTATTTTCTTTATTTCAAGTAGTGGGATAGCAACGCCCAGTATTGAGGCACGCATTATGAACCGACTCGCTTTTCGGAATGATACGAAGCGGATTCCTATTTGGGGGCTTGGTTGTGCGGGCGGAGCTGCCGGAATAAGCAGAGCCCATGAATATTGCCTCGCTTTTCCAGATGCAAATGTCCTCGTGCTATCCGTTGAATTATGTAGCTTAACCTTTCAAAAAGATGACTATTCGAAGAGCAATTTAGTTGGAGTTTCTTTATTTTCTGATGGTGTTGCGTGTGCATTGATTGTCGGAGATCGTTCTTTGGTGAAGGTGAAAAAAGCAATGCCAACTGTTATTGCCAATGCTTCAAAACTGTTGCCGGACTCTGAGAACGTCATGGGCTGGGATGTGAAAAATAACGGCCTGTACGTTGTCTTTTCGAAAAGTATTCCCGCGATTATTACGCATTGGCTCGGGCCATTTGTACATGAATTTCTTGAAAATCAGGGCTTAACGAAGGAAGATATCACGCACTTCATCGCACACCCTGGCGGTAAAAAAGTACTCGAGGCGTATGAGCAAGCATTGGCGTTTGATTCAACTAAAACGGTGATTTCTCGACAGGTCTTACGTGAAAATGGAAATATGTCTTCCCCAACCATCCTATACGTATTGGAACAATTCATGGAACAAGAGACTGTTGTTGGTGACTATGGACTAATGGCCGCACTCGGACCAGGATTTTGTGGCGAATTGCTATTATTGAGGTGGGAATGAGGTGGTTCGAGGATGCCGTTTTTGATTGTCATTTCGATTGTCGTCTTGCAGCGACTAACTGAACTTCTTATCGCGAAACGCAATGAAAAGTGGATGCTTAGTCAAGGGGCATTCGAAATTGGTGCCTCTCATTATCCGATTATGGTTGTGATGCATATTGCATTTTTTATCTCCTTCCTGTTAGAGGTTGTGATTTTTGAGCGAGCTCTCTCCCCTATTTGGATTGTGTTACTCGGGGTATTTTTGTTGGCCCAAGCAGCAAGAATCTGGTGTCTGCTGTCACTCGGAAATTTTTGGAATACGAAAATTATTATATTGCCGGGTGCTGATGTAGTGCGTCGAGGTCCCTATCGCTGGGTGCGGCATCCAAATTATATGATTGTCACCATTGAATTACTCGTCCTACCACTATTGTTTGGCGCGTATTTTACAGCCGTTTTATTTTCATTACTGAATGTCTGGATGTTGTCGGTTCGTATTCCAGTGGAGGAAAAGGCGTTAAAGGATGCGACGAATTATCGTGATTCATTTTCGCTGAAGTGAGTGAGACAGAATGGCGAAATCGGTGAACTAGCAGGGTGAGATGCGGAACTGTCAGGGCAATTTTGGAAACTCTAATGGCTATCTGCTTAACTTTAAGGGTAACGACAAACCGGCAAGGCAATTTGGCTAACTCTAATGGCTATCCGCTTAACTGTAAGAGTAAACTCGGGAACTCTAAGAGGAAAATGGAGAACTGTAAGAGTAACTCGTGAAACTATAAGAGTAAGTTGATACTGTCAGAGTAAACTGCCGAACTGTCAGAGTAAATTCTAGAACTGTCAGAGTAAACTCCGAAACTATAAGAGTAGGACGACACTGTAAGAGTAACCTCGGGAACTCTAAGAGTAAAACCTCGAACTATTGGAGTAAGTCGGAAAACTGTAAGGGTAAGCTGAATCTGTTAGCGCAACCTACTTAAAAAGCTTCTCCATCAAATCTAACTGACGGAGAAGCTTCTTCTTTTTCAATATCAAGACAATTTTCTATCCGTATACGTCAAGGTTTTTCCTAAAAATCCGAACAACACTGTTAAAACAGGTGACAGCAAGCAAAAGAATGCAAACGGCAAATATTCGACCGTTGAGACGCCTAGCATACCCGTAATAAAGATTCCACAAACGCTCCACGGCACCAACGGATTCACAACCGTCCCCGCATCTTCCATCACCCGACTCAAGTTTTTCCCAGCCAGTCCTACTTTCTCATACTGTGCCTGAAAGGCTTGTCCGGTCAATAATATTGACAAGTATTGCTCGCCTACCAGCACATTAATACTAATAGCCGTTAACGCAGATGCCGCGATGACCGAGGATACTTTCTTCAGCAACCCCTCAATCGTTGACAATAAACATTGCACAATGCCGAGTGTAAATAGCAAGCCCCCCATACTAAGTGCCAGCAACACCAAGCCGATTGTAAACATCATACTTTCCATTCCACCACGTGTCAGCAATGCATCAATCTCTTCAATGCCAGTCGTTGACTTAAACCCATTGAATAAAATACTAAACACTTCCGAAGCGCTAAAGCTATGATGAAAATAAGAAATCGCAACCGCACTTGCGGAGCTTAGCGCCAATGTCAGTAGTGCAGGTACTTTCAGAATCGTTAACACGAATAGCAAAACAAGTGGCACAATCGTGTACCAATGAATCATTTCTGTTGCTAACAATCCCTCCTTGAACAAGTCAATCTTATCAACTTCATCCAATGTCACACTGGGTGACAAAATGCCGAAGAATATCAGTGACAAGACAAATGCAGGAACCGTCGTCCAACCCATATTACGAATATGTTCAAATAAATCAACACCGACAATCGAAGATGCCAGATTAGTTGTATCCGACAACGGCGACATTTTATCTCCAAAAAACGCACCTGATACAATGGCTCCAGCTGTTATTGCTAGCGACAAATCAAGCACAGTTGCCATTCCAATAAATGCAACACCTACAGTCGCCACCGTTGTTAACGAACTACCGATTGAAATCCCAACAACCGCCGTTACCACAAAAACAATGGCAAAGAAAAAGGAAGGTGTAATCAAATTAAAACCTGCATAAATCAGCGTCGGAATTGTCCCAGCCATAATCCAACTACTCACGAGCATGCCGATGAAGAAAAACAGGAAAACAGCACTCATACCAGCCCCGGCACCTTCAACTAGACCGCTCTCTATCCTACGATATGAAACTTTTTTAATGAGACCATAACAAATTAATAACAAAATTGAAAACAAAATTGGTAAATGCGGAACCGCATCAAATTTAACAAGACTAACACTGATCATCGTTACAATTGCTGCGACAAGTGTAATCGATTCTATAAAAGTAGGCGAAATAACTGCCTTTATTCGAAACATAATAATGAGATCCCCCTCAGCGATTGAAAATAATTTATGAATACAAAAAACCCCTACCATCCCTTGGAAAGGGACGAAGGAGTTCTCCGCGTTACCACCCTAATTGATGGACCAATTCTAGATCGGTCATCCACTTCATGTCAGTTTGAGAAAAACGGATGGCGTACTTCGTTATGATTGCTGCCTGAATTCACACCTGCCATTCAGTCTCTTGTTGCTGCTCACAATCAAACTACTGTACCATCTCTCATGATAAATATGATTTTTTGGAAGGCAGTCTAACTGCGCGACGTCCTGTCGCAACAAGGAAGGATGTAGTTCAATCCTTCCCAACTGCATACCTGCATCCTGCCGGCACGTAAAAGCTAATTAATTTGAATCTTACCATGCTCATTCAAGAAGTCAAGTTTTTTATTCAGTCTGAAAACATGAACTTTTTAATAAAAAAGTGGCGCCAATTTCTATTTCCCCTCCGGATACGTCTGACTATCAAAGCCACGCTCCGTCACATAATCCTCCAGCGTCCAAATGCCAATGCCCGCTTTTTTCGCCCGTTCCTGTGCTTTTTCAAAGGCATCGAGATGACGCGTGTTTGGTGGATAGACATAACCGACGCGCGCCAATCCTTCCTCCAACAGCTTCTCTTGAATACTCACGCCGTCTATATAAATATACGCTAGTAATCTTCCATATTTATCGACTCGTTCACCGATATCAAATTCAATTTCGAGCTTACCACTATTCATCAGCTCCGTATTTCGCTCTTTTGCTTGCTGACCAAAAGGTTGCTTGCCAAGCTGTGCATGATTCGTTTCAGGTGTGTCGATAAGTAAATAACGAACATTTTGCTCCTTGCCCTCGTACTTAATTTTAATCGTATCGCCGTCAATCGTTTTTACAAGTTCCACTGGAATTAAACCAGATCGACTTGGCGTCTCTTCCTCTTCTGTAAATAATTCCGGGAAATAGATAGCTACAATCGCAATGACTATTACCAATGCCACTGATTTTAGCAGATTATTTTTCTTAGCTTTTTTCGCCATTTTATTCATCCTTTTTTAAATCAATCAAGCCTCGGCGTGATTGCGTCCAGATTTTGAATTGAACTTCATTTCCCCTGTTAAATACTACCGATTGCATAACCGATTGCTGCGAGTATCAGCCCACCGCCATAGGTCAACAACAAATAACAGACAGCATATCTCTTCTTACCATTTCTCCACAGCTCAATCAGCTCTTTATGTAATGTGGAAAATGTCGTGAGTGCACCCGCAAAACCTGATGCCAGCAACAGCGTCAAACCGCTTGATAATTCCAGCCCAAAGACGAGTCCAATCAATAACGCACCGAACCAATTGACAACCAATGTCCCAACAGGAATGCCGACAGTATGATTCATCTTTTTCGTCGTCACATAACGGATTACAGCACCTAAAAATCCACCGATGCCAACCAAAACTACATCAAGAAAAGTCATTTCTGCACCTTCCTTGCACCGAAATAAAAGCCGAGTGTACCAGCCGCAAGTCCACCGATAATACTGAGAGTAACATACAATATAGCCATAGCAAGTTGGCCACTTTCTACCAGTAATACGGTCTCCATGCTCACAGCTGAAAACGTTGTGAATGCACCCAAAAATCCTGTTGTCACGGCATCGTATAACGATTGATTGACATTCAGCTTCCGCAAAGCCCCCGCGACAATAAAGCACAACACAAAAGTCCCTACAAGATTAATGATAAATGTCGCTGTCGGAAATCCTGATTCACTGTGGATAAGCTCCCCCAGCACTACTCGCGCGATTGCGCCTAAAGATCCTGCCAGCCCAACCCAAAGGATATGCCTCATAGCGCCACCTTTTCAAGTAATCGAAGGGATAGTACCGTTTCCAAATCAAGACATTTTTCCGTATCTCCAAATTGTATATGAACTTCATTACCATCATGCACAACAATTTCACCTAGTCCAAACACACGATGCTTGACCGTAGATCCAACAACTAGTTCATCCCTGTTGTTAATGCCTTCAGGATTTATAGGAATCGATGTCTTCGAAACTGGTGCAGATGTCTCGGTCTTGCCCGGCTTCAAAAGCAGCCCCCGCACTTCATTCAAAAACCTTGAATCCTCTCTCGTTTTCCCTTCGTCCTGACTGTAAGACAGTAACTCTAAACGGTCCTTCGCACGTGTCATGCCTACATAGAAGAGTCGGCGTGCTTCCTCCAACATCGCCACAGCACTCTCATCTTCCTCAGAAGGAATAATCCCTTTTACTAAATCTATCATGAAAACACGCCTGAATTCGAGTCCTTTTGCACTGTGAAACGTCGATAATGTCACTGCGTTTTCCGCAGGTTCAAACTTCGCCTGTTGAACAGCTTGCTCAAGCTCCTTCAAGCGTTCTGCAAAGTCCACCATCGTCCTCAATTGAGAAGCAATTCCCTCAAGTGTATCAAGAATGCCCAACAAATAATCAATTCGAAAACCAAATTTCTCTGCCCTACTTTTCAAAGCCGCCTCATAGCCCAAGTCATTGCGAATGAGCTGAATGACACGCTCTGGCCGCATATCCGGAATAACAGCATAGCCCTTTTTATAATCCATCAGCTTCTTCACTTGGCTGTCCTTCAAATCAACCGATTGAATAAAAGCATCAAAAACATTCCCAGTTGTCATAGTATTTTCGAATATCGTTAGCATACTTCGGGAAATAAATAGATTCATTTTCATCACAATTTTTGCAAAAACATCTTTGCGTTCCGTATTAAAACTCAGTCGCATAAAGTTCAATATATCTTCAACAATCCAGTGGGAAAAAAATTTATCATCCGCATCTTTCATATAAAATGGGATACCGCGGCGGTGCAATTCATTGACATACATCGTCGACGAGGAGTTATTACGAAATAGAATAGCGACCTCATTCAAATTGCTTTCCCCCAGCAATTCATACGTCACATATTCTAGCTGTCGTTTCGGATCATCCAGCCGTCGAATATAAATGGGCTCCTTCGCCTCATTTTCCGTATGCATGTCCTTCGGATAACGCTTCTTGTTTCGTTTGATGAACTTCGAAGTGAGTTCAACAATTTCTTTGGAGGAACGATAATTGCGTTCCATCATCAATACTTGTGCATCTGGATAAACTTTCTTAAATTCCAACAAATAATCCGGTTCCGCCCCACGCCATGTATAAATGGACTGATCATCATCCGCGACAACGCAAAGATTGCCATGATGCGCCACCAAATGTTCCACAATCTTATGTTGCACAAGCGATGTATCCTGGCTTTCATCTGTCAATAAATAGTCATAGAGATTACGAAAGCGTTCACCTAACTGCTCATCTTGTCGTAGCCCTTGCTCTGCAATCGTCAGCATATCGTCAAAATCCAGCATCAGATGCCCTGGAGTACGCGATTTGTATTGCTCATACTTACGTGCCATACGACCCGACTTGTCGACAGGTCCTTTTAAATCCTCCCATTGTTCAAGCGGAATCATGCTGTTTTTGATAGAACTAATAAATGTTGAAAGAGACGCCAGCTCATCATCCGTACAATCCTCTTTCAGCACTTCTTTATAAATTCCTCTCAATAAAAAAGCCTTATTCACTGACTGACGCCCTTTGCCCCCACCTTCAATCAAGTCAAACGTCGTACCACTAGTCGTCAAATGACTACGTGCAATCGTAAATGCCAAACTATGAATAGTCGAAAAATCAATAGGCTCACAATCAGGAAAAAATCGACTGAAACGCTCCGTCATATCACGCGCAGACGCCCGGCTAAACGTGATAGCCTTAATGCGCTTTGGATCCACATGCTTCTCCTCAATTAAATAACCAATGCGCATAATCATGGTAGTGGTTTTCCCTGAACCAGGGCATGCCAACAACAGCAACGGTCCTTCCGTTTGCAGCACCGCCTGTTTTTGTACATCATTCAACTCTATATTCAATTGTTGCTTTTTTCGCTCAAAAAAATCGGTCATCATTTTGTAACTCCTTCTACATTGCACTGCTCTTAATTTACCATACGAACGCGTATTTGTAGAGTTAGACAAGTAGTTTATCACCGACTCTGGTCCCTCTATCACCGCCATGGCAATTTCAAGCATAAAAAAACCTCCACATTGACGCTTGTGGAGGTGCTTGACTAGTTTATATTCCATTCCCCACGTAACAAAGAAAACACCAAAGCATCATGGGATTGTCCATTCTGAAACAGATAACTTCGCAACTTTCCTTCTTCCAAAAATCCTTGTTTCTTCAAAAGTCCAATAGATGCATCATTTGCTGGAAATGTGACAGCTCCCATTCGATGAAGATCTAATTCCTCAAATGCATAGTCCAAAACTGCTTGCAACGCTTCAGACGTTATGCCACTTCTCCAGAAATCAGGATGAATTTCAAAACCAACTTCAGCCTTTTTCATTCCCAAAGCCAAATTATTCAATCCGATTGTGCCAATAAATCGATTGGATTGATTATTGATAATTGCCCAGCGCATGCCTCTTTTTGTATCAAAATTGTTTTTAAAATGCTGTACAATATTTTCGGCCTGTGCCAGCTCCTGGAATGGATCCATCCCATAATACCTCACCACTTCGGGATTTGATAATACCTCAAAAATTGCAGGTGCATGCTCCACTTGTACTTCGGTCAAACGAAGTCGTGACGTCGTTAACGTTGGAAATGTCACAATGCTCTCCCCTTCACTTCTCCACTGCATCCGCCAATACTAGCGGATTGCATTGCTTCACATACATATCCTCTGCTGGAAAATATCGTTGTTCATAATGACGAATAATATCCTCGCTACTTCCAATATAACCATCCCTGTCTAGAGCGCGCGCCATTCTCGTCTCTTGCTCTGTTTCAAGATAAATGACCTTATCGAAGTACGCCCTTAACTCAGGACGTTGCAGAAAAATCCCTTCAACAATTACCGTTGTGCCAATCGGAATATCAAATGTCTGCTTGCGATAACTATCCTCTGGTTTATCGTATAACTCAATGGTGTCATGTACAGCCAATCCACTATGTAATGGCTCTAACAGTTTTTCAATCAAATAATCATAGCGCCATTGCACATAATAATAGCAATACCATTCTTCAAACTGCTTATTATACCGAACATCGCGCGTATGAATAAAATCATCCAAATGAATCACAATTGCGTCTTTCAGCTGGCGTTGTAAATTCAGCGCATATGTCGTTTTCCCAGACCCACCAAGACCATCAATACCAATTAGTAAAGAACGTTTTTCCATCATTTCGGTATCCCAATATCGCGTAGCGGATAAAACTTAAATGTCACAGCACCAACGACAGACTTCTCATCAATCACACCAAGCTCCCGACTATCTGTGCTATGCCTTCTATTATCCCCCAGGACATATAAATGACCTTCTGGCACTTCAACTATAAAATCTTGTGTTAGCTTCTGTCCTTCGAATACCTTCTCTTTATTCGCTTGAATATAATCTTCCTCATATTCCACGCCATTAATAGACAGCTTGTCATCCTTCATGACAACGACATCCCCTGGCAGTCCAATAACTCTTTTAATAAAATCTTCTTCAGAGTTAGGCGCGTGGAAAACAATCATGTCAAAACGATTGATTTTATGAATTTTTGAAATGACGATTTTATTTGCATTTTCAAACGTTGGTTCCATGGATTGTCCCGATACAATTACCGGGGTAAATAGAAATTGGCGAATGACAATGGCAATAATAACCGCTACAGCTAGCGATTGTATCCATGAAATCAGTTCACGCTTGCTTTTTTCCTTCAATTGTTTTCCTCCGTTCACTGCATATATACAATTTTTCCATACACATTATATTCTATGTCTATCCATATGACTCCTGCTAATCTGAAAATGTTTCCCAAAATAAGAAAGTTGCCTCCAATTTTCGAAGGCAACTCCTTGTTAATTTTATAATTTGAACTGACTAATTGCTGTATGCAAATTATCACTGAGCCCTGATAATGTGTCTGCAGCTTGTGCCACTTCGCGAATAGCACGTAATTGTTCGTCTGTCGATGCACTGATTTCTTCACTTGCCGCCGCTGTTTCTTCAGCTGTCGCCGCCATTGTTTCAATCGTTTGCATCACTGTTTCTTTATGTGCAACAACGCGATTCACTTCTTCATACACACTACTAATCGATTGTTCGAGTTTATTCATCAGCCCGGAAATTTCGCCAAATGTCTGTTGTGTATCTTGGACGACTTTCTCCTGCTCATGGAAGGTTTCACCTGTTTCCCTCATTTGACTCGATACTTGGCGAGAACCATTTTGTAACTCCTGAACAGTCAATTTCACTTCTTCCGTTGCACGCGTAGACTGTTCAGCAAGCTTCCGCACTTCATCCGCAACGACTGCAAAACCTTTACCATGTTCACCAGCACGCGCAGCTTCGATACTCGCATTCAGCGCCAGCAAATTTGTCTGTGCTGAAATTTCGGTAATCGTCTCCATCACAGTACCAATGGCACCTACCTTTGTTTCCAATTCGCCTACAGCATCCGCCATTGTTTGTAAATTCGACTTCCAGCCATCGAACGATGCCCCTAATTGATTGACTTGGGTATGTCCTTCTTTATTGATTTCCTCTGCCTCCGTCGCAATACCCGTCATCACCCCGGCTTTTTCATGGATTCCCATGATTTGCTCACCTAAAAGGTCGACTGTTTGTGTAACATCTTCTGTATCATGAGCAGATTTCGAAGCCCCTGACGCAATATCGTCAATAGCCCCAGCCATCTGTTCACTCACTGCATTTGTCTCCTCTGCAGATGCACTTAATCCTTCTGCCGACAGACGAACTTCCTCAACAGATTCGTTCACAACTGTAATAATTGTCCGTACTTTGGATATCATCGCATTAAAATTGTCAGCCAGCTGACCAAACTCATCCTTCGACTTTACTTCCGCATAAGCATTCAAATTACCCTCCGCAACCTCATCCATCGCAGTACGAATGATGCCAAGCGGACGCATCATTTTAGAGATTATAAACCAAAGAATTGTAATAATTAATACTTCTGCAAGAACAAAAATAATACTAATTAAATTACGTGTCTGACTGACAGAGCCAATAATTGCATCTTCTTTGAATGCTGCACCCACTGTCCAGCCAAGATGTGAAATTTCATTGAAAACGCCAATCATCTTTTCTCCATTTTCTGTATAACGTTCAATCCCCGCTGATTCCCCATCACTAAATGTCGCCGTCAAATGCGACAAATCCGCCATTTCCTCAGCCTCAGGGACAAGCAACGGGTGAACAATCGCTCCATTGCTTCTGTCGAATAAAAATGGGTACCCCTCAAATCCAAAATCACTTTGAGAAACACTATCCGTAATGTTTTCTAAACTAATATCCACACCAATTACGCCAACAAGTGAATTGTTGCGGTGCATCGCTTTAGACGCAGTAATAACATAGCCACCAGATGCCGCATCGACATACGGATCAGACCAAACGACCTTATCCGGTTGCGCACTCGCCTCTGTATACCAAACTCTTGACGTCGGGTCGAAATCAGGAATTTCAAGATGCGGAACAAACTTTGTATATTTATTAGCAAAACCAAAATAGAGTAAATCGGTTGCGGGCAATTGTTCTATATAATCCGCAAATGCTGTTTCGATAGCACGAGTGAGTACAACTTCATCCTCTTTCCCATACTGCGTCTCTATAAATTCTGTAACTGCTGGATTGGTCGTCAGTAAATATAAAGCCTTTTCGTATTGCAGCATGAAGTTTTCAATGCTGTGTCCCATCTCTTTGACGGCCACTTCACTTTGTGCCAGCAATAACCGTTCTGTTTGTTGTTGCATTTGATTATTAACAACAAAATTTATCACTGTCAGAATAACAAAAAACAATAAAAACAGGCTTACAATAATTTTGGTTTTAATAGATTTCATTGTTATACCCTCCTCTTTCTACACCATTCGACATGATTTCCCTCATTATAGTCTATAAGTCTAGTAGAAGGTAGCTAATTTTCTAACAAAAAAGTTATTTCAGTGTTTACGGCAAAATAAAAACGCCAATAGCTGGCGCTCTTTTGTACATCAAACTCTATTCGTTAGATCCAAATGCTTTGTACAATTATACAAGCTGCATATATTCTCTTCATCACTCAGCTCAACAACCGTGAGCGATGTATTATCTACCTTATCTCCAAGATCCTCATCTGGCACAAGTGCACCCATCAATCGTTTGATGAATCCTCCGTGACTAACAACGAGCACACGCTGGCCCGCATGATTTGCTTTCATATCTTCAACAAATGCCATCCCTCTTGAAATAATATCCTCGTTCGGTTCAACACCTAGCTCCATCTCTCTCCATGTTGAACCCCATTTTTCGAGCCGTTCCACTTCTGTCGTTCCTTCAATTTGGCCGCCTCCGAATTCACGCAGTCGGTTGTCTTCCAACAATTTAATAGCGGGCTTGCTCTTCGCAATAATTTCCGCCGTCTTTTTCGCACGGATTAATGGACTCGTATAAATGATATCCCATTGCTCCTCGGCAATTCTTTTCGCCACATGCTCCGCCATTTCAATTCCTTCTTCATCAAGAGGAATATCTGAACTCCCCTGTGCTCGTCCTTCTTTATTCCAAGCTGTGACACCATGTCGCACAAATCCAATTGTCGTCAAATGAAACACTCCTTAATTTAATCAATAAAAAAGCCTTGCCTCGGCGTTTCCTAGACGATATAGCCAAGTGATCTCAACACATTATTCATAAATGCCTCTGTATAGAGATAGACTTCCTCGCGTTCAGGCTCCTGAAATACATCATGATAGAGATGCTTCCATTCTTTATATTGAAACTCGGAAAGATTTTGGTGGATCAACCACTTCTTCGCCTGTAAAGAATCAGCTATTTTATCGCTCCCGGCGATATGGACAAGTATCGGCACATTATGAATCGTCCCCTCATACTGTGCCACAACTTTCATGAAGGTTTGCAAATCTTTATACCAGCTAGCTCTCGCAACGGAGTTA
The DNA here is from genome assembly GCF_033485195.1 of Sporosarcina beigongshangi. Lineage (NCBI taxonomy): Bacteria > Bacillati > Bacillota > Bacilli > Caryophanales > Caryophanaceae > Sporosarcina > Sporosarcina beigongshangi. Next base: position 259,874 of record NZ_JAWLIR010000008.1, read on the forward strand.
TAGTGTCGATCCTGATGAGCCTCTACATATAGATCATAGTTACGCGTCAACAATTCAATGCTAATGTCATGATTAATCTTCATAGATGAAGTCAATTTTGACAACACCGTCGAAAACTTCGGTGGCTGATGCTTAAGCGCTAACCAAGGAGAACTGAATATAAATCCAGCACACTCAATTTTCTTTGCTTGAATCATGCGCATCACAATCGTAGCACCAAGTCCATGCCCCATGACGAATAAAGGCAAACTATCATCCAACCCAACTTCCACTAACTTCTTCACATAAGTGACATAAGCATCAAAGGACTCATCATGAATCCTTTTCCCTTCAGCCCCATGCCCAGGCAAATCGCCTGTCACAACATGAAAACCAGCACTTCTAAATTTTTGTATAAGCCATGCGTACCGACTATGATGTTCATACGCATTATGGACAATGGCTACGACAGCTTTCGGCTGCCCCTCCGCCTCCCATTTCCACATGGACATCAGCCCCTTATCTATTCAATAAATTACGCCTTGGCGTAATTACGTCCAAATTTTGAATTATGCAAGGCACAATTAACTCCTTTCAAAATTTGTGACATCCGCCGGAGGCTTTATCTTCATTCATCAGGCATTTGAAAACCTGATGAATGAAGATAAACATAATGTTTGTTAAGATAATTATACACGATAGAGAGAAAAGAGGAGAACACTATGATTTACCCATTTCATGA
>NZ_JAWLIR010000009.1:0-8583 GCF_033485195.1 Sporosarcina beigongshangi
TTCATCAGGCATTTGAAAACCTGATGAATGAAGATAAACATAATGTTTGTTAAGATAATTATACACGATAGAGAGAAAAGAGGAGAACACTATGATTTACCCATTTCATGATAAAACACCCGTAATCGATCCATCCGTTTTCATCGCAGATTATACAACAATCACAGGAGATGTCACAATTGGTCCAGAATCGACCATTTGGTTCAATACGGTCATTCGCGGTGACGTCTCACCCACAATTATCGGACGCAAGGTCAACATTCAAGATCTATGCTGCCTTCATCAAAGTCCACAATTCCCACTCATTCTAGAAGATGAAGTCACCATTGGTCACCAAGTAGCGCTACATAGCTGCACTGTCAAAAAAGGTGCATTGATCGGCATGGGTTCTATTGTTTTAGACGGAGCGGAAATCGGCGAAGGTGCATTCATCGGGGCGGGCAGCTTAGTTCCACCCGGCAAGAAAATTCCTGCAAATTCACTAGCGTTCGGTTCACCTGTCAAAGTTGTGCGCGAACTAAACGATGAAGATCGTAAAGATATGGAACGCATTGTTCGCGAGTACGCTGAAAAAGGTCAGTATTACAAAGGGTTACAGAAATGACAAAAGAGCCGTCCTATTGGATGGCTCTTACTTTTTGATGAATAATAAAACGACTAGAGCTATTAGCACAATGAATACCACGACACCTAGTAATAAAATTAACCCAAGTAAGCCAATACTCGTCATTAAATCACCTTCTTATTTTAAGCTCTCTTTCTGTGGCCAACTCATAATTCAGATATAGTCTTAGGTTTATACATGATTAGTGACATACCAATAACGATACAAATCAAACCACCTAAACTACTTGTAACACTTGAAAATTGTTCTGGATAATAGACATAGCCTAATCCTAATACAATAACAAAAATCCAACCTATACTATTTAATGTAGTCAGCTTTGTTTTTTTATAGTAAAAGACAAATGTGGAAATGAAAACGCCAAGGAAAATACCAATACTTATAATAATTTTACTATCTGTTGTAGTAAATAGTATTGAAGCAAAAACCATAGCTACCATTAAAGTCAAAACAGCACGTATGATTTTATCCACAGTAGACTGCCCCCTTATTGTCTTTCGACAAGGTTATACTTACTATACGAAATATTCTCGGAATAGTTTCATTTTATCCCTGCCTATAAAAAATCACAGCAGGTCGAATATATCGTGTATTATTCAATCTTGACAGCGAGTCTATCTATCGTATGTGAAAGGTATTCCTAGTGCCCAGCGACTTCAACGCAATTTTTGTACTTATAGGTAAGTCCTCGTACGAAAAACGTTTATAAAGATTGCGACATGTCTATCCATCGGTTTTATCAACAGTACAAACATTATTTTTCTAACAGTAATAAATGACTCTAATCATTCCGCAAGTTCCCTTAACCTGTTCACATTAATTTCCCCTGTTAATCGTTTATAAAAAAAGAAATTATCTCTTAAAGTATCTTCGCTATTTACTATAGTTTTTGAAATTAACTTATCTTTCTTATCGTAAAATTTCACTCTAAATCCAGCACCCATTCTACCAAATGCTACTCCCGAAATCTTAAAATCAACATTTTCAAAGTCCGAAATTATTTCTTTAATCTCAGCTGCATCTGTGATTTCCTTAAATCCTCCTGTATTTCCGTTCAAAATAGTGATTTTTGCTATTTCCTCTGAATCACCTATTATCCTTTTACAAATCTGCTTATCGAAAAAAGCACAGCAAGTGGAATCACCCCCACTCACTGTGCCTTTTTTCTTTACAATTACTGTCCCGCTTGTTCTTTCAAAGCAGCAGCTCTGTCTGTTTGCTCCCATGGTAATTCGATGTCTGTACGGCCGAAGTGACCGTAAGCAGCTGTTTGTTTATAAATTGGACGACGTAGGTCAAGCATTTTGATGATGCCGGCTGGACGAAGATCGAATAATCCACGTACAAGCTCCACCAATTTGCTTTCTGCTACTGTGCCTGTTCCAAATGTATCAATCGAAATCGATACAGGTTGCGCTACACCAATTGCATAGGCAAGTTGGACTTCACAACGATCTGCAAGTCCCGCGGCCACGATGTTTTTCGCCACATAACGAGCCGCATAAGAAGCGGAACGGTCCACTTTTGTTGCATCTTTCCCAGAGAATGCACCGCCACCATGACGTGCATAGCCACCGTATGTGTCCACGATGATTTTACGACCTGTTAGACCCGCATCTCCTTGTGGTCCACCAATAACAAAACGTCCCGTTGGGTTAATGAAGTATTTCGTATTGTCGTCAATCAATTCAACTGGTACTACAGCGTCAATGACAACTTCTTTTATGTCATGCTGAATTTGCTCAAGCGTCACTTCCGGATGATGTTGTGTTGAAATGACGATTGTATCGATTCGAACTGGATTATTCTGTTCATCATACTCAACTGTCACTTGCGTTTTCCCGTCAGGGCGTAAGTAATCTAGCGTCTCTTCTTTACGTACTTGTGCAAGACGACGTGAAAGTTTGTGCGCAAGGCTAATTGGAAGTGGCATCAATTCTGGTGTTTCATTGCAAGCATAACCGAACATCAAACCTTGGTCACCTGCACCGATTGCTTCAAGTTCATCTTCCGTCATAGAACCTTCGCGTGCTTCTAGTGCTTGGTCAACGCCCGCAGCAATGTCAGCTGATTGTTCGTCGATTGCAGTCAAAACTGCTGATGTTTCCCAATCAAAACCATATTTCGCACGTGTATAGCCAATTTCTTTTACTGTTTCACGAACAACTTTTGGAATATCTACGTAAGTCGTCGTCGTAATTTCTCCTGCCACTAGGACAAGCCCAGTCGTAATCGTTGTTTCACATGCGACACGCGCATTTGGATCTTCTAGTAAAATCGCATCTAAAATAGCATCCGAAATTTGGTCACACATTTTGTCCGGATGTCCTTCTGTTACTGATTCTGATGTAAATAGTCGACGATTTGTCATGTTAGTTCCTCCTATATCCTACGAGATTGATACGGTACTCATATGTCCCATGTAGAGTCCCATTCCTATAGGGAAAGGAACTGCAAGCCATTGCGAGCTCTATACACGAGGATAAAGGGCGATATCATATAATCAATTACGCCTCGGCGTAATTGCGTCCCAATTTTGAATTGCGCGGGCGCAATTAACTCCCTTCAAAATTTGTGCCATCCGCCGGAGGCTTTATCTTTGTTTAACAAGTATTGTATGCCTGCTGAACAAAGATAAAAGCCCTTCACTCACGTATTAACTACATGAGTGAAGGGCATGATTTCTAAAGCACCTTTCACTCTTATCATCCAAAATATTTATCTGTACCCAGATAAATACCTTGCTACAGGTTTGGCACCTTCGCGTAGACAACATGGTCTTTGCAGGTTGCCGGGTTTCATAGGGCCTGACCCCTCCACCAGCTCGGGATAAGAGTATCCGTTCAACTATCCATACTACGTAAATTATCGATTTTTGTCAATTAATTTTGATGTTTTGCATATAAATACGTTGCAAACGTATTTGCGCCCAGATTTTTCTCGAGCTTGCTCGAGAAATTCCTTTAAAAAATCTGTGGCATCCGCCGGAGGCATTAACTTGATTCAGCAGGGGTTCTTCTGCTGAATCAAGTTAATTAGTTGCAGTTTGAATTAGTATAGACTATTATTCTTAATGTGTTATACTAATTAAAAATAAGATGTCACCCACTGCATGGGTCTATATCAAAAGGATGGTAGATGACTATGATATCAGCGAAAATGAGCGACAAGCTTAAAGATCTTCTTTCAGGTAAAAATGTAAAAATTCAGCTTTCTGTTCCACAGCTTGTTGAAAAGGCAACAGCACGTGGAGAAGCGCAATTAACTGCCGATGGCGCGATCACGGCACAAACTGGCAAGTATACGGGTCGCTCCCCTAAAGATAAATACATCGTTGAAGAAGCATCTACAAAAGACAAAATTGATTGGGGCAACGTAAACCGCCCGATTTCTTCTGAAATTTTTGATTCACTATATAATAAAGTCATTAACCACTTAAAAGTCAATGATGAGCTATTCGTTTTCAAAGGATTTGCAGGTGCTGACCCGGCCTCACGCCTAGCTATTCAAGTCGTCAATGAGTTTGCATGGCATAATCTGTTCGTTCATAACCTATTCATTCGTCCAACAAAAGAGGAATTGAACAATCATGAGGCGCAATTCACGATTCTTTCTGCTCCTACCTTTAAAGCAGACCCTGCAGTTGATGGGACGAATTCAGAGACATTCATCATTGTTTCAATGGAAAAACGAATCGTCTTAATTGGTGGAACTGAATACGCTGGTGAAATGAAAAAATCAATCTTTTCTATTATGAACCACCTGCTTCCAGAAAACGATATACTCCCTATGCACTGTTCAGCTAACGTTGGTCAAGATGGAGATGTCGCCTTGTTCTTTGGGCTGTCTGGCACAGGGAAAACAACGCTTTCCGCATCTGCAGACCGCAAACTAATCGGTGATGATGAGCATGGCTGGTCTGACAATGGTGTATTCAATATGGAAGGCGGATGTTATGCAAAATGCATTAATTTATCACAAGAAAAAGAACCTGAAATCTTTGGCGCCATTCGTTTCGGTTCCGTTTTAGAAAACGTTGTTGTCGATCCAGACACACGTATTCCTGATTATAATGATGGTTCATTAACTGAAAACACACGGGCGGCATACCCAATTCAAGCAATCGATAACATCGTCGATCCTTCTGTTGCAGGTCATCCGAAAACAATTGTTTTCTTAACTGCAGACGCATTTGGCGTGTTGCCTCCGATTTCGAAATTGACAAAAGAACAGGCCATGTACCACTTCCTAAGCGGTTTCACATCGAAGCTTGCGGGAACGGAGCGTGGCATTACGTCACCTGAAGCTACCTTCTCGACATGCTTCGGCTCGCCCTTCTTACCGCTCCCTGCAACGGTTTACGCAGAAATGCTTGGTAAGAAAATCGACGAGCATGGTGCACAAGTATTCCTTGTCAACACAGGCTGGACTGGTGGCGTATACGGCGTCGGAAAACGTATGGATCTGAAACACACACGCGCAATGGTATGTGCTGCACTTGCAGGGCAATTGAACGATGTTGACACAACGACAAACGATATATTCGGTCTTGAAATGCCAAACGCTATCGAAGGGGTTCCAGCAGAGGTCTTGAACCCACGTAATGCATGGACTGACGGCACTGCTTATGATGTAAAAGCAAATGAATTGGCGGATTTATTCCGTAAAAACTTTAAGAAATTCGGTACAGTTTCTGAAGACATTTCTCTTAAGGGCGGACCTATTGCTTAATAGTTTAAACAGGGTAACACATACTACATGTGCTACCCTGTTTTTATTTTTAGTCATATACATGTATAGTGAAATCTCCTTCAAAAAAGGACTTTACCTCATCAATTTCCGCTTTCTGTTGTAAATAAAAAACTACTTCACCACCATAGTGTCCTACTATTAACACTAATTCCCCAAATGAATCATAAAGGAAAATCGAAAACCATTTTAGTCCACCATGCTTGTCAAACGACTCTGTAGACATCCAGTCAATTATTTCTTCAGTAAGTTCTGCTTGAAATGCAATTGTCTTTGTTCCTTGAACTTGTCCAACTTCCTTCATTCGCGTACCTAACTGCACTCGAGCTTCGCTTTCTACTGCCCAACAATGAATATCCATCGTTGAAGCTTGCCTTGAGAACTTTGCCCACAGTGGCTGCCAAAATGAAATATCTTGTGGGAAACCTGACTTCTCCTTCGTACTAATCGTTTGCGGCCCAATATAAACATGCTTTTTCATGTCCCCTGCCTCCTCATCCATAAACATAAATCACGAACTAGCTGTGCATTCATCGCAGGTGGGATAAAATGCGTATACTCCGAAAAGTACCAGGTTTCGTAGGCTTTGTCATGTTGTCGAAGGGCATCTTCAAGCAATATAGCCTGTTGAAAGGATACATTGGTATCGAGCATCCCATGAATGATAAGGGTGGGTGCTTCAATGTCATGAACACGGAGCAATGCAGTGCGCTCTCGGTATTCATCCGGCATATTGTTTGGTGTTCCACCAATCACTCGCTTCATCATACGCCGCATGTCTTTGCGTTCCTTATATGTAAAAACGACATCAGACACGCCCGCCCACGTAACGATAGATGCAATGTCTTCGCGTAAAATAGCGGTCCACAAAGCCATGATACCACCGCGTGAAAAGGCAAATAAGTGAACTTTTTCCCGGTTCATCTTTTGGTGTTGCTTTAGTACATCGACCGCATTCACCGCGTCGTGTCGATCAGCACCTGCAAACTCGTCGCGTCCCTCGCCACCACGATTACCGCGATAATAAGGTGCAAAGACCACAAAGCCCTGCGACGCGAACTGGGCAATACGCGCTGGACGAACCATGCCCACATGTTGCATGCCGCCCCTCAAATAGAGAATACCTTCATAATTCCCGTCGGCAATTGGCTCCGCCATCAGCCCCTTCACTCGCAAGCCATCCGACCAATACGTAATTTCCTCAAGCAGTACATGAGGGTTTGGCGAAGGATAAGGACGCCGATGAACAATAATACCATCACGATTCATGCTCTTCTACTCGCTCTCTTATGATGTCCATTCCCGTACCCTTCATATGAAAACTCAATTCCTCACATCGATCCAATTCATCACTGGACAGCCATATCGCACCTTCCGTTTCATGAAGTGTCGGTTGTTCATCAATATATGTAACTTTTCCCGTAAATACAGCCTTGCAAAATGTACTATCACTATGCACAACATATTCGGCTACCTTGATAAGATCCGTAATCGTCACACCCGTTTCTTCTATCGTTTCACGAATGGCAGCCTCCTCGATAGACTCTCCGTCTTCCGCCTTGCCGCCCGGAAATTCAATACCCCGAATCGAATGTCGTGTTAATAACCATTTTTCACTATATTTTAGTACAACAAGTACATGTCGAGCCTCCATGCCGAGGTGATTGTCCCCGAATGTCAGCTCCACACGTCCACCGTTCACATCATTATATGTCAACATTGCCATCACGTCCTTTCGTTATAGTTTAACGAAAATACGGTAGCTTCTCAATAAATCGTTTCGACTTGTCATCCGTAAACTCATGAATCAGCGCATACACCTTCATCGTCCGCAAATCAATATCGCGGTTATCTTGATCATAGTGGTACGGGATATAAGGTAAATGCGCCCTAAGAAAGTTACGAATTTCTAACCGGTCCATCTGATGGAACAATCGATGGAATACCGGAACATATTCTTCAGTGACATGGACTTCATATTCCCACGGTGAATCATCCGGATGATGGTACACTTGCTGATGAACGATTGATACGTACATTTTATATTTCTCCATGCAAATCCATCCTTTTTATTTTTAAGATGGCCTCCTCACACAAAAACATGCATCTCCAATAAATGGAGATGCATGTTTTTTAGAGATTTACGCTGTAACGTCAATTACAGTGCCTTTAGTTGGATGAGCCGCTGCAGGTTGATCAGGTAAAACCTCCAGCATTTCCGTCACCGCGCTCGTCTCCATTGATAGTGCTTTGTTCAAAACACTCATTTGTACAAGCGATTGCAAACTTCTAAGTTGGCTCGCCATAATTGAATTCATTTCCATTTGCCATCACTCCCTTCACAAACTTAATATCGGCAAATTAGGCATATTTTTAAGGGTAGTCGATTATTTATTACCCTCACCAAGGAATGCATTCAGCATCCATTGATGTTTCTCGATACTTTGGTATGTTGCATTCAATATATCCTCTGTCATGTCGTCGCCATCTTGTCCGGCAAATTCCATACCTTTTTTCAGTGATTTCATAATCTCCCCGAAATCATTCGCAATATTTTTTACCATATCATCTGCGGTCTCTTTCCCTGTTGCTTCTTTCACGACAGACTGCTCCAAATGTTCTTTCAGCGTAGCGACAGGATCGCCGCCCAATGTCAAAATCCGCTCAGCGATTTCGTCCATATGCAGCGTCGCCTCGTTATATAACTCCTCAAATTTTGTATGCAGCGTGAAAAACTGATTGCCTTTGACGTACCAATGATAATTATGCAATTTGGCATACATCACCGACCATGAAGATACTTGGATATTCAATTCCTGAATAAGTTCTTTCGACATAACAAAACCTCTCCTTATAATTCATCTCTCTGTTAATTTACCTCTTAAGCCAGTAGAATAAACATAACAGCATGAATAGGGAGTTATGAACTTGAAAACAATTTTAATGGGCATCATCAAATTTTATCAAAAAGCTATTTCACCGTTAACACCACCATCATGCCGCTTCTATCCTACCTGCTCACATTACGGGATTGAAGCCATCGACAAACATGGGGCGCTGAAGGGTTCGTGGCTAGCGGTTCGTCGCATTTCAAAATGTCATCCTTTTCATGCAGGTGGATTTGACCCTGTTCCGGAGAAAGAATCGGTGGAAAAGTAGAGCGCGGTTCGGCATCATTGCCGGCCGTTTTTCTTTGCCCAAAAATCAAT
>NZ_JAWLIR010000010.1:0-167020 GCF_033485195.1 Sporosarcina beigongshangi
GACGATTTCTTATGTCATTAACACTTTGATTCACCTACAATTATCTTGTGACTAGGATTTTCTTTATTCAATAGAAGAACATCGTCTCCTTTCATTGATTGATTTACATTTGGGTTATACCTCAATTTATATACTAAAACCTGAAGATTTGAAGAAGCTTGAAGATATTCAGCTAGAACTATTTCTGCTCCATTGCCTCTCATTGTTTTTTCTGCAACTGGAAGAAACTGCTGCTGATTAAGATACTCATCCAAGCCATGCTTTTTAAGTATTCTTTCTCTGTTCCTTTTTAATCTATTTATTGTTGCGTCTGCAACATGATGTTTAATTATCCAGTCTGATATTTGTTCTACTGCGTGTTCCCTCATGCCTGGTACCTCAAGCAATTTTCTATGTACCTTATTATTGAATGACGGTAAATCCTCAGAGGATAGCCACTCCGCAAAAATTGTCCTCTTTGGGTGTTCTCCGATTAGTTCGCAATGAATTAAGGCTGCCTGATTCATACTTTCCCCTCCAAGATAGTTTTTCATATAAATCAATACAAAGTATTTCTAATATTCATTCCGTTATTAGTATTCTCTCAAGTAATAGTGGCAGAAGCCAGTTTGATAGGATATTGTTAATAGAAAGACAGTGAGCAGTTTGGATAGAAGTTCTTAGTATGGCAGTGGAATAAAATAGCTCCTCAAAGATTAACCCTTCACGAAGCTTCTGTATGCTCATCAGTAAACATTGTCACTCGCATCCCTTTCAAGGAGTAACATTTCAATGGCTGTTTACTTTGTACATTACTAGCCAGTGGCTCAAAACTCCACACAGCTGGCTCATTCTGTCCGCAATACTCAAATAGTGGTTCCATCTCATGACGGTAATCATCCATTGTATCCGGAACTAATATGGAACAAAACATCAATGCAGCTTACTTACAAACTGATTAGCCAGTTTATCAGTACATCAAAAGTAAATAGACAGTAAAAAATTTGATATCGATTACTTTTTGGAGCTAATTATGAAGCTTTTTTCACTCGTAGAGAAATCACTTGGAAACATTGTATAGGGTGTTGTTAGGTCGCTGAGATACATTGGGACGTGTAGAATGGCTGGGAAGCTGTAAAACAAGTTTGTCAGGATAAAACTCTCGGGGTAAATGAGGAAATAAAATAGCCCCGCAGAGACCGATTCTCCACGGAGCCTACTGAATTCAGCCTAACGTTATGTTCGTAACACTCTCGCCAGCTCATATACTCGTCCTTCAATGACTTCTTTGCATCTTAAATTTTCTTCGCTAAGCCCTCATTTTCTTCACTTCAGTCGTTGCAGCATCTTTATCATCATTGGCTTGTTTGATAGTCATTTCTTTTGTCGTTGTGTTCGGTTTTCTTTAGTCGGAGAAAGATTAGACTGGGTTTTATTGAATTTATTTTCCACTTTAAAAGTATTGAGTTTTGTTGTATTTATATAATTGCAGTATATTTTTTCTAAATAGCCTTACTCAAAAGCTTGAAATCTGAGCATGGTTTCTTCTTTCCTGACTATCTAGTCTGTTAGGAAGTAAGAAACCTAATGATTAACATCTCAAACTATACTTCCTTATCGACTATGCAGCATATAGTGGAAATGGCATTAAATAACCTTAAACTATCCAACCCCGTTAAATTGTATTCTGACCTACCATGTAGTATCCAATGCCTATTAAGAAATGAAGGTTCTTGTGCACTGAACTCAGATTTCATACAGCAGCTTTCTAATAAAGTTGCTGTATGAAATCCAAATATATTTTTCGAGAATCTCAGTGGATGTGGATGTCATATCCACTTGCGTTTGACAAACTTTCATCATTCTTATATTTGTTTTATCTGGTTCAAAACTTGATAGAATTCCTTCTACAATAGTAAGTAATGTTACAGATGCAATAATGTACTTTTCATTTTCGTGAGCGAACGTACATTCTTCTATACCCCGTTTATACTTCCCGTCAATTTTGGAATCTAAAATTCCACTTATTAATCCCTTTAAATGATAGTTTTCATTTCGCGTAAAATACTCATAAAAAAATTTATCAATATCCTGTATTTCATCTGTGCTACCTAATATTTTAAATGGATATATCGCCATTTCAACAGGCAGTGTTCAGCCAGTTCCGTCAATTTTTCCAATTACATTTTTTTGAAATATTTACAATATCCACCTTCATTTCTACTGTTCCTTTATTTATTAATTCTTCAAACCCGTTTTGCAGACTCAAAACTTGTTCTTGAGACAATCTTGCAAAAATATTATTCTTTTTTTCTACATTCACTATTACCATCCTTCCATATCCATAAGTTTTTTTTGTTCCATAACATATTACTATACTCAGATTCCTCTATTTTTATATTTGAATATTCAAAAAAAACAATAACTGTAGATTTGTCTCTTTCTCCATTTGTTGCTGCCTACCTTTCACTAATTCATATTTCTCCATATTAGTTATTAATAAGCGGCTTAATTTCTTTATCAATGTAATGCCTTGGTGTCCATCCCTTTACTATTTTATCTAATACATATGAATCCAATAAACCAATCGCTGCTCCCGTTATTATACCGCTAGGTCCTGGTACCGTGCTTCCAACTATAGCTCCAAGAGATACTACTCCAAGCACCCTTGTCAGCTTCCCTCTCGGTGTCTGATTAGCAGTTTTTGAATCAACTATAGCATCGATATATTCTCGCGTAATATCAGAACTCTCTTCATGATGAGAAACCTTATCTACCCATGCCCGAAATTTTTCGGAACTCTTTTTACTTCTAAGTTTAGGAATACTTTTAATATCTATCGTTTTCTGAGAAATCATTTCTGAAAAATTGGGGACTTCTTCAATATTAAAAACTGTATCCACAACATTTTCAACTGCTTTCGCATCTTTCAGATTCTGGAATTCACTTCGATTCAAGTTCATTAAATCAAATGAATTGTAAGTACTATATTGATACTTTGCCAAGAGCGTTAAATCTAAACATTGGGTAGCTAAATTACAAAGTTGTTTTCTTTCTTCTTGTTTTAGGTCAGTTAAAGTTTTTTCATTTGATAAACCAAATTCCTTAAACAAATTATTTTTATACCCTTCGTGACCAAATTCAGCTGCATCACGAGCTAACTCTTCCGGCGGGACCACATAGTGTTTTAATACTTTCCTCGTGATATCTCTTCTCATTTTTCTCGGAAGTGGATTCCGCATAAATTCCAAACCACTCATTATAGATTCCTCAGGGTCTGAATGGACATCAGTAGTGAAGCTACCCATAGATTGTAATGGTAAAATACCTGGAATGTCATCAACCATATAAGTAACTCCCGGATTCCATAAAACGAACTTAAGGGCACCCTGTTCAAGTAATTCTTCAGTAGCTCTAACTCCAAAGGTATTTATTAATATAGTTAAAGGAATGTTTTCGCCATAAACTTTGAAAGAAATTCCATCATGAATTAATAGCTGCTCGCAAATTGAATTAATAACGCTTTCATACTTTCGCGGAAACAGTCTATCATCCCCAACTTGTTCGTTTCCTTTTATAAAGTACCTCCTCGCAAAGTTATTTAAAGATTCATTAAAAACTATGGACACTAGAATCCCTCCAATAAAATAATAGTTTAATCAAATTCGACATAACCGGGTAATACACCTAAAACTAGCTTTGCAACTTTTAATTATTATGAATCTGCGGTGCCAGTCACTCAAACTTTCATGATAATTTGAATAAACAGGAATGGTACAACTTTCACGATTGAATGAATGACTGGCACGAATCAAAGCAACCGTCCGCACATTACGCCCCTCCACTGGACAAGCTATTACATTCACGTTCTATATTCTTCTCTCTCGTCCACTAAATACAGTGATTGTTGCCTCTTCTGACGATAGAACGTTACTTTTTCTAATCTCTCTTTTAAATAAGCTTGTAACGCAGGGTCAGTACAATAAACAAAGCACCCTTTCTGTCCCCGAGTCATTAATGTTCTATATGTGTTACGAATAATTGGATCAGCTAATAAATGTGCTTCCTCAGGGTCTTCTTTTGCAATCTTTTTTATTCCTTTTAAGGATTGGTCTGTCTTTGCCCGCTTAGTGTAATCTGTTATGATTTGACCATTCTCATATCGCAAATCATCACCGATAATAACACCTACATGATCGAACTCCAATCCTTGGGCAGTATGGATGCAGCCTGCCTCTCTCACTGAAGAGCTCTCAATGGCCCAGGTATTTTCGATATTCCAACTCATTCCAAAATCATGTTCAGGAATGGCAATATCATGATGATTTACGTCTTGCCGATTGTTCTTTGGCCATTCCCAACAATACCCGGCCATTACACGGGATTTATTGTTTCTTTTATTCAGACTTTCGATTTCCGCAAGCATTTCATTCGGATCATCATAAAGCCGAATATCATAGTCCATTCCTAATTCATGCATGTTTGCCGTATTTCTAATTTGCAGCACATCATCTAACCAAGCAATGTAACCATCAGACCCATCACAACGGAATTGGGATGTTAGTTCATGCAAAATAATATCGGCATTGAATTGTTTTGCATACTTTTTTATTATCTCTACACTGCCGATATCACTTAAAGTAACCTTTTGGTTTTCATCTATAAAAAATATAGTGAACCTAGAACCTTTGATTAATTCCTTAACCTGATTTTCTCCTTTATTACGAAACATACCGGACTTTTCATTTAAACGATGTGCTTCATCTATGATTAATACATCAAATTCATTTTTTTCAACCTCTGTAAAGCTACCAGAGCCCTTAAACAGATTATCAATATGAGTCTTTTTAAAATCTCCTTTTAACTTTGATGAATAAATGTTACGCGGTGCTGAGTTTTTTGTAACATACATCGCAACGAGTCCTTGGTCAATTAGTTTTACTAGTAAGTTTATAGCCAATACAGATTTCCCTGTACCGGGCCCTCCTTGAACAATCATCACTTGCTTTGTATCTGTTTTCGCACTCTCCAGAGCAAAATAAAATGCTTCTTCATAGAATACTTTTTGTTCGTCAATCATTATAAATTCTTCATTGCCTTTCAACATATTATTTAATGAATCTTGCAATGATTTTGATGGTCGAATTCTCCCATTTTCGATTTGATATATTAGTTGATTTTGATCCCCTAATTTAATGAATCTTTTTATAAATGAACGAAGTTTTTCTATTTCACCCTTTGTAAATACAGGTGCCTTTTGAAGATGATCCTTATAATGCATATCTGTTAATGGATCATCTTCGACTTTTCTATAGTTATGTAGATATGCACAGGGCTTTAATTGAATCTCTTGTTTTTGCACATTCTCGTTAAAATCTTCAATCAGTGCAGCATAAGACCAAGCTTGATAGGATGGATGTGTTATTTCACGATTCCCTTTTCCTATATATGTTTTTACGATTCCATCTCTCGTAGCAATCTTTTCAACACTTTCCCATTGCTTCAGTTCTACAATCACAACATGATCTTGAACTCCATCGTTTCCTGCAATGAGGAAGTCTACTCGTTTGGATGTATTGGGAATATTGAACTCAATTGCAACTGAAGCATCATTTGGAATGTCATCATCTTGCATAACATTAGACATTTTTTGCAAAGAGTTTTCCCATGAACGTATCTCAGATTTAGACGTGCGACCAATTTTCTTCTGATAGGAATTGTATAATCGATCAATTAGAAGTTCATTTACTATATCACCCACGAATTGCTCTTTTGTAGACTCATATATAATCATAAACACACCAACTTTTATTTTTTTAATAAATTTTACTAGTATAAAAAATTGTAATGATGATAATCACTTTTCATTTTTCTATTAGTTTCATATTACCATATATAAACAGGAACAATAAGAAAAGCTCCTTAATTAAAGGAGCCTAAAATTTTCATTAATAAAGTTGATTTTCCATGTTAATCACCAAACAATGACGCCGCCAGTCTCATTTCTTCAATCTCTTTTCCATTCACTAGATAGACATAGGTATTATCCATAATCCTATTCAAATCCTCAACATGCGCTTCACTCAACATAAAATCTGGTTTATCTGTAAATATAATAAATCTCTCTTCACCATTAAATCTCTCACTATAAAAATCGACTAATCCAAGGTTGTCATACTGCTTTACAAGTCTTCGCCCATTTTCTTTTTCATATGCTGCAACCATTTCGTAATAATCGGATGCCAGTACCCGATATGAGTTGCCTTTTGGGATGAGTTCAAACTGAGCGATTTTTTTTGGTGGTTGCAGTGTAATTGTACGCTGTTTATTTAGTGTATCAAGGCGTTTTTTCTTTTGTTCTTCAATATCGATTAACTGGGCATTCATAAGGTTAATCAATGCTGAGTTTTTGTTGTCTTCATTTTCAGCTTGATAATTTATCAGTTTTTCATATACTTCGTTGTACTGCATATTGAATGTCTCGACTAAGTAGTCATGCATTCGATTTAATTGGCTAATACGTTTTTGTTCTATATATCCTTTTTCACTAATAGCAAGTTGTAAAATTTGATTTTGTAAGTCAGGAAGCTCAATGAATGGAAGTTCTGTTATAGCATCCGAGAAATGGTCAATCGAAAGCCAATAGGGATTCAATTCAACCAGTGATTGGTCAGCACGTTTCGCAATAAAAATAAATTTGTTTTTAAGTTCTTTGCCAACACCATCTTTTAAAACGACACGGTACATATCAACTTCTAAATGTTCTGGCACATCATAAGTGGATAAATAACGTTTAAATGCAAATTGGTCACTCGTTCTTTCCAAAAGTGTTTTTGATAACTGATAGATAGGATGTGTTTTTGTAACGTATTGAACGTCTGAATCACTATGTTCGACAAAACCAGTAAAACGATAGGAATCATCAAGCTTTGTATTTTTCGAAAATTGATCGCGAATGAGTTTAGGGAAGCGCTCAATTCGCTTCACTTTACCTTCCTGACTGTCAAATACTTTCACTTTTGATTCTTTTAATGCATAATCAATCAGCTCTACGTATGTACGATTTGGAATTTTATTAATTTCCACATCATATTGTGATTTTTTCATTGCTTGTATATCGATTGCTTCTGCATCAAACTGCATTTCCTTCATTGTTTGCAGCAGTTGCTTATGTTCATCACTTAATGCCTTATCCATTTGTGCAATTACATCATCTAAGTTTTCGCGTGTTAGAATAGCTTCTTTCATTAGATCCGCTAGGTTAATATCATCTTCAAGTAACTCCCCCATGAAGTTATAAACCAAGTCATTCCCTAAATCCTCTTTCATCGTTTCTAGTTTTGCAAGTAGACGTGTCATCACATATCCTTCTCTTGTATTTTGTGCAACAAGGTTAAATACAAACACTTCATTTTTCTGCCCAATTCGATGGATTCGTCCCATTCGTTGCTCCAATTTATTTGGATTCCAAGGAATATCGTAGTTGATCATTTGGTTACAAAATTGTAAGTTGATAGATTCTCCACCTGCATCCGTTGCCAGCATAACTTGTGAGCCATTTCGGAACATTTCAACCTGTTTTCTACGTTCATCCATTGAAAATTTACCCACTATTTTAGTTATTTGTTCCACTCGATCTGCTAGTCTTTCCTCTAAGTAGTTGAGTGTATCGACGGATTCAGTGAAAATTATAATCTTCTCACCCGTATATATTAGGCCATCAACACCGAAAAGCATTTCTTCGAGCTCCAAGTATTTTCTCTCCGAGCCGTACCTTTTGAGTGATGTCGTTTTAATTAATAACTTCTTTAGCTCGGCAATTTCTTCTTTTAGTGCATCTATGTCGATGATATCCACTGCAAGTTCTAATTTTTTCTCTAGTACTTCTTGTGTATCTGTAATTTCTTCGTCCAATCCATTGTTATATAGTTTCTCTAGCCTTTGCGAAAATTTCTTTCGCTCAGCTTCCGTTTTATCCAAGATGACTAATAGTCTTTTATAGCGACGACCAAGCGAACGATGGATTGCCTCAATAGAAGAACTCAAGCGGCGCTGTAACAGCATCATTGCAAATGCAGTACTATTATTACCCGCATTCATCGCACGATTAAAATGTGTTTGAACATACTCCGTTACGGCATCATATAAATCAAGTTCAGGCTCAGTTAGCTCATATTGAATCGTCTTCGTTGTTCGTTTCGGAAAAATCGGTGTACTATCGAAATTCACCATAGATTCTTTTAAGCGGCGGATAATAAATGGATTACTTTTATCACGCAAGCTTTCACTCGCAGACACATGATTAAATAAATCTGGTTCAATCAACTTCATTAATAAACGGAAGTTTTCGGCATCACCTTTATGGGGGGTAGCCGTTAATAGTAAACAATGCTCAGTCTTAGCTAATAGCTTTTCGCCTAAATGGTATAGTTTTGTTTTCGACGTTTTCTTTTTGATCTTCCCGTAAGAATAGGCAGCCATTTTATGTGCTTCATCTACAATGATTAAGTCAAATTTCGCCTCTAATATTAACTCTTTGATGTCATCACGTGTAGACCAATAAATCGAGGCCAAACAACAATCGTTTTCAATGAATGGATTTTTACTGCCATACTCATTCAATACAGCCCTGTTAATAATTTTAAAAGACTCTTGAAACTTTTGATCCATTTCCTCTTGCCATTGACGCAAAACTAATGGAGGTACTAACACTAAAATACGTCCAATACTTTCACGTGCTTTTAGTTCTTTAATAAGCATGCCTGACATAATTGTTTTTCCGGCACCTGGATCATCAGCAAGTAAAAATCGAACATTCGATGTCTGAAGCATTCGGCTATACACGGCTTCTATTTGGTGCGGCAACGGAATAACTTGTTGGTTACCCAATGCGCGTGTTTTCGAATACTTATCCTCGATTTCAAGCGTTAAATGTAATAGCCTCTGCTGAATACCTTGTCCAGTAAACTCTATATTCGTTTCAGTCGACGTACTTAGTATTGTAATTTGATCTACATCATTTTTTGCTAATAATTGTTCATGGTACTGATTCGTTTGCCGACCAATTCCTTCGAGTAAATAATAATCGTCACCAAATTCGTCTATTCGTTTTATTTCAATGACTTCTGGGAAAAATGGTCCAGTTATAATATCACCTATGTTCATACAAAGTTGCCTCCTTTTAAAAAAACCTCACTCAAAATGAGTAAGGAATTTCTGGGTTTCTTTCAATGATTGTATCTCGTATATTTTTAACAATGGTAAAACGCTGTTCATTTAACCCACCTACACCTATATGGAAATTGAAAGGGAAAAAGATTGTGCTATTATTCACCATCTCAAGTGTGACACTATTTGTTTCTAGATGGTCCATTAACACTTCAATCATCAACTGGTTCAATTCTGGTGAATGAACTTCTATGCGCTCTTCAGGCATCCGATAAACACCTGGAGAAGTCATTTTTATTAGCTCCCAGCCTTTAACTGTGGAAAACACAGCCCCAGTTGCGACTTCCACACGACGACGATCTCCATAAAGGTTCTTCATCTCGGCAAGTACTACACGGCTTCGAATCTCATCGGCCATTCGGAAATGCTTTCCTATATGATTAACCTGTTCTTTAAAAAATGGATAAGCCAAACAAGTCATGCACCAATGTAATAAATACTTTTCCGTGCTTGTCAGCGTTGGATATAAATAATCCGCATAGTTACGAATGGGTTGATGGTTTTCTTCAACAGACCACCATGTTTTCATAATAATTGCATGTGCACAGCGCCTTGATGCAGGGCCTTTAATATCACCCATCAAATAGTCATCAAGTAAGCTATGCATATTTGCTATAGGCATCTCATTAAATTTCTCTGCTACAAAATTTAGTTGATGTAGTAGAATCTTCTGATCAAAACCCACTGCTTTCATAATTGTATACCTGCTTTCTAACGATTTACTTTTACAAATGGGACAATTATTTCTTCTAGATGAATGCCTCCATGAGTTACAATTTTATCGTTTTTCGGCACAAATGCAAAATTGCTTTTTGCTAATAGTACGTGATAATCACTCGGTAAGCTACCATTATCCCATGGAATCGTTTTTTCATTTTCACTCGCAGTCTGATTACGAATATTTAATGAACTGTAGACCCTTACACGTTCGCCTTTCGACTCCACTGTCACACCTTCATTAATTCTCCCTATTCCGCATCCCTCTACATTGCCATGATCTGAAGTCAGATATACTTCAAAACCTTCTTCTACTAAATCAGTCATCATTTTGTGTAAATAATTCGAGTTAAGCCATGTAGTAAGTTCCGAAAAGACGGTTTGGTTCCCTTGTATAGCACCGTGCATAAATTGGTCAATTACATCTATAACCGCCCCATAAACAAGTATCGCAGGAGAGTGACGATAAGCGAGAGCTTCCTTATCATAAGCTTTTAATCCTAACGATTTTTCGTAAGCTACATTTCTGCTAGATAGACCTTCATTCTCCCAAAACGTTGACCATAATGATTTTTCTTTTCTAGTTGTATCAATAGTCTCTGCGAAGTGACGTGGTTCCAAACCAGAAAAAATTGCTTGCCTGGAAACCGACGTTAAACTTGGTACCCACGCAAAGACGGCGTCCTCTTCAAACGACCATGACTGTTTCAAAAGTGTTTCTTTAATCATATTCCACTGTGTAAAACTCATACCGTCTAATACGATTAGTGCTAGTTTTGTGCCCGCTTTTTTAGCTAAGTAATGTGGGATTTGGTGTACCATCTTTGGCTTAGGTAGAACCGGTAACGTACGCAATTGTTGATAATCGGAAAACATCCATTGTCCGAATGCTTCATTAGCTACAGAAGCTTTTGACTTAAAATCATTATCTAATAAACCTATTTTTAGCAATTCACTTTGAATACTCCCAAGTTCATTCGCAAATTTTGCCCATTCAGTTCTGTTGAAAGAAGAGAAATCTCTGCTGAATAACTCTTCTTTAGGAACTTTGAAATGCTCATTGTCTATTTCTTTCACAACAATCCCTGGTTGCATCCATTTCTCATAATCTACTGTTGACGGAACTTCAATAGGTAGAATAAAGTCCCTCATACATCTACGAATAAATGGATCATCAAAGTATGCACTGCCAAAGTAATCTCGCCTCTCCGCCACTTGCTCATAAGAATTATTTATATAGCTTTTCACATAACTATTCCATTGTTCATTTAAATAGCTATATAGTTTGTCTTCAGAAGCCAAATACTCAAAAATAGATGCAGATACGAGAATACGTTTATTTAAAATACTTTTTCGTAAACGCTCAATAAGTACATTAGGCAATGCTACTTCGAACTGTTCAAAATGAAGTAATGCTGCCCTCACTACACTAACATCGTTTATAAGCAAGGCAGCATCTATCATAAAAATTTCACGTAAAATAAAGTCCGCTGTCTCATTAATGGATAGAGACGTTACGCAACGTGCATGTCCTTCGAATAGCTCTTGAAACATTTCAACTGGACACTGTGCAATAATCGAACGATCAAAATTCGGGAAAAGTGTCTCAAATGATAAAGTTAAACGATTTGCATTTATATATACATCATAAGGAATGCGGTTGAACTGGTGATCTTGAATCACAATTAGTAAAGTAGGTCGATCTTCTCTCTCCATGTATCTGAAAGTTGTTTCATATGCATATCGAAAGATAACCGGATCATCATAAAAATGCACAGCAGTATTTTGTGCTTGAAGCATTTCTTGTACAGTTTTGTCCCGTAACAATTCATGCTCATCTGATACGATATAGAGTGAACCTTTACTTGTAAAATACTTTGTGATTTTTTCCTGCCAGCTCAACCAAATCTCCTTCTTCCTTTTACATACCTAAACGTACCTGTGCATTATCATAGTACATTAACAATTTGTCATCTTCCTGGATAACAGTTTCTGGTAAACGGTCACCCACAGTAACAATTTTTTCATAATCTTTCTCGCTCCAAGCTTTCTTAAATCCTGCGCGAACAGCTTCCGTACGGAATTGACGCAATTTCTTTTTGTGCGTACTTAGCTCTTCTACATAGCTTTCAAACTCACGTAAAAGTGTTTTTTCACGTAGTTTTTCTAAGTCGGCTTGTTTATTTGGATTTGGAACATACCAACGATTTATTGCTTTTTCTTTTAACTTATCATCTGTATTTTCTAACCCACGGAACTCATGATAATTTCGTCGTAAGTAACTACCAATTTGGTCTGGCGCAGATTCATCTCCTTCAAAACGCAAGAAGTTTTGTAAGAGTAGATTATCTAATTCAGGCAAATCTTCATGCTTGGCAATATGCTGTATTTCCTTCATAAATTGTGGATGCAAATCCTGACGGGTTTGAGGCTTCTTCATTAATTGCTGACGAATCCACTCAATCGCACTATTTTCATCCGATACGAATAAGCTCATTTGTGAAAAATCTTTTACAAGCGTGCGTTTTTTATCGTACTCAGCTACTTGAGCATCTATGAAGGCCATGCCATCACGCATGGGGAAACGTTGTGTAACACCTTCTTGGAAGTCAGCAGATGAAATAGGCACCGGTAAACCATTTTGCACGTGATACGCAACCATACGGTCAAATAAAATACGTGGAGTGCGCTCTGCAATGACTGAAGCTTCACCTTTTGAGCCAAGGAATTTTGGTAGTTTTTCCAAGTGTTGATTAACAAAAATCCAAGCAGATTCAGTTGTATTATTTTTTTCACGCATTTTCAAGATAGTGTCTGAAGATGGTTTATAAGCAGTGATAACAAGGTCTTGCTTTACTGCTATTGTAGTAGTTACTGCTTTGAAACTACCTTGTTTTTTATCTAATGCAGATACATCTGCAATGACAAATCCAACCTTTTGTAAAGATTCCTGAATCGAATTCCAAACACTTGCTTGAGAATTACTAAATTCAATAGTTATCCACCTTCCCGGTTTCAACACTCTAAAATATTGGGCAAAGCTATTTTCCATTAGTTTTTGATACTCAAATAAAGTCTTTTTCTGCGTATTATTCATGATTGCTTCAGATTTATTATTTGTTAAAACTTTTAACCATGCTTCCCATAAGAAGTTCAATTCCGAGTACATAAGGTTTTTTCCAAATGGTGGATCTGTAAAAATATAATCTATACTATTATCAGGGATGCTCTTGACAGCAGTAGTAGATTGAGTTGTAATAATAGATTTATTGTTAGCCTCATCTTCTACTTCTTTAATCATTTTCAAAAAATCACGGAGTTTATTCCTTAAAAGTAGTACTACATTTCGTTCAAACGTTAAAGAAGGGATATATAAAGTACCACTTAAGCCACCAGTACCTCCAAACCTAAAACGATTTGTTTTTGTTGCCCTGGTAATTGATGCTTGAAAGAAAAATAAGAGTTGATTTATATATTTTGAGTCTATTGCATGCTTATAAAAATTTGATAAAGCTATTAAATTTCTTTTAGTAAAGTATTGATGAACATGAGTAATTCCAATTCTATCATTTCTTCTGGACTCGTCGCCTTCTGGCATTCTATAGAGTGGAACCCAATGATCCAACTTGTAATTATCAATCTTTTTCAATAAATTTAATTGGGCCTCATCAGCATCTTGATCATATCTTTTTGTTCCAATTGAATAATTAACATTTACGGGTACTTGCTTTGCCATTGAAATATTTTCTTTTAAATATTCATCGTAAACGTAATGCCATTTACGCTCGAGCGATTTTTTTTGTAGTTGCACCGAACAGTGTTTACATTGGAATTTATCATACATTTTTTTAAGTTCAGTATTAACAGCAACGTCCCAATAAATAATTTCATTCGCGCAAGATGGACAAATAAATACGTCACTCCAAACTGTATAATTTACATTTCCTAAAGACTCTGAATCACCTGAAAGCTTATAGAGCCAAGCACATTCTTTTTCGACTTCATCAAGTATTCTATTTGCCTCTTGTTCAAATTTAATTAAATTGAATCCCCTATTATAATTCTGACTAATTAGACTTGCTGCTGGTGACAAATCCGATAAAATTATGTTCCTTTCGCCTAATTTACTAATCACTTCGTTATTATTTATGATATCGCCATTAACTATGTCATAACCCAACTTTTCTATTTCTTTTTGATTCCCACATCTTTTGGATGCAACACCTGTCATACCCGTACCAGAAAAACCATCAAATATTAAATCTCCTGGCTCCGTATAGTGTAGAATATAACGCATTATTGCTTTATAGGGCACTTTTGTATGATAACTGTGCGCATTATATACAGCATCATTCTTTCCTTCAGCAACATCTCCAATATAAGGGAGTTTTTCATAAGGATAGTTTTTATCTACTTTCATTTCTTTTAATACTACTTCTTCTAGCCAAGGATTCGGACAAACTGTGTAGTAGGGTGGGTCTGACAAGGCGATGATATCTTCATCTTCACCACTAGGGAAACCCTCAATTTGCTTTAGTTCTGGAAGTTTCTTTCGAAGCTCTTCACGGAAATATCGTCTTCTTGCTTCTTCATTTTCAAATGTCATGCCTAAGCAGACAACTGATGTGTTATCCGCTTCAGGCTGTTCATTTAGTAATGAGAGCTGTTCTGGATTATCTGTCATTTAGAATCGCCCCTCTTATTTTTTCAGCATAATGCGTACTCGGTTGGATGGTGTATTGCCAACAGTCTTTTGAACCATTTCTTCAAAACGTTTTCGAAGCTCTTCAACTGTTAATGGACTTCCATTTGCCATCATCTCTTCAATGTCTATTAACGATACTTCCACTTTATCGATTCCTTTGAGTAAATCATTAATCGCCTGGATTAGACGAATATCTACAGGTAACGTAAATGCTTGGTTAGTGATAAGTTCCGCTACAAGCGTTTGTTGCTTAGGTTTTAGTAGCACAATATTTTCTTTAACCGTTGCATCATTGAAGTTTGTTAATAATGTTTCAGTCCAGCTCTCAAATATATTGGGGAGCTCTTGTTCGAGATTTTTCAGCATGGCTTTTTCGTTTGTTGTTACTTCTGTTGGACGGAACTTACACTCTGAACACATCGGTGCGTGTTGTAAATTATCCACAGATACTTGATAGCATGTTTTTAAACCAACCAGTGATTTTTCCCAATTGATAATTTGTTCTCTTGGCAAAATGGAGATATAAGTTGCTAATTCTTTCAACGCTTTTAATGTCGAATCTGAGTGTAATGTGTTTTTCAATATGTTTTCAGTGGCATTGAGTCGCGATTTATCATGTGCTTCAATATAAAGCTGAATGTACTGTTGTTTTAACGCATCAAGTGTTGCCATTTCTTTTGATGTATCTTGGTTATGTTTCAAGGCATCTTGCAGTTCATTAAATGCATCCTCAACGCTTTGCGACCATTCAGATTGACTCCCCATATTAGGTTGAGCAATTTGCAGATAACTGACGCGTTGCTGGATTTCCTTGATTTGCTGATCAAGTTTAGCGAACGAAGCTAATTTTTCAATTGCCACTTTCTGCTTTTCAACTGTAGCCAAGTCATATTTCAAGTTACGCATTTTTGCCGGTGTATTAAAACGTTTTAAGCCTTCACAAAACTCTTTGAATGCTTCAAGCAATTCGACATTTTCTTGTATTTCTGCATTGTTTAATAATTTCCCATCCCATGTAGGGAAGCCTTTTTTTATTATTTGTATAGTGCTTAGTGAATCGTTAATAGCATTATTGGCCTTTTCAGTAACAGTTACTATCGTTTTTGAGAGCATATCCCCTTCATAGTTTGGGATGGATACATCAAATAAATCAAAGATTGCATTTAGTACTTCAACAGGCAGACCCGTTGGTTTTTTCACATGACTAAATTGTGTTAGTTTTGATAATGGCAATTGAACATAGTCATTTAAACTAAGTGCATTGTAAGTTTTATTTTCAACAGTTACTTCAATGGCACCAGTGCTTATCATTGCGCCAAGTAAAACAACTAATAATTCTGGTTCTAAGTGATATTGCTTTGTATACTGCAAATCTTCGACACCACGGATAAAAACAGTTTCAATCAACTCGCTATGGTTTATAACTTGACCATGGCCTTTTGAATCTAGTAAATCGACAATCCACTGAGCGTAACCGGATTGCTTAGTCGATATTTTTTGTGTGGAATCAAACAAGACAAGTCCATTTAATATGGCTGCTCCTTGGCTTGTTTCTTTACCAACTAGGTACTGTAGTGCATCTTTCACGTATGTTTCCAGGTTTTTCCTAGTTAAGTAAGAATCTTTAATTTGGCGGAATGAAGGGTAGCCTTCATACTTTTGTTCAAACCAACCAGACAACATTTCTTCCGAAACAAAGTTAATAATTTCCTGGATTGTAGCATGTGCCGGAAGTAACATACCGAAATCAAGCACAGTCCCTTTTTTTCCTTTATAAGTGATTTCAAAAGTGTGTACAAAGTATTCATTTAACCATTTAGTTAGTTCCTTAAAATAGCTATCGATTTTTCTAGCATATAAACTTTTTGTGGCTGATGTTGCATCAAGTCTTAAATCATTTGCAGCGGCATAAAGCTTTAAGAGCTGATTAAATCGATCATCTGTCTGTTTGAATTCGAAGAACAGTTCATCAGCCCTTTGTTCATCTTTATATATTGTTTTCATGTATGGTCGTAGCATATAAATATAAAAGTCACGTTCAGGCTGCGCTGTTGAACGTTCATTGGGGGCACCAAAGAATAGGTATCCTTGACGTGTGACTCGATTAGCATTCCAAGGTAAATCATGTCGCCATATTTTATAGCCCGTTACATAAGTATTATCATCCAATGTGATGACCTGTTTTAAAATGTCATAATAGAAGCGATCAAGTTTATCTTCTTCTATTGTCTCTGCACGCTGCGTAATTAAACTGTCGATATCAATATCTTTCTTTAGATCTAAATAATATTGACCATTCGATTCATTTGTTGATAAGTATTGGAAGCTTACTGTCTTTTGAATTTCTCTTGTTGCAGCATCTACCGTAGATTTTAAGAAATCTGCTGGATCATCTTCTTCCAGAAGCATATCGTTACTACCAGTTAGACTTAAAAATAAATCATCACGTAATTCCTCTGCTGTTAAGCCAACACTGTCATAAATGTCTGCTGTAGATAAACGATTTAACGCAAGAGCGTCTACAATCCGTAACGCCATTGGTTTGTAAATACGTTTTGCATAAGCATTTTGCACACGGTCTTTTAAAATTTTGGCTTTATCTAGTACTTCAGCTACTTCAGGGATAGCCTTATATGATGGGTCTTCCTCGATGAATTTCCAGTAGCTGTCATACGAAATCAAACCTGGTGCCCCTTCAGGAACTTCCTCGTTAATAATTTTGTTCATTTCGATACTAATCGTCTTTAACGCTACCCGCTTTTCAATATTATTTACTTTTTCAAATGCTGTTAAGTAACTTGGATGGATAGGGAATAGGTTCACAAATGATTCCATATCTTCATTTAAGCGATGGTATAATGTCGTGTACTTTGATAGATGTTCGCGAATTAATGCCCTCTGTTCATCTGTTTTCTTTAAAAGTCGTTCCGATACTACATGTGCTATATCCTCTCGAATAATACGGACTTGATCAAAACGTTCTTTCACACGACGTAACGGTTCCGCAACATAGCTGAATCTTGGATTATCAAACAGCATTTCTTGAATACCTGCTATAAAACGGAAACGTGTTTTACTACAAATTTCTCCAACTTCGCGTAAGAAGCCTAAATCTAGTGTTAATTCTTGTTCTTTTCGTCCACGCAAATAATCGAGCAACTCGTCGACAACGACTAATAAGCCGTGTTCAGGATATTGTTCATTGAATAGGCCCATCATTTCTTCCAATGCATCTTTGTTGTTCGTAATTTGATCGAACTCTGGAAAACTGAAATCGATTCCTAAGTCTGCCAAACCATCTTCAATTGCTGTACATAAAATATCTCGTAGTGATGTACCTACACTACCGATTTCCAAACGAATAACTTTAAATTTCCCTTCAATCTCTTTTGCTTTTTCAGCTACGGCTTCATTCGAAATATGCTCACTTGCCCCTTCACGCTCAGCAATCGTTGAAATAACACTCATTAAATGTGATTTACCCGTTCCGTAGTTCCCCACAATAAGCAAACCTTTATTATCAGTAGCGCGAGTAAACTGTAACTGGTTAATAATGAGCTCATTTAATTGTTCAGCCATCCGTTCAGAAATGACATAGGTATCTAGAAGTCGAAAGGCACGTTGTTTGTCATTTGCATCTGTTAATTGAATAACAGATTCAATTGGTTCGAATTGTAATAGGTCTCTATATTGCAAAATAATCGCTCCTTTTAATTGATGACCAGCGCATCTTCTGTAGGATAAATTCGATATTCGGGATGTCCTGGTTCTGCGTGAATGAAATGACTGTCATGGATATTTCCACGCCAAGCTATAATTAGTGTTTTATTTTTACTAATCTTCTCAAATAAATCAAAAGGATTTATTTGTAGTGATGATTCAAATAACAACTCATAATAATCCAAGCAAATAATTTCTTCAGGCATTGCATTCAAACGCTGATTTAAATAATCTGCTATTTTATAAGGACGCCTGTTTATTTGAACACCTTGTAGTAATTTTGCTAACTCCATATTCAAATTGAGATACGGAATATCATATTCTAAGCTGTAATTCTTTACCGTGTTCCCTGATTCGCGTTCATGAATGAAAACCTGCTTAAAATATCGTTTCTTTAAGTCGGGAATGATGTTTTTTAGCTCTATGATGAATTGCATATTTGAAATATTGATCCCCCCTAATTTACAGGTCTTGCCAAAACGATTTGATTACAAATTCTTATCATAAACGCGATTTTTTAAGAATAAAGAATTTAAAATCAGCTTAGATATTTGCTGTAAACAGGATGAAACACTCTCTTTTTACAACTGCTTACAAACATAATATTAAAAAGCCTTCACATGTACATTATAGCGTATATTACATATTTTTTGTCCTTTTTAACTGATAATCATTTCCCAACAAATTCTTTACCCTTTAAGGTAAGGGGTGATTCACAAATGGCAGCATCTTCGGACCTCATCAAACTGGTGGGCGAACAATTGAAATTCATTAGGGAAGAGAAGGGATTCAAACAAGAGAAGTTAGCAGAAATGGCTGGCATTGCGCACGCACGTATTTCGGAGATTGAGACTTTCAAAAGCAATCCCACTTTAGAAACGCTAGATAAAATTATAGATGCGCTAGGCATTTCGCCGTTGGAGTTTTTCCACTATCAAAGGCTGAATACTATCGCTGATATAACAAACAAAAAGCTATTAATCGATATCCATCGAAGTATTTTATTGGAACGTGATCTCGGTGAGATTAAATACGTGGTGAATACGACAAAAGAGTTTTTAGAGACAATCGATAACAAATAAGAAAAGTGCCTAGCAGGCGTCAAAATTGAAAGCTTGACGTTTGCTAGGCACTCTTTATTAACTTTAGTATTTCCACATCTATATCATGGTACATTGAGTAGCTTCAGAAGACTAGAAATGCTCGTGAATCCATCAATCTAATTGGCTCTTCATTAGATTGTGAGAGCGAAATCTCTTGAGACTGAATATAAAATCAAGTTTTCAATGAACAATGAAAACTCTTCGAATGTAATACTTCGTTCAGTTGGCAATGTGGCTAGTTCAATACTTTGTTGATTTAATAGGTTAGGCGCAAATTGCGCGACTGCCCGCAGCACTTTCTCTTTTTTCATACGACTCTTTACCCCAGAATGCCAAATTGTATAATCAACCATAGATTCTTTTGTGTATTTGTCTAAATTGAGTTGAAGATTATAGGTACTTGAACTATGCGTTTGCATAGCAATATTTAAAGAAGTTGCTCCTTTTCTGTTTCCAAATGTCGGGTCGTTTTGTGACGTGGCGCTTGCTATCATGGATATACGAAAAACAAAAGAACCCCTATTTTTCACATCAACACGAAAACTTCGATGCATGCCATCCCATGCTCCATTTGCGGCATTTTTAAATGCATAATAACTTGTTCCGAAGTCTGCCTCGATATAGATAGGTAACTCTCGTTCAGTTGGTGTATACGTTTCAGTCAGCAGTGCATTTTGCAATTCAGAAAACCAGCGTTGCTTATCAGTAATTGTTTGGCTGCTTACATATCCATTCTCCACTAAATACTGGATATAACGATCATATGTAGAGAGGTCAAACGGTAAACGTTTCAATTTCATTAATTTGGGATACTCAATTTCTTGTATCGCAAGAAATTTAACTATATCCGTTTCTTTTATCAATTTCGGAGTGCTATCAATCACTTGATAGATATTCGTATGTCTCCCATTAGAAATCGCTACAAATGGCGATTTTAAGTTTACCCAATATCTCATCACTTGTTCTAGTGTAAGTTCATTAATTATTTCATTTAATGCTTTCAATTCAATTGTCAAAAATGGAGTGAGTTGCTCATCGTAGATGACAATATCTGCACGTCCCAATGCTGTTTTTACTTCCAATGCAATATGGGACTGTAAGGCACCATTAAATTTGAGCAATTGCTTTAATAACTTTTGACGAACACGTTCTTCTGGATAATTAATTACGTGATATCCTCGGATTGGACATAATACTTTCCGATTTGAAATCAATGGAATCATCTGTGTATCCCCTCCCGCAGCCAAAAGTGCAACGGCCATCTTTGAATATTACATAATGAAATCTGTTCTATATAACCTGCTTCGACCATATATTCCGCCACATCTATTGTACTTCCGACTTGTTGTTCAAGGTCTTCTAGAAATAAAACTTGAGCATTTGCATCAAACTGAACTTTACAAAGGACTATCGTTTCTTCGTGTA
Organism: Sporosarcina beigongshangi; assembly: GCF_033485195.1. Taxonomy (NCBI): domain Bacteria; kingdom Bacillati; phylum Bacillota; class Bacilli; order Caryophanales; family Caryophanaceae; genus Sporosarcina; species Sporosarcina beigongshangi. The sequence continues at coordinate 20,878 of NZ_JAWLIR010000010.1, forward strand.
ACTCTGCGTACAAATCCCCAGTCCGTGCCCATTGTACTGCATCTTGATAAACTAACGAAGAACATTTGTTGAAAACTAAACCATCTATTAGACGCTGGTCCTCTAACTTCTCAAATGATTTTTGTCGTGGTTCCATGCGCTTTATTTTTTCAATATGATATTGAATCTTATTGTCTGTCCCCCTGGTAGAACGCTGCCGATGTGCATATTCCAGTTTCCGAATGCTGTACATTGCTTCTGCCGGCAATCGTTCAATATGTAGGTCGTTCTCCCATAATGTCATATTTAATGCGACTTCAGATGAAAAGAGGTTGATATCTGACAGGGATTTTCCCGTATTGAAATAGGCCCTGACTTCAAAAGCATAACGCCCAAACTTCCCTTGGATATACTGCACTTCCCTTTCCAAATCATTTTCTAATGGCAGTTCACTCTCAGTAGTAGGCAAAAACTCTCTTGCCCTATCTTTTTCATACACTAGTTTAAAAGACTGTGGTTCGTCATAGATCTGAGCAATCGCTATAATCAGTTGGGCTTGTAATGGATCATTTGCGAAATAATAACAATCATCGTTACTTGGTCTTGCCCAGTCCACATACGCGTTATCGAAGGGATGGCTGTGGTACGAAGCTACCGCGGTAGATGTCGCTACGATTTTTTTGGCATTCATAATTAGTTGGTTGATTTCACGGTTCGCAGCTATTCCCGTTTGATCCCGAAAGTCTACATTCCCAACAGGAAAACTATACTCGCCAATGCAACAATCACCTTCTTCACTTCCTAATAGAATGCCATACGCCTCTTTCGATTGTTCGTAGGTAGGATAATATTGAATACAGTCCAACAAAATCGTTGAGAGCGCCTGATTAGTTAATTCAAAATACATACCATCACCTCCCCCGATTCTTTGTTTCATGTAAGTACAGTTTGGAAGGACTTCTCCTTCAACTGCTCAAACAACTTCTCAACAGTCCCAATCCCAACATTTTCATATTTCGCCAAAATCACTAATTCCTGCGGTAACTGACCGACAGTTGCAATCTGGTCTTCGTTTAATTGCCTTAGGAGGCTTGGACTACCTGTAAACTCCTCGGCGGTAAATGGAATTTTAGACAGTTCTTCTGTGACGACAATGTAGTCTGCTTTATAAAAGAAAAACAATTCACCCGGACGCTCAACTAGAAGCTTTCTTCTAACTTTTTCTTCTTCAATATATATCTTCAACTCTTCGAATAAGTTCTCGTCGTTCTTTTCATTAAAACGCTTTACATGCTTATACAGACCTTCAAGATCATTCGGTAGTTCACTCATAATCCGTGCTTCTTGCTCTGCACCTAGCCTTATAAGAAACGTTTCGGATTTTTCAAATCGTTGTGGCAATAAAAACGCATCACGTAAAAAGTATGGAACATCGAGTGTTTGTCCTTTGTATGTAAGCGTTCGAATTGTTGTGAAACCCGGTTGTTCAGGTTCCATAGGTATATTCGTTACAATAGTTGCCACAGTCTCTTGATGCATAGGCTCTTCCTTAGGCTTCTGAACAGAGGCAATTAACAGTTCTTCAAGTGATTTGAGTCGTACTTCAAGTTCAGTGATGTCATAAGCCTTTTCAATTCGATGCGTTGGATCTTGATAATCTGGAACAGTAAAATCTACAGGACCATACACTTCGATATACCATTTGACAATTGTATAGACTGATTCCCATGACAATAATGCTTCTGAGTAGCGAAACATTCGGGCATCATGTGCTGCTTTATTACCAATTTGGCGGACATGATGAAGTGCGTCACGTACTTCCGATGTTAAATAGCCTTTTTCATTGAGCAAATCAAGTCGTTCTTTTAAATTTGTCCATGGCTCATTAGGTAGATTTTCCTTTTGAATTACTTGCTGCAATATATTTTCAACGAATACTCTTGCGTGTGTAAGCATTGTACGTGGGCTAGTAAATATACTATTTTCTAGTTCACGGGCAACATAGGCAAGTTCTTTAGATAGAGGCTCTAGAAATTTATAGAAATATGATTGAACGTCCATATGACATTTCCCCCAGTTATATGAAATTTTATTTGTAGTCTTATTTTATCATAATCCGATTACATAGACTAATTGCGATTTCTCCAAACCAAGCCCAACATGCTATCATGTAAAGTAACAGTTTCAAACTTAGCGCCAGCGAGAAAATGGAGATGACCCACATGCCAATCTACAACAAACTTGTACGTGACAACATCCCAGCAATCATCGAAAAAACCGGTAAGACATTCACAACACGCTTATTAAACGACGAGGAATACATAACGGAAATCAATAACAAACTGGGCGAGGAATTAGCCGAGTACTTGGAAACAACAACGACTGTGGACGCACTTGAAGAACTTGCGGACCTATTGGAACTCATTCATGCCGCCGCTGCCTATCATGGCGCTACATTTGAGAAGCTTGAAGATGTGAGAGTTGAGAAAGCGGAGAAACGCGGAGGATTTAATGAGCGGATCTTTTTGCTGGAAGTAGAAGATGACTGACGTTCGTTTACTGACATCAAATTTAATCGAAACAATTACAAGCTGACGCGCACAGCGGAGATGGAGGAGATTTGTGCGTATCGATTGCATGTTTATTTTGAGAGGAAGGGTTTGAAGATTGGTTAATGGATTATTCTATAAATTACTGGTATAATTTTTATTAGGATCACATATACTAACTATTACTTTTTAAAAAAAGGTTGTGGTTGTATGTGTAAGAAGGAGGATGTCGATATGTCCACAAAAGAAATAGTAAAACCCACTCCTGAATCTCAAAATAATCATGTGATGAATGCCTTAAAAGAGGTTAAATTGATACAAGCAGGAAAACTCCCTAAAAAATCAGCTAGAGATTTCTTAAAAGAATCTCGTCAACGATAAGTAATGAAGTCGCGATTTAGTACGATTACTACGCCAACTTTTGAATCACGGTATCATAAACTTCGAAAGAAATACCCGAAAATTGATGAAGATTTTGAGGCATTCCTTAATGAGGTTGAACTCGGCGGCGATTTAGGTGAAGATATACCGAACATTTTAAAAGACGGCAATAAAGTTTTCAAGAAGAGAATGAGAAATAGTAGTGCGAAAAAAGGGTTATCTGGTGGATTTAGAGTTATTGAATATTTAGTCACGGCTGAAAATACTGTATACCTTTTAGACATATACTCGAAGTCATACCAAGAAGATGTTTCGAAAAAGAAGATTTTAAATTTAATAAAAAGTAGTATTCCCAAAGTAACTCCCAAAATGCGTGATTAGCTGATTACTATTAATCAAGGGTCCATAAAGGACTCTTTTTCTTTGCTCATTTTACTAAATTCATTGCTACCTCACTGTATGATGATGTGATTTAAATAGGAGGGAGCCATTGGAATTTTCCCACTACCAAATGCTGAATATCGTACCCGATGTAACAAACAAAAGGCTGTTGGCACCCGCAAGAACAGCACTTTTAATTCATCCCCCACCACCAGCCGCCGCAGCCCCCTGCGCAGCTTTCGCACAATCAATCGCTACAACGAGCGACACAAGAAGTGGTTCCATTTCATCATCCGCAATTTGCAACTGGTAGCTATCGCCCCATGTGAACCATTTTTTGCTAACGGTACCGAGTATTTTTCCGTGTTGGTACACTTCGAAATCCATATCCCACCAATTCCCCCGTACTTCTATCCCTGCTGCGGCGATTGAATAGCGTGCTTTCAAAAAGGTAAATTCCTTTTTAATCGTCATCGTTTCTTGGCCATGTACGTCGACATGAAAAGTGGGTAGCCAGCTAAATGTTTTCTTAGTAATCATTGCAACTTCTTGCCTGGTAACATCCATAATAGAAAACGTCTTCGGTATTTGCATGAAGCTTCCTTCTACGAAATACACTTCATTCTCTTCAGCATCCTTCACCGAAAACTTACCGCTCAGACTCAATACCTTTTGCTTGATATATAGCTGTCTCACGCAATCCCTCCTCGTATCGAAAGACTATTTTCAGTCGATCCCTGTATCTTACATACGGTTTTGAAGATGAAACGTTTCAATTTTGGGATAGTTTATTTAATAGATGAGAGCCCCTACATCTCCACCAACACCCGCTCACCCGCTCACCCGCCCTAGCATGTCCCAAATAATACGGATAGGCGACAACGTTTTTACGATGGAAGTATAAAATGTCTGCGGTACTCCTTTCATTGAAATGAAAGAGCTTTTGCATTAAATTCGAGGCATTCATCAATCGTTTCGGTGTCTCTTGGAACAACTCCTGGTGAAGTGCGTGTGCCTCTAAGACATTTTTACTATAATAAGAGGCGAATAGATTAGACTTTGTTGTTTGCGCGACATACAGTTTGATTTTGCCGATGGTTAACTTATTTTGCGCAACCATTTCTTCAATTGCTTCCTCGTCATAGTGGATGGCTTCTAGCTGTTTGGAATCGTCTTCTACGCTCACTTTCCCATTGGTGATTGCCCAAAAAGTTCGATGTGCCAAGTGAATCATGTCTATTTCAATCGCTAACTGAAGCACTTCTTGTACAGTTACCGTGTCATGCCCTCCCTTCTTGTTGCCAGTCAATGTTGTGAAGAATGCCTGTTTCCTTCACATAACCAATGGATGTTGTGCCTGTTTCTGAAGCTTTTGATAATTAATGCGGTACCATTTTGTCTTGTCCATTTTCATCCGATTATACGAAGTAATCGCAACGTTATACCCTTTGTCTTCCAACCTACGAATTGCTCTTTTAATCGTATCGACAGACCAGAATGGGAATTCATCGTTTTCCCACTCTTCATATGTTTTGTAAACCCACTTATACCCATCTCGCACATTGTTCGAAATAAGCGATCTAAAATGTAGCTGCTGGAGCACCATGGCCTCATTCAATCCAACTTGAATAGCTAGTGATGGAAGCACTTGAAGTGGCGACTCTTTTATTAATAAATTCATCATGACTCCTTCTCTGTTGAATGCGTTTTTTTTAAGAAAGGACGATGTCTTTTGCCTAGACGAACGATGCCTTTCACCCTATATATAGAGTTTGCATTCAGAAAAGTGGACAGAGTGGTGAAATTTATTTTTCACGCAATTGAAAATGAAGTGCATGATGCAAAACTAAAAAGAAGTCTTAGGCTACATCGGAGGATTTGGAAAGAATAATAAAGATAGAGGAACTTGCGTAGGAAAATAGAAAATGCCAAAAGGAATCTGCTCGTTCAATCGTGAACGAGCAGATTCCTTTTCGATAAACTTATACAAAATTGTCATAGTTTAATTCATAACTTTCTTCCCTAATACTTCTGTTAGAGCAGATTTATTTTTATCTATCTACATTCACTATTACTCGGTTTAGTTCAATGTTTTCTGAATCTCTTTTACTTGCTCCAATGTTAGTTCAGTAATCTCTGCAATTGTTTCAAGTGCCATATTTTTCAAAATTAATTTCTTTGTGATATCTCTTTTTTCAAATTCTATTCCTTGTTCTATCCCCTTTTCTAACTCCAAATCAAAAGCATTCAGTATCGTCGGGGAAGCGTTTTCTTTATTGTATAACTCCATCAGCTCCGTCTCCTTTCTAATCATTGGTCGAATGTCTTCGGATAACTGTTTTGTATACGCTTCTGGTAATTGTAACAAGTAATCGATAAAATGAAAAACAACTTGGACTGCGGTGCGTGAATAATTTTGGTTGCGGATAAGTTCACCCATTAGCTTTCGTTTGAAAAGATAGCGTTGGTGTGCTTCATCTTTCGTTTGATGCAGTGCTTTTGCTGCTAATACGATTTTGCTGAAAAGCTTATCCGACCGCTCGAGTTCCTCGTCGGTGTAAGCTTCTGTTCGATAATTTTTATAAGAATAACATAGCTGCCTGCCAAAATAATCGTACTCAAAACGTTCAGGTATATCGCTCTGATTAGAGGAAGTATGGACGGCGATGGCGACAATTTTCTCTTGATGGCGATCATAGATGCGATAAAAATATTGAAACATTCGTTCAGGAAAATCTGTTTCTTTTTTACTTTGTACTTCAATATGGACAAGAATCCATTGCTCTTTTCCGTCTTTTAAACGAACTTTTGCCAACCGATCCGCAAAACGTCTGCCTTTTTTCTTATCTAAGACTTCTTGGAACAATTCCTTGTCTAAAAAATCTGGCTCGACATTAAAATCAACCTGTGCGTACAATTCTGGAGCAAAAAATAGTAAAAAGTCTTCAAATAACTCCCCAATTACTTTTTTCCACAAACCGTCCTGGTCTACCAAATTTTCATCATACTGTATTTTTTCTTCCCTGACCCATTCAACAACCATTTTACAACCTCCCTCAGAAAGTTTTTAGACTATTACATTAATAATATCATAATACGAACACCCGTTCAAACATTAGACATCTATCAACTGAAAGAAAATGATCTCTTAGTGAATAATTTAAAAACCGAAAAATCCCTTTCCAGTCATACTCGGAAAGGGATTTTTCATGAAATTTGATTTTACGCTACAAAAGAAAGTCGAGCATTTTTTTGGAAACGTGCGAGGGCTTGTTTTGCTTCTGTTTGATCAGTAAACTCGAAGATTCGGACAAATTTTTGTTCAAATACTGTGACTACCCACATAGTGCATTCTCCTTTTCGATTTCCATATTTGTTGTTATATCTAGTGTACTCTATTTTTCATCATCGAAATGTGCTATGTGAATCATTTCACAATTTATTCAAATTCAAAACGCTTACATATGGAGACTTTGTGGCATTTCCAAAAATTCACCTAGTATGATGTGAATACGGGCTATATTTATTGAATATAGACGCAGTTAACACCCCTGAATTCATTTCCAGGGGTGCCAAATTACATTAGACTATGCTTACAACAATCTCTTCAGCCACAACATCTACGTGAACTTTTTCAATCTGTTCTTCTTCCAATATTAAATCCGTTAATGGATCTTCAATTTTGTCTTGAATCACTCTGCGCAGCGGTCTTGCACCGAAGCGTTTGTCGTAACCTAGTTTGACCAATGCACGTTTTGCATCTGCTGAAATTGTTATGTCGATATCATTTTCTTCAATGGTTGCTTGCAAATCTACTAACATTAAGTCAACGATTTCAAGTAGATTTTCTTCTGTCAGTTCATTGAAAGCGACAATTGCATCGAAACGGTTGAGGAATTCAGGTTTGAAATAATTCCCTAGTGTTTCGAGCATCGAGACGGATTCATGTACAGTTTGATTGAACCCAACGCTGACTTTTTTGTCGCCCGTTCCGGCGTTACTTGTCATGATGATGACCGAATCTTTGAAGCTGACGGTGCGACCGTGCGAATCAGTTAAACGACCATCCTCCATAATTTGCAGGAACATATTTTGAACATCCGGGTGCGCTTTTTCAATTTCATCGAGCAGTAAAATCGAATACGGATTGCGGCGAACCTGTTCTGTCAATTGACCGGCTTCCTCATGCCCAACATAGCCTGGAGGCGAACCGATAATTTTGGATACCGCGTGTTTCTCCATATATTCACTCATATCGAGACGAATTAACGCATCACGTGACCCGAATAACTCTTCCGCGAGCACTTTCGTAATTTCAGTTTTACCGACACCTGTTGGACCAACAAATAGGAATGACCCAATCGGACGGTCTTTCGCTTTGAGCCCAGCGCGGCTACGGCGAATGGCTTTTGCAATTTTATCGACCGCTTCTGCTTGACCAATGACCTTTTTGCCAAGGCTATCCGCAATACCTTTCATTTTCGCTTGTTCTGCTGCTTGTAGTTTTGTCACAGGGATTCCAGTTTTCTCTTCTACAATTAACTCGATGTCTGCAACAGTCACTTCCCCATGTTCTAGGTCTCCACTTTGTTTTGCCTCTTCTAATTTTTTTCGTAATTGAATTTCCTCATAACGCAAATTTGCCGCCTTTTCATAGTCTTCCTTTTCCGCCGCCTGCTCTTTTTGTTGAATCACTTCATTGAGACGTACTCCGATGGACTCTGAATCGGCTGATGTCTGTGCAAGATTTAAACGGGCACCGACTTCATCCATCAAATCAATTGCTTTGTCAGGTAAAAACCGATCTTGGATATACCGTTGTGATAAATTGACAAAAGCTTCTACCGCTTCATCCGGATAGTGCACACCGTGGAATTCTTCATAACGGTCCTTAATGCCATTTAGGATGAGAATCGTATCTTCCGCGGACGGCTCCTTCACAATAATCGGTTGGAAGCGGCGCTCGAGCGCAGCATCTTTTTCAATTTGACGGTATTCTTTCAACGTCGTTGCACCAATCAATTGTAGGCCGCCACGCGCTAAAGCTGGCTTCAAAAGATTTCCGGCATCCATTTTTGAACCTTCTGCAGTGCCTGCCCCAACGAGTAAGTGAATTTCATCGACGAATAAAATGACATCTTTCCGTGTCTGAAGTTCTTCAATCAATTGTTTCATCCGTTCTTCAAACTGCCCTCGAATACCCGTATTCGTTACGAGTGAAGCGACATCTAATAAATACACTTGTTTGTTCATCAATTTCACAGGGACATCGCCTTCGTGGATTTTCACTGCAAGTCCTTCAGCAATAGCTGTTTTACCAACCCCAGGCTCTCCGATGAGGACTGGGTTATTTTTATTTCTTCGATTTAACGTTTCAATGACACGCTTCACTTCTTGGTCACGTCCGATAACTGGGTCAATCTGTCCATCTTTGGCTTCATTTGAAAGATTTTTGCCCAACTGATCTAATAGGCCAGTGCCTTGATTATCTTGTGCTTGTCTCGTTTGTGTTCTCGCCTGTTGACCACCATTTGCTTGAGAAAAATGCTGTGCCTCGTTGTTAAATGACGGCATTTTCCCAGCAGTCAATTGACCTTGAATATCCTGAAAGCATCCGTGACATAAGTTGAGTTGCATGCCTTGGTGATTCACTTGAAATCTCAAACTCATCGTTGCTTCGTTTTGACCACAATGTTGACATTGCATATCTATTTCCTCCCTTTTGCTATCTTTAATTGACTTTGACTATATTTAACCTTTGATTGTAGTATATACTGACCTATTTTGACTTTCAAGTAACTTGCTTCGTTTTGAGTGTAGCCTGCCATTTATTCGTAAACGTAAAAGGGCTTTCTATAAAATCAATTTTCATTGACTTTATGGACAGCCCTATTCCTCTATATTCCCAAGACCCCCATCACCCGCCCCACAAACAACTCCCTATCATAATCATGGCACAGCTGCCCCGCTAACTTGACCGGATCACCAAAGAAAAACCGCTCATACAGCGTCTCGCGCGTCCCAAATGCACTCATCGTCAAATCCCATGCCAAACGGAAAATCCTTACCCTGTCCTCAGCATTATTAGCTTTTGATTGCAAATACTGGTCTAAATCCTCCCGAACACTGGACTGAAAGGCATTCTCTGTTGGAATCGACATCAACCCGCTAGCACCTAGCTGCTGAATGATTTCGGTGAATCGTGGGTAGACACGTGGAAAATAGTTGATGGCGATTAGGAGCGTTGTTCGATCAGGACGCATCCATCCCCATTCGTCTAGCTCGGCTTCGACTTCCGATTTAATGACCAACGCCTTCATCGTTTCCAGCGCGACGATGATTTCAGTCACCTTCTCTTGCACATGCTGGTATTCGCCGATATTAATAGTCTCGATGATGGATTGGACAACGCCTAACACAAATTCTGTTTTCACAATTTGTCTGGAAACGACCTGATGCAATGCAAACGGTTGATACGAGCTACAAGTCATAAAACTGTTAGCCACTGCGATGTTGTCATAATAAAACACGCGCTCCCAAGGTACTAAGACATTATCGAATACAACGATCGAATCCATTTCCTCATAGTGCGAACTCAATGGATAGTTAAATGTCGAGTCACCTCCGACAAATGATTCTCTACAGACGAATTTGAGCCCCGCGGTGTTACTGGGGATTGCAAAGGCGAAACCATTGGCGGCATCATTCACGCCACCTGTTGCAATGACGACAATTTCGTCAGTAATCCCGCCCTGAGTTGCAAGTAATCGTGCCCCCTTAATGACGAGTCCCGCCTCATTTCGTTCTACTACCTTGGCAGCAATCGGCTCCCTTTCATCTTCGAAATAGAATTGCGTTCGATTGACTTGCGGGTCGATGAACGTATGGGTCATAGACAGATCATTTTCGCGCGCATATTCATAAAACGACACAATGTTTTCAGGAAAGCAGTTCTCTTTTCCCTTCAATAAATCCACAGATGAGGCGAGCGCCATTACCACGGTATTCATATAATCAGGACTTCTACCCATCATGCCGTTGTTCGACAGCGCCCACTGCTGGACCATCGCCCGCCTTTTCACTAAATCCTCTATAGTTGATGGTTGTAAATATGACATGCCTACTTGCAGTCCTGATGTCGGGGATGGATACGTCATGTTTGCAGCGGCATGCTGTAAATCGTATAGGGCAGCTTGGCTTTTAATAATTCCCTTGAAGGCAGGATGCTTGGAAATCTTTCCTGTCACGGGTTGCCCATCTACCCAGACATTTGTTTGCAGCTCATCGATTCGTTTGATATAGTCACTGCCTGTAATTGCCGGCATATAGACACTCCTAACGGTTGGTTTATCAGTAGACTCTTGCCACTTCGCTATTTTTTATAATATTAATTTTCCTTATTGATTGTTACGAAATGGCAACATTTTATTATCTATTCATCAAATCCTTCACAACTATGGATATGACTCCAAAATATCCCGTTAATTTTACGAATGTGTAATGAACTTGTAATCGAACTGCTGTTGAACTCATTTAGGTAGTACCCTACTATTAGATATATAGTCATTGACTAATCAATGATTCATAGAAAAGGCGGTTGAAATACATAATGAAAAAATTAACATGTTCACTAATCTTGGCAGGCTCTTTAGCTTTCGGAATCACAGCGACTGACACAGAAGCAAGTACACATACGGTCAAAACTGGAGAGTCGCTCTGGATTATTTCAAAATCAAACAATGTGTCCGTATCTGATTTAAAAAAATGGAATAACTTATCATCAGACATACTCTATCCAAAACAAGTTTTACAAACATCCGCGAAAAATAGTAAATCGACAACTGAAAAGAAAACAACAGCTACCGCTTCCCCAAAAGTTGTTGATCAAGCGATGAAGCTAATAGGTATACCTTACGTATTCGGTGGGACGACGGTTAGGGGGTTTGACTGTAGTGGATTTATACAATATGCTTACAAAAAATCCGGAAAAAATATCTCGCGCACCACACTTAGCCAATTTGCACAAACGAAGAAAGTGACCTCCCCTAAGCCTGGTGACTTGGTGTTTTTCCAAAATACATATCGTAAAGGCATTTCGCATGTCGGTATTTACATTGGCAATAATAAGTTCGTCCATGCTGGAGGCAAAAAATCACAAGTAACAAGCTTAGACAACAGCTATTGGAAATCGAAATTTCATAGTTTTAAACGATTGTAAACAAAAAGCTCAGCCCCATCTGCTAAGGCTGAGCTTTTCTACATATGATGGCTACCTACAACTCATTAGATTGAACCGGGCCAGCTGGTATAGCTTCTTAGTAATATGCAAACCGATATTTAGCAACGTATCCAAATGAACTATTTCCTAATAAACAGCTGCTGGAACATATACTTGTTCAAACAATTCGTCTAAAATATGTAGTTGTCCTAAAATAGACAGTCCAATAATTCACGCATTCCCTGTTCATCATCATGTAAATGTTTTTCCGTGCATTCCATCCAAAGAGTTAATTACTTCTGAAGCAATTTATATGACTGACTCAATTGCAAATGTGTCACTCTCTAAAAAAAACATAAAAATAAGAGTACCGGTTTCGAATACCGGTACTCTCACCTCATAACTCAATCGTTGTTGGTTCTTCACCCTTTTTGTTCATCAAACGAATTGCGTTAGGCGTTACTTTCAAAATGGCAAGGTTTGCATCCTCTGGACCACTAAACCAGTGTTCCAAATGCTCATTCCAAATTTTCTTCTTTGCTCTTTCATCGTCTGAAATAGTGACGGTTCCTTCAATTTCTAAAAATTCATCTCCCAAACCTCTTCCATCATAGCCAATTAATATGTGTGTATGTGGATTTGCCTCGAGTTCATCTACTTTTTGCGTTTGCTTCGATGTTGCGGTGTAAAGTGTAAAGCCATCATTGAAAAACGTCATGTACCGTGTGTGGGGTTTGTTCTGTTGAATGGTTGCCATCACACCAACTAAGCTTTCTTCTAAGACTTTCAGTGCTTTTTTTCTTGCATCGATAATAATCTACTCTCCTTTTCAACGTTGTTATAGTTTGTCACTTGACGCAAAAATTAAACATCGTACTTAAGGATAGAATTAATACGCTCCAGATAATTTCTCATAAGCAGGGTAGCGCCTAACATCTTGATCTCTGCTATAGGAATTAAAAAATGCTCCCCTTAATATCAGGAATAGCGGAAAACTTCACATCTGTTCTTCCAGCACACCACCAGATGAATTTGTGTCAACTTAATAAAAAATAAGTTGACTAACATAAATCAGTTGTACTACAATAAATGAGTAAACTATAAAAACTTAATAGTTAACCAAACAAAAGGAGGCTCCATACCATGCTAGAATCGCGCTTCAAATTACAAATGATGATTACATCCGCCCTTTTTGCGGCTATTATTGGGGTTTTGGCACAAGTCACAATTCCACTACCCCTCGTTCCGATTACTGGACAAACGTTAGCAATTGGACTTGCCGCAACGATATTAGGCGCACGATACGGGACTTTATCTATTCTCATTTATTTATGTATGGGCGCTATCGGTATACCGGTATTTGCACAAATGACGGGTGGCTTAGGGATTCTCTTCGGTCCTACGGGAGGTTATTTAATTGGATTTATCCCCACTGCATTTATCATCGGCTATTATCTTGAGAAGACAAGCTTCACAATTAAACATGCCTTGATTGCAAACATCATCGGAATGTTTGTTGCCTTAATCTTTGGAACGGTATGGTTAAAAATAATTGCTAATCTATCGTGGACAGCGGCATTTACGGGTGGATTTGCACCTTTCCTTATCACGGGAATACTAAAAGCAGCTTTGGCAGCATGGGCTGGTATTGCCGTTCGAAATCGATTGAAATCGACTAGCTTATTAACACCGCGTAGTGCAGAAGCGAAATGACGCTAAATAAGAGGCATCCCGCAAGTCAATTCTGACTCACGAGATGCCTCTTATTTTTTGTTTCACCCATTAGCAGGATATTGTTTTTGTAGGAACGAAACGGATTGTGTAATTAATTCCTTTAGTACTTCCGAATCGATATCGTCTACTTTGTTAATATACACACATGCTTTTCCAGTTGTATGCTTGCCAAATCTAGCTAGCAGCGCTTCACGTTCCGTATCACCCGGCGCAAAATACAAACTAATTTTAGCTTTGCGTGGAGAAAAACCGACTAACGGCGCATCCCCTTCATGGCCTGTTTTATAGACATAATGATACGATCCAAATCCAATGATGCTTGGCCCCCACATTTTTGCTTCAAAGCCTGTTGCTTCATTAAACAAATTGAGTAATTTGTAAGCATCTTCACGTTTTTTGGGGCTATCTACATTTTCGATAAATTCGATAACATCCTTTTCCGTTTCCTTTGTTTTTTGTTCATACATGCTTTTCCCCTCCTTAACTGACTCGCATTTTTAAGGATAATGAAGAACGATGCTAGTGCCGCGGTGCAAAAAGAATAACTGAAACGCCTACTAGACAAATGGCAGCACCTATCCAATCGTAGACATCAGGTGCTTTTTTATCAATTCCCCATCCCCATAACACCGCGAGGACAATAAAGACCCCTCCATAGGCTGCATATACTCTACCAAATGAAGGAAATGCTTGAAAAGTAGCGATAACGCCATATAAAGCTAGAGTTACACCGCCAATTAGCCCCCAATAGAACGGCTTACCTTCCCTTAACCAAAGCCATATTAGATAGCCACCGCCTATTTCGGCCAATCCAGCAACTATAAACAAGATGACTGCAACAACTATTTTTCTCACTTCCAAACTTATTCATAGGCTTTTAGCTATTTCGAAAGGCTAATTATTTTAGTCCTTCAAATAACAATACTCTTGCCGGTGAAGCATCTGTCCCTGTTAATTTTAAAGGTGCCGCAACCATAAAGTAGGTACCTTGTTCAACTTCCTTTAACCGAAGCCCTTCTATTATAATGATATTATTGGCGAATAGTGTTTTATGAGTCGGATGACCTTCTTGACTTCTTTCAATGCCAAGTGTGTCTATTCCAGTTCCTCGAACACCTATCTCAGAAAGGTATTCTGCTCCATCATGTGTAAGATAAATAAAATCAAAATCAAAGGCTTCCTCAAAAGAGTTTTTCGTTTTAAAGAATAAGAAATCCCCCTTGCTAATCTCAAACTTCTCCAAATCCGCTTTCGTGATTCCGTCTTCCACATCTGTTAAATCAAGCACTTTACATTCGCCTACAAGGCTTTCCATTGGAATGGATTCAAACGTGTCCCCATCCACAACCATATGAAGTGGTGCATCAATATGCGTTCCCGAATGGACATCCAACTCCATACGCGTTTCAGTTACATATCCATTTGTCACCCGATTAAATTTCGGTTGCTTTTCCGCCTTATCTTTATAAACTGTCATACCCTCATAAATTGTTCCTGTCACATCATACATCTTCATTTTAACAACCACCTTTTGTTTAGAATCTGTTTATCAAACCATCTTATCATAGATAACCATTTACTTTTACTTTCTATATGCAATAAAAATTCGGACTTACATTAATAGAACGCAGTTGGTATACTGAGAACTGGTGTGATTATCATTCATCGCATAAGAACATACTGATGAAAAAGTAGGAGAGAATAGATATGAATTATGAAATTCCTTCGGAAAATTTCGACAGGAAAGATGGTTTAAGCGATTTCCAAGAGGAACGGATTATGCCTGACATGACATTTGTTTTATTTGGAGCTACGGGAGATTTAGCAAAACGAAAGCTATTTCCTGCACTCTATAATTTATTTCTCGATGGTAAAATGCCAGACGCAATCTCAATCATCGGTCTTGGTAGAACCCATTATCAACACGATGATTTCCGTTTTGTGGTGGAAAAAGCAATCCGGGAATATTCTAGAAGACCTATTCAGGTGTCTAATTTACAAGATTTTCTAAACTACTTTCAGTACTTTATATTCGATGCGACAAGCAAAGAATCTTATCAGAGCTTACACGAACTCATTCAAAGTAGAGAAAGTGAATTAGATATACCTGAAAATCGACTTTTCTATTTGTCTGTTGCTCCACAGTTAGCCGATGTAATTGCGTCCAATCTTAACGCCAGTGGTATCAGTCAGACGAAAGGCTGGAGGCGACTCATTGTTGAAAAGCCGTTTGGCAGTGACCTGAAATCGGCCCAGCAATTAAATGAATGTTTGAGCATAGCTTTTCATGAGGACGAGATTTATCGAATCGACCACTATCTCGGAAAACCAATGGTCCAAAATCTGGAATCATTAGTATTTGCCAACCCCGCACTCGGACTATTATTAGATCATACACAAATTGCGAATGTACAAATCACTGCTAGTGAAACGGTCGGAGTAGAATCTCGCGCTGCCTACTATGATCAAGCGGGTGCCATTCGAGATATGGTCCAGAATCATCTTCTACAATTAGTTATGATGACCGCACTCAATCTTCCAGAGCAATTAACAGCTAAAGAAATTGAAAATAAGAAAATTGAAGTGATTACTTCTCTTCGTCCTATCAAAAAAGAAATGGTCTACAAAGATATCGTTCGGGGTCAGTACACAGCTGGTGAAGTTTTAGGTACACCGGCAGTTGGCTATACAGATGAGCCTGGAGTGGATATATCCTCAACGAATGATACTTACGTGGCGGCGCGTTTATATATTGATAATCCGTCATGGAGTGGCATTCCTTTTTATATTCGCACGGGGAAAAGGACTAATGAAAAATCGACACGTATTGTCATGGAGTTTAAGAGCAAGGTAAATGATACAACTAAACTTTTAACTGAAGGAATCACCCCAAACTTATTAATCGTTGAAATTAGTCCAAACGAGAACATCTCTTTACGGGTGAATATGAAAGATCCTTCTCTAAACCGTTTTATCCCTACTTCTATTAACTTCTCGACTACAGCGGAAGATCAGCCTGAGGCCTATGAACTGCTTCTATTCGATGCAATGATCGATAATGCAACCTTCTTTGCCCACTGGAAAGAAGTCGAATTATCATGGAAGTGGATCCAACCAATCATTGAAGCATTTCAGGAAAACCTGTTGCCTTTACATACTTACCCTGCTGGCTCGACAGGTCCTGATGCAGCCAACCAGCTTTTGCAAGACAATCAATTTAATTGGTGGTAAGGTACAGTTAATCAATCAGATATAGAAAATTACGAACACGAAGGAATGAGAAATCACCATGAGTACACAGCAAGTGGGCGTTATCGGTCTGGGCGTGATGGGGATGAACCTAGCGCTAAACATTGAAAATAAAGGATACACCGTATCTGTCTACGATTACTGGACAGAACGTACGGATGAGTTTTCGAGTAAAAAAGCAAAAGATAAACATATTCTCGGTACCAAAGGCATTGAAGAATTTGTCTCTTCGTTAGAAGTTCCACGTAAGATTTTATTAATGGTGAAGGCTGGAGAAACGACGGATGCGGTAATCCAGTCGTTAGTCCCTCACCTTCAACAAGGGGATATTGTGATCGATGGTGGAAATACATTCTTTGAAGATACGAATAGACGTGCAGCTACATTAAAAGAATCTGGTCTACATTTCATCGGTGCAGGTGTTTCCGGTGGAGAAGAAGGTGCGCGTAACGGCCCGTCAATTATGCCTGGTGGAGCAAAAGAAGCTTACGAGCAGGTGAAGTCTATTCTTGATGCGATTGCAGCAAAAGTCGATGGAACTCCTTGTAGCGCCTATATGGGTCCCGATGGTGCAGGCCATTATGTAAAAATGGTTCACAACGGCATTGAATATGGTGATATGCAACTCATTTCCGAAGCTTATTTCATCATGAAACATACCCTTGGCCTTGAGGCGCGGGATTTGCATGATGTTTTCTCTGAATGGAATAAAGGTGAGCTCGATAGCTATCTTATTGAAGTCACAGCTGATATTTTCACAAAGATGGATGAGGATACCGGAAAACCACTTATTGACCTCATTTTAG
The DNA here is from genome assembly GCF_033485195.1 of Sporosarcina beigongshangi. NCBI lineage: Bacteria > Bacillati > Bacillota > Bacilli > Caryophanales > Caryophanaceae > Sporosarcina > Sporosarcina beigongshangi. The sequence continues at coordinate 38,175 of NZ_JAWLIR010000010.1, forward strand.
ACGTTGCAGGTCAAAAAGGAACAGGTAAATGGACGAGTCAAAATGCGCTAGACCTAGGGGTTTCACTCCCAATCGTTACGGAGTCCGTATTTGCTAGATTTATTTCTTCTGTTAAAGAAGAACGAATTGCGGCAAGTACTCTTCTGAAAGGACCTGAACCCCAAAAGTATAAGGGCAATCCTAGTGACTTGGTCGAATCGATTCGTAAAGCTTTATATATGAGTAAAATTTGCTCATACGCACAAGGATTTGCACAAATGCGAGCAGCATCTAAAGAGTATGGCTGGGATATCCCTTATGGAGATGTTGCGATGATTTTCCGCGGAGGTTGCATCATTCGTGCCCAATTCTTACAAAATATTAAAGAGGCCTTTGACGCGAATAACGACTTGCCTAATCTGCTAGTCGATCCATACTTTCAAGAAATCGTTGGCGACTATCAGCATTCACTTCGTGAAGTATTGGCCCTGGCCATGCAGCAAGGCATTCCGGTACCTGCATTCTCAAGCGCATTGGCTTATTATGATAGCTATCGAACGGCAACATTGCCAGCTAATCTTATCCAGGCGCAAAGAGATTATTTTGGGGCACACACCTATGAACGTGTCGACAAAGAAGGTCATTTCCATACTGAATGGGCAAAAAATTAAGTATATAAAAAATCAGGAGCCGATTTGGCTCCTGATTTTTATTTTTCAATTGTTACAATATGTTCTTCTTTTAATGTAACCTGACCTGATTTATGCAAAACGATTGATTCACCTTCAAATAAATTCGTGAAGATGATTGGTGTAATGATCGAAGTCGCATGCGCTTGAATATAATCAATATCGACTTTCAGTAACGGTTGTCCTTTTTCAACACGGTCACCTTGTGCAACCAGCGCTTCAAAGCCTGCACCATCTAATTTAACCGTATCAATCCCGACATGAATCAGAATTTCTCTACCTGAGTCGGATTGAATGCCTAGTGCATGTTTTGTCGGGAAGAGTGTGACGATGGTTCCGTCTACCGGTGATACAACGACTCCATCTGATGGAACGACTGCAAAGCCATCACCCATCATTTTCCCTGCAAACACTGGATCAGGCACTTCTGACAGTGGAACGATTTCACCTTGCATCGGCGACACAAAGTCGTCTGGCTGACCATTCGGAGCAACAGCTTGAACAGTCTGTTTCACTTCTTCTGCACGCGGTCGTTTGCCACTGATGACATCCTGTATTTGTCCTTTAATAATTTCAGAACGTGGACCGAAGATGGCTTGAATATTATTCCCTACTTCAAGAACACCTGCTGCACCTAACTTTTTCAATTCTTTTTTATCGACATTTTTCACATCTTTCACAGATACGCGAAGTCTTGTGATACATGCATCTAACTGGGTAATATTTTGTTGTCCACCCATTGCCTCAAGAATATTGTAAGGAAGATCAGTGTTCCCTTTCGAACCTGTCTCTATTTCGTCTGTATCGACATCTGCCTCTCGTCCTGGCGTCATAAGATTAAACTTGCTAATCATAAAGCGGAACAAGACATAGTAAATCACTGCAAAGACAAGACCTACTAACACAACAAGCCACCATGCTTCCTTGCCTGGTAAAATACCAAACAAGAAGAAGTCAATGGCCCCACCCGAGAAGGTATACCCCACGTGAACTTGAAGGAAAGTAACGATGACAAATGATAATCCATCCAAAATAGCATGGATTAGGAACAGGATTGGAGATAAAAACAAGAATGAAAACTCAAGTGGCTCCGTAATTCCTGTTAAGAATGAAGTTAACGCACCGGAAGCCAATAAACCGGCAACAAGCTTTTTCTTTTCAGGTCGCGCTGCATGGTACATCGCAAGCGCAGCGGCTGGTAAACCAAACATCATAATTGGGAATTCTCCACCCATGAAGTTACCAGCTGTCAGCTGTACATTATCCTTTAATTGTGCAAAGAAAATTGTCATATCCCCACGTACAACTGAACCAGCCGCCGTTGTATACGAGCCAAATTCATACCAGAACGGTGCATGGAAAATATGGTGCAATCCAAACGGAATGAGCAAACGTTTGATAAATCCGAAGAAGAATACCGCGATATATGTCCCTTCCTCAAGTAACCAAAGGGATGCTGTATTCATGCCTGTTTGCACTGGTGGCCAAATAACAAGCAATAATAAACCCGCAACAAAAGCCGCACCAGCTGTCGCAATTGGAACGAAACGTTTCCCGGCAAAGAATCCTAGGAATGAAGGCATTTCAATGTCGTGGAACTTGTTGTAACAGAGGGCCGCTATCAGACCGACGATAATCCCGCCAAAAACCCCTGTTTGCAGTGTCGGGACACCAAACACAAGTGCGTAGCTCGGATTATCAGCTACCATCTCCGTAGTAATCCCTAACCAAGAACTCATGACCTGATTCAATACTAAGTAACCGACAAGAGCTGCAAGTGCTGCTGCACCGTCCTTCGCTAACCCTATCGCAACACCGATGGCAAAGATAAGTGGTAAATTACCAAATATAATTCCACCAGCGTCCTCCATCACTTTTGCTGTATGCTGAATCCAATCTGCTGACAAAAATGGCAAATAGTTAAGCATCGTTTCTTGCTGCGCGGCATTACCAAAACCAAGCAATAAACCAGCAGCTGGCAGTAGTGCAACAGGAAGCATTAACGCTTGACCTACTTTTTGTAGCACACCAAAAATCTTTTTAAACATCGTATACCCTCCTAATTACATAATTAAGTCACTGAATTGCAGTACTCTTAATAAAGTTCAAAAACGACAAAAAAGGCATGAGAAAAAATAATTGAAACGAGTTCACAAGAGTCTCCCCCTGTAACCGTAATCAATCATCTTTGTACTCATGCCTGATCTAATCAGTAACACGTATGCAGATAATAAATATTAAATTAAGTACTACTTACAAATCCAATGACTTTATAAAATTATAGTAGCATAGAACTTTTACTATTACAATCAAATTTAGTTTATTCTTCGACTTTCGCTTGAATCCGCTGTAAATGGAGTGTTAAATAGACGGCTTCAGCTTCATAGATTTCCTTTTGTAAGCTTTGTTGCATGACCTTGATTAGTTTCCAGGCCAAATTATAGCAAACCGGATACTCCGATTTTAGCAATAGCGTAATTTTCTTCGGTTCTGCAACCCGTTCCCCACGTACAACCCGCTCAATTGTAAAGTGAAGATGGCGAATCAGCCGCATATAATCGATACTGTTCTTATCAATGTTGATGGCCAATTGCGCTTCAATCATGTCGACAAGCTGAACAATCAGCTCAGAATGTCTCGTTACATCGCGCACATTTTTGTTCACTAGGGCACTGTGAATATGCAAAGCAATGAAACCAATTTCCCCCTCTGGAAGGGCGACAGACAGCTGCTTGTTAACCATTGCAGTCACTTCAGCCGCAATTTTATATTCATTCGGATAAAGTGCTTTCGTTTCCAATAAAAAAGGATTGCGAATCGCCATACCGCGTCTCATTCGATTAACGGCAAAGACTAAATGATCTGTCAGCGCAACATGAATATGTTCATTCAATGACCGATTCGCTTGTGCTTGAATCATTTCGACCGCGGAAATAAGCACTTTTAACGTATCTTCATCAAGACTCGTGAGTAATTGTTTGTATTGCTCTTGCTCTTCGGGATCATTCAATACAAATAATTTCTCGATTTTTTCTTGTTGAATCAATTCCCCTGCACTTGCACCAAATCCAATGCCGCGCCCAATCAAAATCACTTCATTGCCATTATTATCTGTGGCAATCAATACATTATTATTCAAAGCTTTCTGAATCGAGTAAGTTTCCATCCATCTATCCCCATTACTTTTTCTTGACTCCATTCTAGCACTAATCCCTAGCAAATAGGTATATAAAAATGATTGCTTACTTAAGCTGGTGTATTAATCACATATAAAGTAAGGTTCTTTGTTTTTTCTTAAAGACTTTTCTATACTGTACATACATGTAAAGGAGGTTGTGACAGTGATTACTGATGGTTCGACAATAATCATCCAAAAGGATTTAGAAACCATTTGGAATGCAATCGTGAATGATGAGATTTTTTCGATATGGTATGCGCCAGGGTCTAAGTGGAGTATTCCTACTCTCAAAGTAGGAGAGCAAGCACTGTTCACACTAATGCCTAGTCCATACAACAACCTTAAAGAAGGTGAAAGTATGCCCATGACCTTTACGATTCAAGAAATCATTTCTAATCAGAAATTCTCGTATTACTGGGATTCAAACCACATGCTTTTTACGATTGAGTTATTACCTGAAATGAATGGAACAAGGGTGCAGTTTAATCAACAAGGCTTCGGCTACTCATTAGCAAATTTAAAGGCATACTTAGAAGGCAAAGAGCTTCCATATGGTTGATATGCTTAGGTTTTAATGCTGAATATTAATATGGAAAAAGTCATTGGTTCATCTATCCGAGTCAATTTGACATCCTACTCTCGTTGATTGAAGCGCAAGTCGGCGACTCCTGCGGGAATAGCATGAGCGTTGAGACCCCGCAGGGAGCGAAGCGGACGAGGAGGCTCAAGCCATGCCCGCGGAAAGCGTCCGACTGAAGCGGAAATCAACCTTGTTCGTATTTTAGGATTGATTGCTCTATTATGAAATTGACTCATTTATCGTATTTTGTTCCTCCAAAAAAATCGCCGCGAACGTTTTTGCGATTACTTCCATAGCGGGTTCATGAAAATCGAATTTTTCGTGATGATGCGGAAATACTTTTTCAGCAGCTGGAAGTTTTGCACCAACAAAGAAGTACGCACCCGGTATTTTTTGTAGATAATACGAAAAATCTTCGACAGGCATGATTGGTTGCGTTTCGACGACTGCTTGGTCACCGACTACATGTGTAGCAGCTCCCCTTACTACATCCATTTGGTTTGCATGATTCCAAAGTGCGTCATAGCCTGGCTCGATTATCACTTCTACATGACAGCCGAGACCCTGACCGACGGCTTGTGCTAAGTCACGTAGGCGTTTACTCGCTAGCGCCCGTATGTTTTTATCGAAAACACGAATAGTTCCCTCCAAAACAGCTTGCTCTGGTATGACATTATCAGCGTCTCCTGCATGAAACTTGCCAATAGTAATGACGAGCTCTTTCAACGGGTCTGCGTTTCGACTTACAATCGATTGAAGTGCGACCATAATATGACTCGCCGCCAAAATAGGATCTGCCCCATTATGCGGCTCTGCTCCATGTGCACCAGAGCCTTTGACAATGATTTTAATCGTGTCTTCCCCTGCCTGTAAATAGCCATCACGTACATAGACTTTGCCAGCATCCATAGTAGACTGCAAATGTGCGCCGTAAATGGCATCGACCTCTTCAAGACAGCCATCCGCTATCATCGCCAACGCCCCACCTGGCGGCAATTCTTCCCCGAATTGATGAATCAAAATAATATCTCCAGACAACTGTTCCTTGACGGCATTCATTGCTTTTGCGAAGCCAAGTAAAGCAGCTGTATGCCCATCATGCCCACAAGCATGCATGACGCCCTCAACCGTAGATGAATAAGGCATGTCCTTGGCATCTTGAATTGGCAACGCATCGAAATCTGCTCGAAATGCGATTGTTTTTCCTGGTTTACCTCCTCGAATTCTACCAACCACCCCTCTGCCTCCAACGCCTTGCCTCACTTCAATCCCTAAATCATTTAAATAAGCAGAAATGTAAGCAGGAGTTTCAACCTCCTGATGAGATAGTTCTGGATGCATATGTAAATGACGTCGTACACGAATCATTTCCTCCATACCCGCAGTTATTTCCTCAAAAATAGTGGCTCTTAACATTGGTAATCCCCTTCCAATTTAACTTTTCCAACAGACTAAACTTGCATACTGATAGCTTTATTTGTATTTAATCATAGTAACACTCAGAATGGCAATCATCATCTAGATAGATCGTATTGTCGAATGAAGCAACAATAGCTCTCTCGTTTCATCCTCAAAAAAAATATCATTATCCACATTTAAATACCTATACATGCATGAATATACATGCTATACTCATCAACATGTTCATGACAACAAACATTTTTCAACTAGGCAAACAACTTTTAATTGCTAATCTTCTGAAAATAAAGTATAGTTTTATTTAATTTCAAATACTTATTCATTTATGAATAGAATCGTTTGGGAGGGAGATCGTCAATTGACAGGTTTTTTCTTACATCCAAATTCAAAAGAAGAAATAATTGACTCGTATGATGAAGATATTATTGTTACGAACCAAGACGGCTTTATCGTCAAAGCCTCCCAAATTAGCGGCAGACATTATGGAATCCAAGCCGGGGAACTGCTTGGGAAATCTGTTTATGATCTAGAACAACGGGGTATCTTCTCTCCCGCGATCACACCACTCGTTCTTCAACAAAAGAAGAAAGTGGTCGTCATTCAAACAACTACAACAGGTCAAAAAGTACTCATTACCGGAATGCCTTTTTTTAATGAAGTTGGAGAAGTCGAGTTTGTCCTTAGTTACTCATACGAAGTTTCGGAGCTTCTTGTCATTCATGAATATATGAAGGAACTTGAACAGGAAATGCTACTGACAAAAGAGGAACTCTCCCTGCTGCGCAAAGAGCATCTGACAATCGAAGGGCTAACAATTGAAAATAGGTCGACCCGTATTGCATTTGAAACAGCCCGTAATGCCGCACCGCATGACGTTTCAGTTGTCCTCTATGGAGAACAGGGAACCGGAAAATCCACACTGGCAAAAGTCATTCATAACGAAAGCACTCGAAAAAACGGACCTTTTATTGAGATTGACTGCGAAACAATTCCAGAGGCGATGTTCGAACGGGAATTATTCGGGGGTAGCTTTGAGCAAACAGAAACGGGTTTATTGACGTTAGCTTACGGAGGCACCTTGTATATTAAGAGGATCGATAAGCTTTCGATTCATCTACAGGGAAAACTTTTAAAAGTATTAAAGGAACGTACATACACACCCATTGGTGCAGAAGTACCCCTTCCACTCGATGTTAGACTGATAAGCTCTTCCGAAACAATTTTGACAGAAGCGGTTTCTGCAAACGAATTTCATAAAGATTTGTATTACAGGCTCCATATCGTTCCGATTCATTTAAAACCACTGCGAGATCGTAAAGGCGATATAAGCACGTTGATTAGTAGTTATTTAAGTCGATTTTCAATGAAGTATCAAACGGTGAAGGAGCTATCAGATGAAGTATTTAATCAATTACTTCATCTACAATGGCCTGGGAATCATAATGAGCTGATTAATGTAATGGAGCGACTCGTTGTTCAAAGCCCTTCTACCATCATTACAGCTAAGGACCTCCCACCAGAATATCGTAAAGAAACAGACGAAGATTTATCGCTCATTCATCTTGAAGGTCTGACACTGCCGACTATTTTAGATAATGTTGAGATGAAGGTGCTACGAGATGCGCAAATGCGCTATCGTACAACAACGGAAATTGCCAAGTATCTTGGCATCAGTCAGCCCTCTGTCGTCCGTAAATTAAAAAAATATACTGATTTTGAATAGGAGGATCTATTGTGCAACAAAATTTAGAAGTAAAACAAGATTGGCATCATATGGTGAATCATATCGGAAATTTTCTCGCACCGAGCATGGCAAAAGATCATCCAAACCTACCTGTGGTCAAAGCTGAGGGATGTTATTACTACGGAGTTGATGGTAAGCAATACTTAGATTTCACATCTGGTATTGCCGTCGAGAACGTTGGTCATCGGCACCCAAAAGTCGTTCAGGCGATAAAAGACAGCGCAGACCATCTCATACATGGTCCATCGGGTGTCATCATTTACGAATCCATTTTAAAATTAGCAGCTGAACTGCAAACGATTTTACCACCTAAGCTCGACAATTTCTTTTTTGCTAATAGTGGAACAGAAGCGATCGAGGGTGCTTTAAAGCTTGCAAAATACACGACTAAGCGTCCTTATGTCGTTTCGTTTACGGGTTGTTTCCACGGACGCTCCATTGGTGCATTAAGTGTGACGACATCGAAAAGTAAATACCGGAAACATTTGCAGCCCTCTTGGCTTGCCTATCAGCTGCCTTATGCTTTACCAGAGTATCTGCCTGCCGGTGCTGATCCAGAAATTTTCTTCCCTGAAAAACTTGAACAGGATGTCAAAAAACTTTTTAATCATCAAGTTGATCCTGAAGAAGTGGCCTGCATAATTATCGAGCCCGTTCTCGGCGAGGGTGGATACATCATTCCACCAAAAGCGTGGTTAAAAAAGATTCGTGAAATTTGTGATCGACATGGCATTCTTCTTATTTTCGATGAAGTTCAAACAGGATTCGGTCGGACAGGTAATTGGTTTGCTGCACAAACATTCGATGTCAAACCTGATATTATGGCGATTGCCAAAGGTATTGCTGCCGGGCTCCCATTAAGCGCAACCGTTGCTTCAAAGGAGCTCATGGATCAGTGGCCACTTGGCTCACATGGCACTACATTCGGTGGCAATCCCATTGCTTGCTCCGCCGCCCTCGCTTCATTGGAAGTGATGAAGGAAGAACAGTTATTAGCAAATGCAACAGCTGTTGGTGCTTATGCAATGGAACAATTACTACTCATGAAGCAACGGCATCCTGTTATTCGAGATGTCAGAGGCGTTGGTCTCATGATTGGCATAGAGCTTGGCAATCCCGAAACAGGAGAAGCTGATGGTAATGCCGTTATGACCGTACTCGACGGCTGTCTGCAAAAAGGCGTACTGTTCTACTTATGCGGTAATTCCGGTGAAGTCATCCGAATGATTCCACCGCTCACAATAACGAAAGAACAAATTGATGATGGTTTAGCAGTGTTAGATGAAGTACTTACCGAGTTTAGCAAATAACAAATTAGAAATGGAGAGATTTATGATGAAAAAATGGTCAGGAATTGCAATGCTATTCGTCCTTGTGATGAGTGTACTTGCAGCATGTGGAGCAACAGAGCAAGATAGCGACGAAAAAACGGGATCTTCGGATGCACCCGAAACAAAGACACTTAAAATAGCTACTTCTGCTGATTACCCGCCTTTTGAATATGTCGATACAGCAGTCAGCGATGAAATCATCGGTTTTGATATTGATTTAGCAACGATGATTGCCAAAGAGCTAGGCTATGAGCTAGAAATTGAAGATATGGACTTTAACGGTTTAATCCCTGCCCTACAAGCAAAGAGCATTGATTTTGTCATTGCAGGTATGGACGGTAATAATGAAGAACGTAAGAAAGTCATTGATTTCTCAGCACCTTATTTTACGGCTACAAACTTAGTCATCACGATGAAAGATAGCGATATTACGACCGCTGACGACCTTGACGGAAAAAAAGTTGGGGCACAAACGGCTTCTGTTCAGGAAAAAGGGGCAAAATCACTGGAAGAGCAATATGGTTATACAGTTGAAAGTCGTGACCGCGTTCCAGATTTATTCCAAGAAATCCGTTCTGGACATCTTGACGCAATTGTAGTGGCGGATGTTGTAGCAAATGGTTATATTGAGGCAAATCAAGACCTTGCAAGCTTTGAACTACCAGAGGAACATAAATTAGGCTTATCCATTGCCTTCCAAAAAGGCAGTCCTTTAACGGCTGAATTCGACCGCGTCTTAAAAGAGCTACAAGACAAAGGAGAAGTCGATAAATTAGTTGTCAAATGGTTTAGTAACTAATTCATTCGAGAAAGAGAGGGGTATAACCTATGAATTTAGACTTTACCCAAATTATTCCCTCGATACCTTATATTTTACAAGGTATCGGGGTCACCTTAAAAATTGTTGGTCTAGCCGCACTTATAGGTTTTGCCATCGGTATTCTACTCGCATTATGTAAAATCGGACGAATTAAAACATTAACTTGGTTTGCTGATATTTATACGTCAGTCTTCCGCGGAACACCTTTAATTCTTCAGCTTCTATTAATTTATTATGGTACCCCACAGCTTTTTGATATTAAAGTAAGTGCCTACACCGCAGCCGTTTTGGCCTTTGGATTCAATTCTGGAGCTTATATTTCAGAAATTATTCGGGCAGGTATTTTAGCTGTTGATCGAGGCCAGTTGGAGGCTTCTAAGGCACTTGGTATCCCCTATAAAAATATGATGAAGGATATCATTTTACCGCAAGCATTAAAAAATATTTTACCTGCTTTAATGAATGAATTCATCACATTGACGAAAGAATCTGCTATCGTGACAGTCATCGGAGTCACGGATATTATGAGGAGATCGTATATCGTCGGTGGCAACACTTATCGCTATTTTGAATCGCTCATCTTCGCGGGTGTGATTTACTACGTCATGGTAATGGTATTGACACTACTCGGCAAAGCGATTGAAAGGAGGATGAGAAGAAGTGATTAAAATCCAAGACCTTCGCAAAAGCTTCGGGAAAAATGATGTGTTAAAAGGGATTTCAACTACGATTGAAAAAGGTGAAATCATTGCCATCATCGGACCTTCCGGCTCTGGTAAATCTACTTTTCTTCGCTGCATTAATTTATTAGAAACGCCTACTGGTGGTCAAATTTGGGTGCATGATAACGAAGTTACAAATCCAAAAACCAATATTATGAAGGTAAGGCAACAAGTTGGTATGGTATTTCAACAGTTCAATCTATTTCCTCATAAAACAGTGCTTGAAAACATTACGTATGCGCCCATGATGGTGAAATCCATGTCTAAAGGTGACGCAGAAAAGCAAGGTCGCGAATTATTGCAAAAGGTTGGGCTATTAGACAAAGAGCATGAGCATCCTGTCCGATTATCTGGCGGACAAAAGCAACGTGTCGCCATTGCCCGAGCGTTAGCAATGTCTCCTGAAATGATGTTATTCGATGAACCAACGTCCGCTCTTGACCCTGAAATGGTGAAGGAAGTGCTTGAAGTCATTAAGTCCTTGGCACTCACGGGTATGACAATGGCAATTGTCACACATGAAATGGGCTTTGCAAGAGAAGTAGCAGATCGTGTGTTATTTTTAGACGATGGTCAACTCGTAGAAGACGCCCCCCCTGCCGAATTCTTTTCATCACCGAAAAGTAAACGAGCACAGGACTTTTTAGAGAAAATATTGTGATGTTTTGACTTTCCACTAAACTGTATGGTTATTACACGGTATCTTAGAGAGGGAGTGTTCACACATGTTCAACGTCTTTATGATTATTGGTGTGATTTTCATTGCCATTTCAGGTTTGACCCTTGGCGCATGGATAAATGGGCCTGAGCAAAGAGCAAACTTCCATTCAGAAACGAAGGAACATCGTAATGCCAGAGTAAGAATTGGTTTATACAGTGGCATCATCGGTTTTGCTTTCTTGGGACTGGCCGCAATTGTCTGGTTCCTATAAATGGAAATAATAAAGCAGCTTGTTCATCTCCATTTGGAGGAACAAGCCGCTTTTTCGTTACCTTGTGACGATGTCCTGAATTTCTGAACCATCGAGTGTTTCCTTCTTTATTAACAAGTCCACTAGCTCATCAAATTCAGTAGCGTATTGTTGAATAAGACTTTCTGTTTGATGAAGGGCTTTGTCAAAAATCGTTTGCATCTTCGACTCTTTTTGTCCTTCATTGAACGTAAGTGTAAAGCCGTTTTCGAGTAAACCAGTGTCGACCATTCTTTCGATGATTTCCTTGGCCTGCTGGACGTCTCCACCAACGCCAATACTGTGTTCACCAAGATACATACGCTCTGCTACTCCCCCCGCCAAAATCATGCTCACTTGGTCGAGCAATTCGCTATAGGTCGATAAATGAAGCTCTTTTTGAAACGGTGCTACATAGCCAAGCGCTTGTCCACGTGGAATAATCGTCGCCTTCCGTACTGAACCCGGCTTCGTAATTGCCGCGATGAGTGCATGACCCGTTTCATGAATGGCTACTCTCCGCTTCGTTTCGGTATCATTCAATGTACGTGATGTGCTACCTAAAATGGTACGATCAATCGCAAAATCTAGGTCGCTTTTATCAATTTGCTGACGTCCATCACGCATTGCCCTTCTACTCGCCGTTTCAAATAGTGAACTAAGCTCAGCACCAGAAAAACCTGCTGTACTATCCGCCAAGCCGTCTAAGGAAGCAGCTACATTATCCGCTAACAGCTTGCCTGTCGTATGAATGTCGATAATCTCTCTCCTGCCTGCCGCATCTGGCAATGGAACTTGGAATGAATAATCGATACGCCCTGGGCGAAGGAAAGCCTCGTCCAACATATCCTTACGGTTTGTTGCTGCAATGAAAAGCACACCATCATTATTATTGCCGCCATCCAATTGAACAAGCAATTCTGTTAACGTTTTTTCTGTTTCTTCCCCGCCATGCGTTTTCCGCTTCCCTGCAAGTGCATCTACTTCATCAATAAAAATGACAGCTGGTTTTTGCTTTCTGGCATTTTCAAATAGCGTGCGCACACGTGAAGCACCCACACCGACAAATAACTCGGTAAAAGCTGCGCCACTCGATGAATAAAAGGTAGCACCAATTTCGCGTGCTATCGCTTGCGCAAGTAATGTTTTCCCCGTGCCCGGCGGTCCATATAAGAGGAGGCCCTTCGGCGACGTGATGCCCAGCTGTTCCGATTGTTTCGGATTTTTGATGATGGATAAGGTTTGATGAATCTCTTCTTTCATTTCAAGCGGAAGCCCACCGATATGTTGTAAGGTAATGTCTGGTAATGGCGTTGCTTTGGCTGCACTGTTTTTCATCGCAGAAGCGCCAATGCCAATTTTACCCTTTTTGTGTAAGACGAATAATGTAACGAGTGATACTATGAGTAATCCACCAATAAACAAACCATTGAAACGATTTTGATTAGCATATTGATAGGATAAATTATATTTTTCAACTAATTGCTCGACTAGCTGACTTTGCGGGCGAACCTGTGTCACATAAAGTGCATCTGCCGTCTGCAAGTACAATGAGCCGTTAGCTGTTTCTTTCAATGACATTTCCTGATTTTGTTCAGCCTGAATCGTTTTTTCAAGCTCGGCAAACGAAATGGCGATTCCTTTGTTCGTATTAACTGTATACAAGCCGATACTTGCTACCGTTCCCATGACTAAGAGGACTAGAATGACAATCTTTGTTGCAAACTTCAAGCCTACTCAACTCCTTCTAAGGGATAACTTTAGTATAAATGATAAACCCAGTATTTTGGTAGGCGAATATAAGGACTTTCCACCAATAAAACCCAGTGACTGATGATGCCTTTATGAGAAACTGGGATACACCGATGCGAAACTCATATACCTTTCCGGAAAACTCGTATACCCTGCTAAAACTCGACTACCTTTTTTGCAAACTGGGATACACCGACGCGAAACTCGTATACCTTTCCGGAAAACTCGTATACCCCGCTAAAACTCGACTACCTTTTCAGCAAACTCGTATACTCCACCCGATTTCTCCCCATCAAAAAAGCCCTGAATTAGATTCAGAGCCCTCGCTTTACCACATTTTCAAAAACTGAGTTGTACGACTTCGACCAATTTCCATAAGCTCCTCTTTCGCCCCTTCATCCAGATCAAACTGCGTTGCACTAAAGCCATCTACTGGGATAAAAATAATATCCTTCTCGTGCTTGCGCGAAATATAACGTTCATCATGGGCATTTTTCATAGTTGTAAATAGAGCTTCGAATAACTGTAAGGCGTTGTGAATTGGATAGCCTTGCTGTTCTTCCTGGCTATGGCTAAGCTTTAGGCCGAGGACAGGACGCTGCTTTTTTCCTTTGTCATCGTCAAATATCCACATCGGAAAATTGCTTAATACACCGCCATCGACAACAATCGTATCGCCCGAGCCGACTTCCAATTTGACAGGTTCGAAGAAAAATGGAATGCCACAGCTCATCCGTAATGCTCGTGCAATCGGAAAGCTGTCTGCTGCGATACCGTAACGGTTCAAATCATCTGGTAATACTAGCATTTTCCCATTCGTCAAATCGGATGCAATGAGCTTTAGCGAGCCTGGCGCCACATCCGCAAAAGTATAAACACCTTTCGCCGCCAATTTTTCTAAAAACCAGTTCTCCAATGCTTTTCCTTGATATAAACCGAGCCGCCAATACAGACCAATCCACTTCATAAGGGGAAACGGCAACACGGTTTTCCGCGGATCTAATAGGGACATCATATCCAATTCATCTAACAGCTCTTCCATTTCATTCGCGGAATAGCCAGCTGCAATAAAACAAGCAATAATCGCACCCGCACTCGTGCCGGCTACTCGTTGAAAGCGATAGCCCTGCTCCTCCAACACCTTATACGCCCCGACTAATGCAAAACCTTTCAAACCTCCTCCTGAAAACACTCCATCTATTAACAACGTTGAACCTCTCCCTTTTCTTGGTGTTGTTACACTGTAAGAGCTAAGGGCGCATTGTAGAACTAAAAAAAAGCCCCTCAACAATTTTTAAGTTGTTGAAAGGCTCATCCTATGAATCATACTGACTGTCGAAACGTTCGTGCCCACGCAATGAGCTCTGATGCAATCATCGGCTTGGCAAAGTAATAGCCTTGAATAATTGGCTGTTCACATGTAGATGCTAAGAACTGGACTTGCTCTTCTGTTTCGACTCCCTCAAAAACGATGGATAAATTCAACGAGTCTCCTAGTGCGATAATTGCTTGAATAATCGCCGAGTCTTTTTCTGACATTGGGACTTCATCGACAAAGGACTTATCTATTTTCATCGTCGATATGGGCATTTGCTTTAAGTAGGATAATGATGATACACCCGTTCCAAAATCATCAAGTGCAACAGAGAAGCCTTCTTGTCTGAAAACACGCACGGCTCTTATCGCCTCATCAATGGATCGGACAAAGCTCGTTTCAGTAATTTCCAGTTCGAGTAGCTCGGGCTCTAGTCCGTAATGCGTCACGGTCTGTTTAAGCACTTTCAATAGACGCGAAGACGTCACATACTGACCCGGAATATTCACGGCCACATGTTCAATTCCCTCTCCTGCGTGACGCCACTGCGCTAATTGCCGACAGGCTCGCTCGATGACCCAATCTGTGACGTCTAGCATTTGATTGTTAGCTTCCAAAATAGGGATAAACACAGCCGGAGAAAGTACACCATAGGTCGGATGCTTCCAACGCAACAGCGTTTCAACACCTGCTATTTCACGCGTTTTGCTATTGATTTTAGGTTGAAACACAAGATACAGCTCATCTTCTGCCATCGCCCGCTCTACATCACTCGCTATTTCGCGTTCAAATGTATATGTATGGACTGCTGGATTATACAAAATAATTTCAAACTTGTATTGAAGTGACGGGGAGTTCAATACAGCAAGTACGTTTGAATAGGTCTTTGTAGCGTCGTTTTGTTGACTAGCCGGCAACCAAGCACAAACAGCCTGTAGCACAATTTCTTTTTCTTGAAAGACGGTGGAATCCCGAAGCATTTGGGCTATTTTTTCCATGGACGCTTTAAACATCGTCTCACTTTCAGTTCCCCATCCTAGAAAGGCAAAACGATTTCCTTCAATTCGATATAAATCAGTCTGGGGTGGATTAAAATTAACCATAATCTCTGAAATAGATTGTAGAACCCCATCTCCATAAAGATAGCCATTCTCTCGGTTAATTTTTTCCATATCATGAAAATGCCAAATAGCTAATGTTTGTTTAACTGAAGAATGACTGAGCTTCTTTTCAAATTGACGACGATTCGGTAATCTTGTTAGCATATCAAAATGATTCGTACGGTATTTTACATAACGATCTAACAAACTAGATAGTAGCAATAGACTAAGTAACAAAGCCATTCCGATTGTTACACTAATAACAATAAACGACATTTGTACTTCATGTGCAGCTGTCGATGTATGGGAATGGTCAGGTGAAACATAGAATGACATAGCAATCATTCCTGTGTAATGCATACTTGAAACAGCCAGGCCAAGTATAATCGCTGTCATTAGCTGAATAAAATGATTTTCCATATATCGTTGTAGCGTTGAAAATACGTATAACGCGATAAAGGATACGACGATGGCTATTAAAATGGATGCCGTAAATAACCAAGCATTATAAACATGTAGCGCCTCCATTTTCATAGCGGCCATCCCAACATAATGCATCGTTGAAATACCGATCCCCATTACCACACTTGCAATGCCGTAAGACCAAAATAATTTCTTTGGGCGGTTGGCTATGTAAAAGGCTAAAAAAGATGCAAACATTGCAGGAAAAACAGAAATAATCGTTAGCAATCGATCGTAATGCATACTTACAGGCAATGAGAATGCACTCATACCGACAAAATGCATAGACCAAATGCCAAATCCCATTGCAATCGATGCTAATGAAAGCCAAAAATTCCGATGAAAAAAACTACGTTGCTGGGCTCGCTTGTTCATGGACAATGCTGTATAAGAGGCAACACAAGCAATAAGAATGGATAAAAATATGATTGGATATGAATACTCTCCCTGTAATTCAATCAGATGTTCTGACGGCTTAATAAAATGCACAATGATCACCCCTTTCGATGATTAACAGCTTACTAAACTATACCATTTTTCTCACTCCCTCTACACTGTAAAGTATCTTCAGATTGTTAGATACATTCATTCAATTTCAAAATTCTCTCTATTGTTCCAGCCGAAACTTTAGAAGCAAGTCTGCGTCTATACTAATGTACATTTTTCAAGATTACATGTAACGGAGGAATATAATTATGCAAGCAGATAACAAAAAACGTAAAAAGTGGCCATGGATTATTGCGATTATCGGTCTCGTAATCGGAGGCATTGCCTTGACTATCTATATAGATTTGACGTCGACATTAAAAGGGATGTACGAGCCCATTGATAGAGAACAATCGACTAAGCGGGAAAGTACAATTATTTTTGATAAAAAAGAACCTTTCTCTGTCCTTATTTTAGGTGTTGATGAACGGGAAGGTGATAAAGGACGCTCAGATACAATGATTGTCATGACGGTCAATCCTACTTTAAAATCTACGAAAATGGTTAGTATCCCGCGTGATACGTACACTGAAATTGTCGGCCATGGTACACAGGATAAGCTGAATCACGCGTTTGCGTTTGGGGGTATTCAGATGTCACTAGATTCTGTCGAGAATTTATTGGATATGCCGATTGATTATGTAGCAGAAGTTAATATGGAAGGTTTCCAAGATGTAGTAGATGCTGTTGGTGGCATAAACGTAACGAACACAATGGATTTCACACAGGATTCCTTTGATTTCCAGGCTGGTGAACTAACATTATCTGGTGAAATGGCCTTATCCTATGTGCGGATGCGAAAAGAAGACCCTAGTGGCGATTGGGGAAGGCAGGATCGACAAAGGCAAGTCATACAAGGCGTGCTATCAAAAGGTAAATCATTTAATACCCTACTCAATTACCGTAGTGTCTTTCATGCGTTAGGCGATAATGTAAAAACCAATATGTCATTCGATGAAATGGTCGATGTACAGCAAAACTATCGGAATGCGGCTGATAAAATTGAGCAATTGCATTTTGAAAAGGGCTCTGGCCAGCGGATGAACGGAGGAATATGGTATTACATCATGGATGAAGAGGAACTACTCGAAGTGACAACCACGTTAAAGCAGCATTTGGAATTACAGTGAAATCGGGTGAACCGCGAGAGTACATTCTCACGGTTCCTTTTTTATTTGGCCAAGTTATCGAAACTCCACTTCAGATTCGCACCTGTCCATTGCCACGAATCATATATTTACTAGTCGTCAATGCTTTCAATCCCATTGGTCCCCTAGCGTGTAACTTTTGTGTGCTAATGCCGATTTCAGCTCCGTAGCCGAATTCAAAGCCATCTGTAAATCGAGTGGATGCATTATGATAAACGGCGGCTGCATCAACACGTGTTAAAAACATTGCGGCACGCTGCTCATCATTTGTAATAATCGCCTCCGAATGCTGTGTACCGTATTGATTAATATGTGCAATGGCTTCGTCAAGTCCCATAACAAGCTTAATACTGACCGTTAGGCCGAGGTATTCCGTAGACCAGTCCGATTCAGATGCCTCTTGTACGCCCTGACATGCACGGACGACAGTTTCATCGCCGAAAATCTCCACGTCGTTTTGCACGAGCTGTTCAACTAACTCCTTGCCGTATTGCGTAAACCACTTCTCATGAATTAAAATCGTTTCGATTGCATTGCAAACCGATGGCCGTTGAATTTTTGCATTTAAAGCAATCGCCCCAGCCATACCAGAATCCGCCGTTTCATCAATATAAATATGACAATTGCCTGCACCTGTTTGAATAACGGGAACCGTTGCCTCGCGGATGACCGTGTCAATTAGCGTTTTACCACCTCTTGGAATGAGAACATCCAAGTAGTCGTTTAAACGAAATAGTTCCTTCGCGGTTTCCCGACTCGTATCTTCAATGAACTGTATAGAATCTTGTGGGATAGCACTCTTCTCAAGTGCTGTATGAATGGATTTAACAAGTATTCGATTCGAATATTTTGCAGAGGAGCTGCCCCGCAATACTACAGCATTGCCTGTTTTGATAGCTAATGTCGCCGCATCTACAGTGACATTCGGTCTCGCTTCATAAATCATGCCAATCACGCCAATTGACACACGCTTCACTTCAATATGCAAACCATTTTCTTTTTCGATCGTCTCCAGTGTTTCACCAATTGGATCTGCCAATGCGATTAGCAGCTTCACAGCCTCAGCTATATCTCGAATGCGTTTCTCCGTTAACATAATCCGATCCAAAACAGCTTCCGTCAGCCCGTTTGCTCGCCCTTCCTCCAAGTCCTTTTGGTTTTCAGCAAGAATAGATGATTGATCGACCAATAGTTGTTCAGCAATCAATGCCAACGCCTCATTTTTTTGCTCTGTTGTTACATTGACCAATGAATAGCTTGCTTGTTTTGCCATTTGACCTTTTCTCGTTACTTCACTCATCCCAATTCCCCCTCATATTCAAGTTCGCTTTAATCAATACCGTCCAATTTTCACGACATTCTCCAGCAGTAGCTATAGCATGCATCAGCTGGAACCGTTGTATCTGACGCATGCTATAGCTGTACCCAGCGATCCCGATGAATCACTTCCGTTGTCGTCGTCTGCTTTTTCAACTGGTAATTTTCAATCGCACCGTCTAGCTCATCAGATGAATAACTGACTTCCCCTCTGCCTAACAAACCATTCATTCCATACACTTCTACGACATCTCCTTTGCCAAAAGTCCCTGTCACTTTGAACACGCCCGCTGGCAATAAGCTTCTCCCATTATATAAAATCGCTTCTTCCGCGCCTTGATCGACATATAGTTTACCTGTCGATTCGGAATGCAAGACAATCCATTGTCTGCTTGTATTGATTTTTGTATAATCGGGATTGGCAATATACGTTCCATCCCCTGTACCCTCTAAAATTTCAAGCAACTTTCGCGAGCCTTTTCCGGTCCCTATAAAAATAGGAACCCCAAGAGAATAGGCCGTTTTAGCCGCTAGCAACTTCGATTTCATACCCCCTGTACCGACTTTTGAACCCGTATCTTCAGCACCGTTCAAAAGAGTATCCGTAATTTCCTCCAAATAATCAAAGCGCTGAGCCGCTGGATTACTATGCGGATTCGCATCATATAGTCCGTTAATATCCGTCAATATAATGAGTCGATCTGCATGAAGCAATCCACTTACAAGTGCAGATAGCATATCATTATCTCCAAACGTCAATTCATCTACAGAGACAGTATCATTTTCGTTAATAATTGGTAAAACACCTCGTTCCAATAACTCTGTCAATGTCGCAAAGGCATTTCTATAACGCTCACGGTTGGAAAAGTCACTGCGTGTCAATAAAATTTGTGCAGGCACAAGATGGTGCTTACGCAATTTCTCAATATAAGATTGCATTAATAAACCTTGCCCCACCGCGGCTGCCGCTTGCTTTCCTTTAATTGTAAGTGGTCTTGACGGATAGCCTAAACCCGCAAATCCCGCCGCCACTGCGCCGGAAGAGACAACAATCACCTCATGCCCTGCTTTTCGTAGTGCTGAAAATGCCTCAATATGATCGTCGAATTTCTCCTGATCGATTTCTCCTTTATCATTCGTTAAGGAGCTGCTTCCTATTTTGACAACAATTCGTTGTTTTTTCATATCAATATCCCCCTATAAGTAAACACAAAAAAGCCCAGTCATCCTTAATATTAAGGACGAAAGAGCTTTACTTCCGCGGTACCACCAAAATTGGATGCGTTTGAACGCACCCCGCTTTCCTCATAACGCCGAGGTTCGCGCCTATATTTTACATAGGACTCCAAAGGCAGGTTCTGTGGCTTGTTTATGGCGAAATCTTTCAGCTAATAAATTTCGCTCTCTGTCACAACAAGTTAGCACATACTAATCCTTCATCACTGTTCAATTTTCTAAGATTGTAAATAATCATACAATACAAAAAGGAATTGTCAAGCACCAACTTACAATTTTTTCTCCTAAAGCAATACTGGCGTTGCCAAAATACAGCCATTACTTTCTTTTATTTAATCAAACCAGCACTACCAGGCTGTCTTTTTTTTCTAATCCACGCGAATACGATTGCGGCAATCAAAGTGAAGCCCAAATAGCCCATTGCCGGGTACACTGTACCAACAAGCGTAATAAAACCGACGAAACTCGCACCATATGCAGCTAGTCCAAATACGACAACAGCACCTTTAAAGCGCATCGTTTCCGGTTTGACCAGGCGTGCTGAGAATGCATACAACATGCCAACTGCGGTGTTATAGATCATACCTAATAAGATAATGGACATGATTGCACCCATCATCGGATTTATATTGTTTGCTAAAAATAGCATCGGCATCGGTATACTAGCAATTTCTTTTAGCTGTGTCAGCATTGAGATATTGATAAGCAGGATAAGGAGTCCAAGACCTAGACCACCGATGATTCCACCCCATGCAGCTACTTTTTCGTTCTTAACCGTTCCCCCCATAACTGTCAGCATCGCCGCTCCAGCAGCAATATTATAGGAAACATATAGAACTGCACCTAATAGCCAATGAGAGGCACCTTGATTGCTCTTCGTAACAGCTGCTTGAATATCAGCTGACGAAAAATCAAAATTGGCAACGGAGTAAACCGTAATCACGATGACGAGCAATAACAAAAACGGTGTAAATGCGCTAATAAGTGTAATCACTTTCCGAACACTCAACATGACAGAGGCAATTGTCAAAACGGCCATAACAATACTTCCGATATAAGCAGGAATGTTAAATTGCTGCTCAAAAATGGCACCTGCACCTGAAAACATCACAACGGTGACTCCAAACAAGAAAAACGTAATAATGAAGTCAACAATCACTCCTAAATAACGTCCACAAATATGATAGATCACATTTTGATGAGATGTTGTCTGTAAACGGCTTCCGAGCTGCGTTAAGTTCATGCCTAGAAAAGCAAATAATGCCGTTGCAACAAGCGATCCAGCGATGCCGATTACACCAAAGCTAGTAAAAAATTGCAATATTTCTTGTCCGGATGCAAAGCCCGCCCCGACAATCACTCCGATGAAAGCCGCTCCGATTTGAAAACTTTTTCTCATACCTTTCCCTCCATTATCGGTGTCTTTCACCTATGTTTTTATTACGAGAATAGTGTTTTACACTAATGAATCAATTTCACAACTACTTGTTTTAATAAAAAAACAAATAATTATATGTTTACTTATTTAAAAATTCGTCATTATGACACTCTACTTTCGTTGATTGGAGCGCAAGTCGGCGACTCCTGCGGGAAGAGCATGAGCCTTGAGACCCCGCAGGGAGCGAAGCGGACGAGGAGGCTCAAGCCATGCCCGCGGAAAGCGTCCGACTGAAGCGAAAATCAACCTTGTTCGCATTTTAGAATTGTTCGTTCTATTATAAAATTGATTCAATTACCCCATAATAAAATATATATTCTGAATACTATAAGCGCAGTGGGTGAACATGCTCACCCAATCTACTTATTCCGCTTTAAAATGCATTTCTTCCACTGTGAAATTATCCATCGCTTCAAGATTTGGCTCATAGCCAATCCCATATGCCGTTGGAACTGTAATATAGCCTTGTTCAACAACAACCTCTGGTGAAATGACATCTTGTTCCCAATAACGAGATGAGCCTGCTGTATCGCCAGGTAGAATAAAGTTTGGTAGTGTAGTTAGCGCAACGTTATGAGCGCGCCCGATACCTGACTCGAGCATGCCGCCACACCAAACCGGAATGTTGCGTTCCATGCAATAATCATGAATTTTTTTCGCTTCAGTCAAGCCGCCGACACGACCAATTTTAATGTTAATGATTTTTGTGCTCCCCAGTTCAATCGCTTTTCGCGTATCTTCCAGAGAATGAATACTTTCATCCAAACAAATGGGTGTCTTCAACTGTTTTTGAAGTGTGGCATGATCGATGATGTCATCTGAAGCAAGCGGTTGTTCAATCATTGTCAAATTAAATTCGTCTAACTGTTTTAACAGCTCCACATCTTCAAGTGTATAAGCCGAGTTGGCATCCGCCATAAGCGGAACGTCTGGGAAATTTTTACGAAGCTCGCGTATAATCTCTACGTCATAGCCTGGTTTAATTTTCACTTTAATACGTTTATAACCTTCCTCAATAAAGCCTCCGACAGTCGCGACTAATTCAGCAACATTCTTCTGGATACCAATACTTATGCCAACTTCTATTCTTTCATGCTTTCCACCTAAAGCTTGTGCCAAAGTCAGTTCATTGCGCTTGGCATACAGGTCCCAAATCGCACCTTCAACAGTCGACTTCGCCATATTATTTTTACGAATGGCACTGAACAATTCACTCACCTCATCCGGGTGATTAATTTCATTCCCCAGTACGAGTGGAATTAAAAAATCTTTAATCATATGCACATTCGTTTCGAGTGTTTCTTCGTTATACCAAGGTGAATGAAAGGCAACCGACTCCCCCCACCCTGTATTGCCAAGCTCATCCTTCACTTCGAGCAAGAGAAAATCCTTATCCTGAAACGTACCAAAGCTTGTTGTAAACGGGTTTTTCATCGTCATTTTCATTTTACGAATATTAATTTCTTTAATAATCATTTAGATTTCCTCCTATTTAACTTGTAATGGAACAGTGCTTCTTTTTACAAATTGGTAGTAATGAACGCCCTCGTCGGTTTTTTTAACGCTTACCGCTACATAACCAGCGCCGAACAATGTTTGAAAAACAGTCCTGATTTTCAGTCGCCAATCTAGCGCAAGGCTTGGCTCTGTTTTTTTGATGAACTGAAAATCTTCTGGCACAGGAACTTCAATACCTTCACTATTTGTCGGAATCTTCGCCGGCTCCACTTCAATCGTTGGATTTCCTTGAGCAGAATAGCCTACTGCAAACGGTTGAACATATCCAGTAATTTTCGGCGTCCATTTCTCATTCACTCGTTCACTTGAAATCCACCACTCGATTTGCAGTCGATCAGACGGAAGTCCTTTATTCAAGCCGTCTTCCATTTCACCATAACAATTTTCTAAATACGTATCACAAATCCCATATAATTTCGACATATTTAAATACGCATTGCGACTTTCCAGCGGGTCAAATGTCCAAATCATTAAATCATAGCCCATCTCCAAGGCAAGTCTTCGCTGTTCCTCTTTCAAAAGCTTGCCAATTCCGATTGACCGATAATCCGGATGAATACCAAGCATATGTGAGCATAAATACGTTTTCCCTTTACTGAATCCAGGGAAAGCATAAGAAAAACCGACAATGTCTTCACCAGAAAATGCCCCTAACATTAATCCACCATTTTTCACTGCTGTAAAGGTTTGGTGTGTTGGAATGGGGTGAATTCCCCAGACTTTTTGCTCGAGCGTTTGGACCCAGCTCATTTCTTCATTCGTTTCTAATTTGCGTATGGATAGATTCGCTTCCATAAACTCACTGCCCCTTCTCTAACAGCTCAAACGTATGCATAACTGTTCGTGCGAGTATTTCAATACCCGTTTGTATACTGTCGTGATTGAATGTCATGTTCGGATGATGAAGCCCTGGCGACAAGTCGCATCCAAGACCGAGCATCGTCGTTTTGACAGTCGGCCTTTTTAACGTGTAATAATGAAAATCCTCGCCACCTGGCGTAACGATGGACGGTGCTAGAAACGCTTCACCGACTGTTTCCCTTATCGCATTTGCCATCAGTTCTACCGCAATCTCATCCACTTGAGCTGCCACAATTTCAGCTTGCACTTCATAATCAATGGTAACATCAGACATCGCCGCAACCGCATGAATGGCTTTTGCCACCTGGCTCATCAGCTGATCCATGACTTCGTTTGTTTGCGCGCGGAGGTCCAGGCTGAAACTTGCATTTCCCGGGATAATGTTCGCCGACTCTCCCCCCGCTTGAAACATCGTCATTTTCGCGGAGTGCGGCACCGTCGGATCGACATGGATGGACTGAATCGCCTGAACAAGACGAGCCATCACTTCAATGGCATTTTGACCGAGATGCGGTCTTGCTCCATGCGTATCTGTTCCAATAATTGACCCTTTTATCATTTTTGCTGAACCGTGCAAAATGGCAGGTGCTGAGTAACCATGACTGATTTCCTGAATCGGGCGCAAATGAATGCCATACAAATAATCGACATCGTTAACGACACCTTTTTCCACGAACGACAATGCACCTGTCCCTTTTTCTTCGGCAGGTTGAAAAATCACTTTCAATCGACCTGTTTTCGGGTAGCCGAGTTTTTTCAGTACAAGCAACGCACCCACCGTGATGGTCATATGCGCGTCATGACCACATGAATGATTCGCTTGGAAAACCCCATCGACTTCTTGCCAGAGTGCATCGATATCCGTACGAAGCCCTACACAATACTCTCCAGTCCCCATTGTCGCAACTAGTCCCGTAGAATCATCGAATGTCGTCACTTGAAGTCCTTCATTCTCCATCAATTGTTTTAGATACTTCGTCGTTTCAACTTCTTGCCAACTGATTTCAGGGTGTGCATGCAAATGATTGAACAACTCTTCGACTGTTGGTTTCACTTCTTGTAATACAGTTTTCAATTTCCTTCTACTCCTTCAACAAATAAGAAATCACTCGATATTGATTGATACGTTTGCTGTCGTTTTTCGAAACTTTCTTTTTCTTTTACAGACAACCCGGCAACAATCGCATTCATAAATGAAAACAAAGAAGCTGTTGCATCAAGCGTCGACTTATTTGGAGAATACATCGGGAATAGCACATCGCTAAACGCATGAATCGGTGCCAACAAAGAATCCGTGATGCCAATCATGAATGCACCTTGCTTATGAGCCAATTGCGCTATTTGTATCGTTTCTTTTAAATAGCGATGAAATGAAATGACAATGACAACGGAGTGATCATTCATTTGACTCAGCGTTTGAACGACATCTTCCGTTTCTGGTCGCAACAACTGGACATTTTCCCTCACTAAACCAAGTGTATAAGAAAGCCAATTGGCTGCGGTATACGATGAACGAAGGCCAAGAACATAGACCGTCTCAGCTGTAGAAAGGCGTTCAATGGCCGTTTCATAATCTGCTTCTTTTATTTGTTTCATTGTCTCCATAATATATCTCTGATCCTGCTCCATCACTTTTTCAAAAAAATGAGGTTCTTGCTCCAGTGCAAGCTTGGATTCTTGATAGGTTGTCAGACTGCTTTCCTGCGAAAACAATTGTTCACGTGTCATCTTCTGCAATTCTGCATAACCCGAAAGAGCCAGGCTATAGCAAAAGCGGATAACTGTCGTTTCACTGACGCCAATGGTCACCCCAACCTCTTGCGCTGAAGCCATCGCAACTCTTTTCGGATGATCAATGACATAGAGCGCAACTTTTTTCTGACTTTTCGACAGTTGGTTGTACTGTTCATGAATACGTGTTTTTAATGTCATTTTCTAACTTCCTTTTTTGAAGTGATACCTTTTTTATTTTATACAATGAAGTTTAAACTTCATATTTATTATAAATTAACTTACCACAAACGTTAGCAGAATTCAAACTATTTTCTGATATTTGTATCAGTGGCTCAGATTTATTCGCCGAACAGCGTGCCTTCTTGCCAATTATGTTAAAATGAAAGTGCTGGAGGGATTAGCATGAGTGAAAATAAAAAAATGCCTGGACATGAACGCCGTCAATTGATTATTGACACATTGCAAGCATCTGTTCAACCAATGACAGGGAAAGAGCTTGGAGAAATGACCAATGTCAGTCGCCAAGTTATTGTCGGGGATATTACATTGCTTAAAGCAAAAAATGAGCCAATCATTGCGACAAGTCAAGGCTACATTTATATGCATACACAAACAACACCGAGTAAAATCGAAAAAGTAATCGTCTGTCAACACAAACCGGAGCAGACCGAAGAGGAATTGAATATTCTTGTCGACAATGGTGTTACTGTTAAAGACGTAAAAATCGAACATCCTGTTTACGGGGATCTTAGCGCCTCAATCATGGTAGCTAATCGCAATGAGGTGCAACAATTTATTAAAAGAATTAGTGAGTCGAGTGCGGTTTACTTATCGAAATTGACGGAAGAAGGTATCCACCTTCACACCATCGTCGCAGACAATGAAGAGCAAATAAAAAATGCCGAAGATGCATTACGAAAAGCGGGTATCCTCGTCGAATGACAGATACCCGAAATTGAGCGAGCAGAGCATTTAGACTCCCTGCTCGCTCAATTTCGCTCGCCTGCGGATATCAATAAAACAGCCACACGAAAACTGGACCTAGAATAGAACCGATGATAGCACATAATGTCATGGAAACCGAGCTCATCGACGCTTCCTGCTCACCAAGTTCCAACGCTTTGGATGTACCAAGTGCATGTGCCCCAGCTCCTAAACCTATGCCCCGCCCCATCGCCGTATCGATTCGAGTCCATTTAAACAACATCGGTCCGAAAATGACTCCCGAAAAACCTGCAATCATGACAAATACAGTTGCTAATGAAGAAATACCTCCTACTGCCGCTGTAATTTGGATTGCAATAGGCGTTGTAATGGATTTCGGTAATAATGATAAAATTACATCTTGTGAAAAACCGAATAACTTGGCAAACAACACGCCACTCACCATTCCAGCAAGTACCCCCATTAACACTCCTCCAATAATCGGGAGTACATTCCTTTTAAGCAAATCCTGCTGTTTATATAACGGAATGGCCAATGCAACGATTGCTGGACCTAACAATACATCCAGCCACTTGCCCCCAATCATATACGTTGAATAAGGGACTTTGAACAACAGAAGGATTACAATTACAGTAACTGTCGATGTCAGGATGGGAATTAAAAAAGAACGACGATATTTTACATAGAAGAAATTCATCACCATATACGTGGAGATTGTCATGAAGAAAAAAAGGACGGTCAGCATCATTATTCGCATGGTACTTCCCCCCTCCTTTTAGCCGCTTTCCGAGCAATGAATTGACTTGTATAGCCCGAAATCCACATCGTCAAAAATGTACTAATTATTGTAATCGGGATTAACAGAAAGCCTTTGCCTTTGAAAATATGTCCATAGTCCATCCCCCCGACTGTCGCAGGTAAAAGAAAAAGCGGGATAAAGGATAAAAGAAAATAAGAGCCCGTTTCAATCCAGTGTAGTCGGAAAATTTTCAACGACAGAGCCGCCCATAGTAATAGCAGCCCAATAATACTACCTGGAAGAGGTATGTGAAAAAAACTTTGTAGCCAGTTGCCTACAAGTACAAAACTATATAATAAAATGACTTGTGCAATGATTTTCACATATTTCATTATTATTCCCCCTCCCATTTTGTCTAAATATATAGATGGATCTCCCGACTATTTATATTAGTATAGAGAAGTAGGTTGTAAATATCAAAGAGGGATTTTTTTGATAGTATGAAAGTTTTGAAACTATTAGTTAACCTAGAACGTATAAAAACTATTCTACTTAAATGTAAGGGGTGATTGTAAATGGGATTTGATCCATTTGGTGATTTCATGTTTTCGGCTGTTCCAATCTTCATCGGCATCGTATTTATTATTGTGTTTGGATTTATTTTAGTCGCAATCATAGGTAGTATTAGTAAGTGGAGTAAAAACAACAACTCACCAAAGCTAACCGTACCTGCTGAAGTGGTTACCAAGCGCACCAATACATCCGGCGGATCGGGTGACTCTTCTGCTAGCACATGGTATTATGTCACCTTTCAAGTCGAAAGTGGCGACCGCATGGAGTTAGGCATGAAAGGCTCTGAATACGGTATGCTTGCCGAAGGAGATGTGGGAATGCTGACATTCCAAGGCACGCGCTATCTCGAATTTAAACGCGTAGTGAATGATTAAAATACAATAAAACAAACAAGCGCCATAGCAAATCCAGTCGCTGTGGCGCTTGTTGCTTGTAATAGTGTCCGATTCAACCTTCTATTCCAATCCGATTTCCCGCTCCAACTGCTTCAAAAAACCTACCATATAATCATGCCGTTGCTCTGCTAAGCACTTGCCCTCTTCTGTCACCATCAATTCTTTCAACAACAGCAATTTTTCATAAAAATGCGTGACCGACGCGGTTTCCTTCCCACGGTATTCCGTTTCAGACATACTGCCACGTGCCGTTTCACTTTTGTCATAAAGCTTTCTACCTCTTGCCCCACCGAATGCAAACGTTCTCGCAATACCAATTGCTCCAATCGCATCCAAACGATCTGCATCGCGAACAATTGCCCCTTCAATCGAGGTAAGCTCCTTAGCATTACCACCGCTGAATGACACACTTTCTACACACGCTAAGACTTGCAGCGCCAAATCTTCTGATGCACCGATTGTCTGTAAAATATCTGTAGCCGTTAACTGCCCCTCCGTTTGATATTTTGCATCATCAATATCGTGCAACAAAACGGCTAGACGAACGACCTCCTCATTCGCAGTTGCTTCTTTTTGTAAAATTTCTTCCGCATTTTTCAATACGCGTTCAATATGCGCAAAATCATGACTTGCATCAAACTGATTGTAAATTCCTTCAACAATTTGCTGACATTTATCTAATAGTACTTCCATAAATTCACCCCATTTTTAATTAATAAAATATTGTACAACCCATTCAGAAAGTTCAGGCATATCATTGACGCAAATTGTCGATTCATGTATAGTTAAATCATCCATGTTATGATGGATTGGACATTGAAACGCCGAGGAGGAGTCTACATGTACCAGGGAAAAGTGAAATGGTTCAGCAATGAAAAAGGCTATGGTTTCATCGAAGCGGATGACGGGGAAGATGTGTTCGTCCACTTTACCGGTATTGTATCAGAAGGCTTTAAAACGCTTGACGAAGGGCAAACTGTATCTTTCGAAATTATCGAAGGAAATCGAGGTCCTCAGGCGGCGAATGTCTTAAAATCTGGAGATGAATGATTGAACACAAAATCCCGCTGATGCAAGTTCCAGCGGGATATTATTTTCCGATTTTATTAATCTCTCGCCCCAAAAACTGAAGCTGCTCGCCGATCGTGCAGGTCTTAATACAAAACTGATGTGCACCTGTCTTTCCCCGCTCTTTGGACAGCTGCTTTTTCAAGAAACAGCCTTCACAATAACTAGTTAAAATACCATCTATTTCACTCATAATTATTGTTTTATTCATAACCTTCCTCCACAAACATGATTCCTCTATTCTAATACGCATTCTCCGAAGACACAACTATTCAATTAAATTGAGGTGGCAAATATGCTTGAAGTATACGTCGATGGTGCCAGCGCTGGCAATCCGGGAAAAAGTGGCATTGGCATCTACATTAAAGGTGAAGGTCATCAGCTAAGATTTTCTGAACCGATTGCACCGACAGATAATCACTCTGCTGAATTCCAAGCCTTACTTCGCGGCATGGAAGAAGCCGCCAAGCTAACGACAGGTATTGTATCCGTGCGTTCCGATTCCCAAATTGTTGTTATGGCTGTAGAAAAAGAATTTGTGAAGAATGAAGCCCATAAACATATTTTGGCACAAATTCTTGCCATCGCCACAACATTTGATTTCTTTTTCATCAAATGGATTTCAGACGCTGACAATCGTGCGGCGGATGCGCTAGCGAGAGAAGCGATTCATAGAAAAGACTGAAGCCAAACTTGCTTCAGTCTTTTTTCATTATACTTTCATAAAAGTAACTGTTTGTTCCTCCACATCGTACAATAGCCATTCACAATCCCCGATAACCACCCCGACATTAACGAGTACTTTCTCGCCTTCAACACTGTACGGAATGCCGTATTCGATTTCTTGTTGAACTCCGTTGATTGACAAACCTGATTGATGGCTATGCCCATAAAAAACAAATGATTGCTCAACGCTTTCATGAACTAATGCCCATGGTTCGCCTCCCCAACGCCACTGATGGCCGTGCATCACTTTAGCGTGACCCATTTCTATTGTTTCTGGCAACGCTGCTAATTTTGCCCGTAGTGGATTATCCGTTTCTGTAATCCATAAAATACGATCCTCTTGATTGCCACTTACTGAAGGAAATCTTAATAACTCCGGAAAACCTTCAGGAATTAGCATAACCTCTTCAAGATTTGTAAATTTATTATCCGTAATATTCTTTTTACTAATGATGCATTCAAACAAGTCACCCGTTCCCATCAGCTCCGCTCCCGGTGCTTTGGCCAAAATATCAGCTAAAACTTTTTCTAAGTCCTGTTTGGATGAATGAATGTCACCTAGTAATGCATAGCGCATAAGTATAGTCCCCTCAATCTTTCTCAATGTTGGCGGCTTCTTGTGAAATCCAGTCACTATAGCTACCGACATATAAACGAACATTGTCAAAGCCATTATGCTTAAGCATGGCGTATAATGGCGCCGCAGTCACACCGCTCCCGCAATAAACGGTTACTTGTTGTGCTGGAGCCACTACTTGGGACAGCTGTGCTTTGACCGCCTCATCCATATTATAGATGCCCTCTTTTTTCAGCAGTTCCCAGTCAAAGTTCAGCGCACCCGGAATTCGTCCCGCAATCGGATCTATCGGCTCTTTTTCACCACGATAGCGTTCGGCAGAGCGAGCATCTAATAAAACACTCGATGTTTCACCGGCAACTGTCTCCTCGACGAACTGGCGAGATGCATAAATCCCTTCATTCCAAGTAGGAGAAACTAAAGTTTCGATAGGCTCTGGTTGTGTACTGTCAACCGAAATACCAGCCTGCTTAATCGCTTCAAATCCTTCGAGCGCGATAACAGCATGACTGAATCCTGCATATTGCAACAGCCACCAAGCACGAGCGGCAAATGGGCTACCTCCATCATCATAAATGACGATAAGGTCATCTAACGACAGTCCACTTTTACGGAAAAGATCCGTTAAGGCTTCCTTCTCCGGCATTGGATGACGTCCAGCTGTTTTTGTCATATCAGACATATCACGCTCTAAGTCCCAATACACTGCTCCTGATACATGACTTTGCGCATACTTCCGCTGACCTTCCTGCACATCCTGCAAGGAAAACCGAGTGTCAATCCATTTCGCAACACGAGAGTCCACATCTTTTACGGAAACAAATACCTTCGTCAATTAAACCAGCTCCTTCACTAGTAGTTTTTCATAAACAGCACGCCATTCATTAAGCTGGTCAGTCCCTTGTAAAAGGGTTCGTTCCGAAGCAATTTGTGTCAAACTTTCCTTTAACAAATGCTGTCTAAGCCCTTCTGCTTCGCTGTCAATCCAACTATCCGTCCACTTTTCAAGCAATTCTTTTTCATGTCCGAGATAAGTAGAGGCGTCTTGCTTGAGCAATTCCTCCAGCTGGTCCTTCAATAGATCTCGTTCTCCTTTTTCAAAGAACGCTTTTTGATTTTTGAATAACTTATTGACACGGGCGTAAACACTTGGGTCTGTGTACGGTGCATCAAATGACAGCATATCCGCATCCTGCGCCTCGTATGGAGAAGGTACAATGGAGCTATCTTTGTCATGTAAATGAGCTACTTCAATGCGTTGACGTTCATTCAATTGTTTTTTCATGAAATTAAGCATCCGTAAATTGGTCACTTTCAGCTCCTGCGTCAAATCAAAGCCAATCATTTGAACCGTTTCAGCAAGTGCCGCCTTCAGTGCCCGATCTGCCGTGTTATTGACGAAGATAGATGGACTGTATGCCTCTTTGAAAAAATCACCGTAGCGTAGAAATACTCGCTGTAAAATATAATAGACAAGCTCACTTAGCTCGTTATTCGTCGCTTTCCTTAACACTTCTGCAAAATTATAAGCAAAATGCTGACGCACTTCCCCCTCAATTTTGTTTAACTCTTCTAGCCGCTCTGCTTTGCGCGTCATATTTGTTTCCGTCCGTGAAATCAGTGACGACAGGCGCTCAATCGTTTTCACTGTTTCCTCTTCCAACGCCTGCACAGCGAGTCCTTTTAAATCATTTTCAAGGAAATGATGAAACTCCTCTTCGAATGGTGACATAAATGGATCCAGTCGATTTTCCACTTTGGCCTCAAGTGCTTGTAAACTTGAAATGCCATGGACCCTCGGATTGCGAATACCGAACTTCTGCAGTTCATCTGAAACGAAGGTTTTGACTGCCTCCGCATCCTCCTCATTGGAAGCCAAGTCAATCGCGTTGACGATGAAGAACATCTTATCGAGCTCAAACGCATCTTTCACCCGTCCTAGTTGGACAAGGAATTCCCGATCCGCTCTGGCAAAGGCATGATTATAATACGTGACGAACAAAATCGCATCGGCATTTCGAATATATTCGAATGCTACATCTGTATGACGCGCGTTTATCGAATCAGCCCCGGGGGTATCAACAAGTGTAATTCCTTTTCGCGTTAACTCGCAGTCATAATAAAAATCGATAGATTCAACAAAACAGCTACGATCTTCTTGCGCAACAAATTTAACGAATTCATCCCGCTCAGCTTTAATAATTGCACCCAATTCATTTTTATAAATCGGATAGCCTTTCTGGAAAGCAGAGACAAATGCTTTATGGATATGGAGGTTTTCATCCTGCAACTCCGTATGAAGGGCTTCATCTACCTTTTGGTAGGCCTCATTCAATTCTGAAACATCAACACCTAATGCTTCAAATGAGCGGCTTACATCCTCTAGCATACGTTCCTCCGTTTTTAACAGAACATCCGCTGTTCCGTCTTCTTTACCGGCAGAAACAGGGCGGATACGGTTAATCGCCGCGGTTGTAGGATTCGGTGAAACCGGCAATACTTTTTCACCGATAAGCGCATTGGAAAATGAAGATTTTCCTGCACTAAATGCACCAAATAATGCGATGGTAAATTCTTGCCCATCCAACCGATCCGCTTTCTTACGTAAATAGTCAGCTGTTTCCAGAAAACCAGGAATACTTTCAACTGAATGTGCGACTTGAATCGCTTGTGCAACGACTTTTTCCGAATCAGAAGTCATTTTTGTCAGCTCTGGCTGCTCAACGTTTTCATTATTCTCTATTATTTCTTCTGGAATACTCGTTACTTGCTCTTCAGTGAATTCCATCGTTTGAAGCGTTTCACGAGTCTCCCATTTTTGAAGGAGTGTATCTCGCCCTGTAATTATCGACTTCGATGGACTTTCCATACTTGTTTCGAGGGTAGCTAATTGGACTTCTACCTCTTCAACTTTCCTTATCGCTTGTAATTTTTCATCCAACCGACGTACCTTCTGCTCAAGCATACCGGCATTGTCGTCGCCTGCTGTCGATGCAATTAGCGCCATATCATGTTTCCATTCGTCTGTTAGTCGACGGAATGTAGCGTGAATAGCCGTTTTCATCCGTTCAGAATAGTTCAGCACGGTGTCACCTGTAATAACATCTGACACGTTGAATTCTTTTTCAATATCCGCAAAAGGAATGGACAAGTCCATTCCGTCAATCGTAAGCGACCGTTCATCCGTTAAAATACCGGCCTCTTTCAATGACTTTTTCATAAGCGTTTTTAAATGAACTTCTATTTGAGCGTGGACGAGTTCCCCCATGTTATTGGCTAATGCTTGTTTACGACGCTCTTTTTCTTCTGCTGTCTTTTTTGCACCGAAAAGTAAACCGACTTTGAAACGAGAGGACAATGACTCCAAATAAGCCTTTAACAGTTCACGGGTTTCATAAGGTGTGATCGCCGCACTTTGCATCAGACTATTGCGCTCATTTTCAAATGTTGTAGCAAATTCATCGCCCGACAAAAGAGTTAACATTTTTTTAGATTCTGTCACTTCTTCTTGTAATTCATCTTGGCTTTGCCATTCACTTTCCGCAACAACTGTGGAATAGGTATTTTTTCGTTCCTCGATTTCATCAGCTAAAAATTGGCTATGCTCATCTTTCAATTTGATAAGCGTTTGCTTCGCATTTTCGACAAAGCGTTGCTGCCAATTTTCCATCGAGCCATCGACAATCGCTTTCACAGCACTGAAATCATTATGTGGATGGTCCACATCCTTCAATGATGTATAAAAGATTCCTTTCGGTACGACGCCCCACATTTTAAATGAATCTTCAACCGATTGTTTGAAATCTTCAAATGACAGTTCACTGTCACGGTGTTTGTCAATCTGGTTGATGATTAAATAAACGTTATCGTTATAACGCATCAATTCCTTCGTAAAACGGAAATTCAATTCCGATTGTACATGGTTATAATCCATCGTATAAAAAACAAGGTCTGCCAAATGGAGTGCAGATTCTGTTGATAAACGATGCGCATCATCCGTTGAATCGACACCGGGCGTATCCATCACCGTAATGCCTTCTGGTAATTGAGATCCCGTATGTCCAATTTCAACTAGCGAAACGGCCACGCCATCTTTACTAAATGATTTGATGGCTGCTGGGAAGCCATGTCCACCGTACTTCACAGCTGTGCCATCTGTCCTGTAAATAACAGCGTAATCTGTATCAGTCTTTCGCACCTTCACGATATTGGCACTCGTAGGGATTGGACTGGATGGCAGCAAATCATCCCCCGTCAATGCGTTAATCATAGATGATTTACCCGCAGAGAAATGGCCCGCAAATCCGATTGTATATTCTTTATCGATTAATTTCGCCGCAAATAGTTCTGTTTTCTTAAATCGTTCTTCATCGTCATGTGCTATAAAGAGCTGACCATAGGTAGCTGCTTGTTTAATTAACTGTGGTAGTTCTTGCATTGTTCACTCGGTCCCTTCATCAATTGCTGTTCCTATCATACCATTTTTCTTAACTCAACTAATGGAAAAAAATAAATCGAGGAATTTTGTCGAATATTGCATTATCAATAGTTTACTATGGTATGATTGGACTATTATAAATTTTAAAAGGTGGGAAGCTAAGTGAGCACTTCTAAACATGTTCAAATGATTTTAAATGGTACTATTGCCTCTCTAACAACTGTCATCCCAGTTAAATTAGATGTTTTATCTCCATCAATGACCGTACAGCCTTATGAACAAAAAGAAATTAGTGTACTAATCGGACTTGTTGGCGGGATAAAAGGGCGTTTAATTCTTGAGACAACTACCGAAGTGATTGGTCAGATTGGACAGGCCATGTTTGGTATGTCCATTGAAGGCGAAATGGTTGAGTCCTTTACCGGTGAACTTGGCAATATGGTTGCCGGAAATTTATGTACGTTGCTTGAAAAAGATGGCCTTATTCTTGATATTTCTCCCCCAACTGTTATGACTGGGACAATGAAGTTCTTTGGTTTCAAACAAGCATTCAAGCTTCCCGTGAGACTTGAAGATGGTTCAATGCTGAATGTTCTACTGACAATTGACGAAGCCTAAACAGAAAGTGCTGTCCATTCACCGATGAATGATACAGCACTTTTTTATTTATAGATTATATAATTTTGTATATTTTTCGGACAAATAATTAGCCAAATAATTAGCATTTAGTCCTTCACCTGTTGTATCTTGAATGATCTCCAACGGCTTTTTCATTTTGCCGTATTGATGTACATGCTCGGTTAACCAGCCTAAAATAGGAGTGAATTCCCCTTGTCCACATAGCTCATCAAAGTTCGGAATGTCTTTTAGCATCGCTACCTTCAACTGTGCCGCGTACATATAACCTAGCGCATAGGAAGGGAAATAACCGAAGTCACCACCTGCCCAGTGAACATCCTGCAGAACACCTTCTCCATCATTTTCTGGACGGACCCCAAGGTACTCTTCATACTTGTCATTCCATATTTGCGGCAAATCCTTCACTTCGTAATCTCCGTTAAATAAGCCTTTTTCAATTTCATAACGAATCATAATATGAAGTGGATACGTTAATTCATCTGCTTCAATTCGAATTAAGGACGGCTTGGAATAATTAATAGCGCGCAAGAACTCCTCCAATGATACACCTTCAAATTGTTCAGGTGATCGGCTCTTTAATAGGTCGAAGTTATACGTCCAAAAATTTTCGTTATGGCCAATAAATTGCTCAAAAAATAATGATTGTGATTCGTGAATGCCCATCGACGTTCCTTGCGCAATCGGTAATCCATCAAGCGCCTTATCAATATTTTGATCATACAATGCATGACCACACTCGTGTATTGTTCCAAATATAGCTGAACGGAAATCATGCTCATCGTATTTGGTTGTGATACGCACGTCGCCAAGATTGATGCCCATTTCAAAGGGATGGACGGTTTCATCTAAACGTCCTGCCTCGAAGTCATAACCAAGTTGTTGCAAAATATCATGGCTAAATGTTTTTTGACCGTCTTTTGGAAACTTCTTGAATAAAAAAGAAGTGTCCGGCTGTTTACCAGATTCCGAAATTCTCTTCACTAACGGCACAATCGTTTCCTTTAACTGGTTAAATACCTTGTCGATAATATCCGTTGTCATGCCCGGCTCGTATTGGTCGAGTAATGTATTGTAAGGATTGCCATCCTTCACACCCCAATAGCCGATAAATTTTTTCTTCGTTGCAACAATTTTTTCGAGATAAGGCAGGAACTTTTCGAAATCTGCTTGGTCTTTCGCTTCTTCCCATGCGGATTCCGCTTGCGAGGCCAACACAACGAATTCCCGATGTTCTTCTGCTGGAATTTTTTCACTTCGATCATACTCTTCTTTTACTGCTTCAACCGTTTTAGCGATAATCGGATCGAGCGAATCCATCTTTTTCCCTAACTCATCTAGATAGCCGCCCATTTCTTCAGAGACACTCATTTTAAACAATTCAGATGACAATGTACCGACTGCCTCAGACCGCGCCGCAATACCCTTTTTCGGTGCCCCCGTCCGCATATCCCAGTACATAATGTTCAGTGCCTCAGAATAAGCACTCATTTTTTTCAGCAACGCTAAAAAGTTCGCTTCAGTCGTCAAATTAATTCCTCCCTCGTAATACCCTGTCTTTATTTTAACATAATTCTTTACTGTCCTATAGTTTGGAGAATGAGTGATTTTACAGAATTCCGCTTCGGCGCTTGGGGATGCCTCCAGCCTAGTTAGTTACTCCTTTGCATTTTCCCTTTTAAGGCGACTACGCTCAGTTAAATTTGGACATCTACCCAACATATATAAGAAAAGGCCCTCCCATTGTACCAGGAGAGCCGTATATCTGTTATTAATTCGTCATTTTCATCTGAACAGGGAAAATCCCCTCAATTTCAGCCTTCATACGCTGTTCTTCGCCTTCAAGTAGCAAATGAACCGTTCCAGAATCGGCAGACGTTCGGATCAGACGTCCTGCACCTTGGCGCAATCTGAGCAGCATGAAAGGTAAATCCACTTCACGGAAAGGATCTTTCGCATGCTGACGTCTTGCATCGAACAATGGATCCGAAGGTGGTAACGGCAAGTCATAAATAATGACGCGCGTCAATGCATCTTGCGGAATGTCTAAGCCTTCCCATAAGTGATACGAACAAAGAACAGGGACTTGCTTTTGCTGGAACTCACGGACAATCGAAGATAATTCCCGTTCCCCTTCAAAAGCAATGCGGTCTTGCCAGTTAGCAGGAACTTGATCTTTAAACTGTTGCATCGCCCGTTCTGACTTGAACAAGATGAGTGTTTGCTCCCCGTCTTCCAATAGCTCAAGCGCACGCTGTGCTTTGCCTCCAACCTCAACATCCGTCGCAAAAACTTTCATCACTTCATCATAGTCAAATGGCGATTCCACTGAAAATGATAGGAAGTCTTGGATACCTAAGCCGTCTGCCAAATAGGTAAACTGTTCTCCTACTGACAATGTTGCAGATGAAAAGACAATCGGTGTTTTCGATGAAAACAATTTTTCTCTTAAAATATCTGTCACAAGGCGCGGCATGATAACAAGCGTCGACTCGCCTTCACGTTCTTCCAACCAATCGACTGCATCATTTTGTGACGTAAACAGCTCCATCGAATAGATGTATTGATCCAAATATTCTTCAACCATTTTCAAATCATACTCTGGAATGATAAACAATTCTCCATCAAATACGAACTCTTCAAGAAGTGCCGTCGAGATTTGAACGGATTCCTTACCAATCGCCAGTAATTCAGCTGTTTTCTCAATCGCTTTACGTTCATTATCCGAATCATCTGCTAGCTTATCAAGCAGTGTGAAAAAGGCTTCATGTGTATCAATTAGACGCTCCATAAGCTGCAACGTGTTCTCACGAATGCCGTCCACCATGATACGCTCTAGCAAATTCAGTAATGTGCTATTTTGCACCTCATACGTCAATGCACGTTGTGCTGAATACTCCAAAAG
Organism: Sporosarcina beigongshangi; assembly: GCF_033485195.1. Classification (NCBI taxonomy): domain Bacteria; kingdom Bacillati; phylum Bacillota; class Bacilli; order Caryophanales; family Caryophanaceae; genus Sporosarcina; species Sporosarcina beigongshangi. The sequence continues at coordinate 76,956 of NZ_JAWLIR010000010.1, forward strand.
ATGCCCTTCATCAAAAACAATCATCGAAGCTTCTGGCAGTAACGGCAATTGTCCTTGGCGCTTTCGCGATTCCTTCGTCCAAATATGCTCCATATAGAAGTCATGCGAACAAATAACTAGTTCAACTGCTTCACGATAATGGTTACGGTGAATCGTTTGCCCACAGCGATTACGAATATCACATGCTGCACATTGCTGAATCGGGTGGAAATTCACTGTTTTCCACTGTTCATCACTCAAAGCTGGATAATCAGAACGCTCTCCATAAGGATGAATAGATTGCAAGGAAGCATTGCCATGCACGAATTCTGGAAGACTATCTTCAATCCACTCAATATACTCTTCTGTCGACGTATTGCCCGTTTCCTCCAAGCGTTTCAAGCATAAATATTGGTCGCGTGACTTAGCCAAACGCACGTCAATATCTAGCCCAAGCGCCTCACCCACTTTGCGGATATCTCCGTCTTCTTTGACGAGCTGGTCAATGAGCGTCTCATCCGCACATGAAATGAGGGCTGGTTTCCCCGTATATCGCGCATAGGCAATCGCAGGTAGTAAATAAGCAATTGTCTTCCCCGTTCCTACACCCGCCTCTGCAAACAGCACTTTCTTCTCCTTCAGCGCCTGTTCAATTTGAAACGCCATATAGATTTGTTCATCACGGCATTCAAATCCTTTTTCGGTTAAATCATCGTACAACGTGTCCCCTATCCAATCATTCAATGACTCATAAAATGATTTTTCTTTAGATAATGGGAATGGCATCTTACTTTTCATATGAAACCCCTTCCTAATTTACATGCAAAAGGAAGAGGGCTTGTCCTCTTCCACATACCTTAATCTATTGATTATTGGCGTTGTCCCCAGAACTGATACAAATCAGTGCGGATAAAGCCATTGAATAATTTTCTCTTTTTCGTTGCTTTTTTTCCATACATTGTCTCAAAGTTTTCCAATGAAGACAGCATATAAACGGACCAAGACGGATAATTCTTCATAATACGACCCAGCTCCTGTGTAATATCTTCCGCTTCCTCTACTTCACCGAGACGCTCACCATATGGAGGATTGCCCACCATAACACCATTCAAACCATCGACAGTCAAATCCCTTACATCACACTGTCTGAAATTAATCAAATCCATGAAACCAGCTTCTGCTGCGTTTTCCTGTGCGATTTTAACCATTCGAGGGTCGTAATCAGAACCTGTAATATCAACAGGTTGGTCGTATTTTGCAATATCCTCTGCTTCTTCACGCACTTGATGCCAAATACTTTTGTTAATCCAGGGCCATTGTTCTGCCGAGAAGTCACGATTATAGCCAGGAGCAATGTTTTGCCCAATCATCGCTGCTTCAATCGCAATCGTACCAGAACCGCAAAACGGATCAACGAAAGGACGGTCCGGATTCCAACGTGTCAATTTGACAAGTGCTGCCGCCATTGTTTCTTTCAACGGTGCATCACCTTGTCCAACGCGATAGCCGCGTTTGTGAAGCCCTGTGCCACTCGAGTCAATCGTCAGCGTCACTTTATCTTTCAAAATGGACACTTCCAATTTGAACAAAGGTCCAGATTCATCCAAGAAACCAATTCGTTTATAAGCAATCTTTAGACGTTCAACAATTGCCTTTTTAACAATCGCCTGACAATCCGGCACGCTGTATAATGTTGATTTCACAGATTTTCCTGCAACCGGAAATGCTGCATCTACCGGTAAAAAACGTTCCCACGGAATCGCTTTTGTCTGCTCGAACAAATCATCAAACGTTGTTGCATGGAACTCGCCTGCTACAATGCGCACCCGATCTGCTACGCGCAGCCACATATTTGTTTTCGCAATCGCTAATGCATCACCTTGGAAATAAATTTTGCCATTTTCCGAAGTCGTTTGAAAACCTAATGCTTTCACCTCATCCGCAACAATGGATTCTAACCCCATTGCAGACGTAGCCACCAATTTAAATTCACTCATGCCTATCCAGCTCCAATCCTATTCCATCAACTATTTCACTATCGTTTTCATTATTATTGTCTATGCTAAAGGGACTCTATTCGCTAAAGTCATCTAAAATCAAAAAGAAAAGCTCTCCATATTATATAGGAGAGCATTCGATGTAACCATAATACCATAGGAAATTCGATAAGCCATGTTTTGTTCCCGCGTACTCAAACGGCTCACGCCTCGTACTTAGGGTGGTAATCATCTATCTACAGACAGCTGTCTGTCCCTTCATCAGTTCATTTCCTTCAGAAGAGTGCCCCTACCATAATTTGGGTTTCTCACTCGTGGGGTTTACCGCGTTCCATCTGACCCGTTTCCGAATCAGCTACGTCACTGTGGCACTGTTCAGGGAACCTCATCCATATCCGAAGACTTAGGATTTATTCCCGCCGTCAACACGCGATGCGTGAAGCCACGGCTTATTCTTTCGCCGAGCACGAACACTACGGTCATCTCAGAGCCGTGTGAGCATGGACTTTCCTCTACAACTTAGGCGTTGCAGCGATTACCTAAATTACACTATGATAAAATTAGTATACAGTACTTTTAGTACATTTACAACATAGTTGCACTGCATTTTTTTATTCTTGATCGAACAGCTTGCTACCAAATACGTGCTTCTCCAAATTGGAAATACGTTTTAGAAGATCGAAATTTGTTGTGCCCGCGCTTCCTGCCGACGGACGTTTTTGTGCTTCTGCTAACTCTTCTTTCATACGCGCATTTTCAGTACGCAATTCTACAATGGTCTTTTTAAAAGCTTCATAATCTTGAATGACATCATCAAGGAATAGATCGACTTCTTCCTGCTGATAGCCTCGAAGCCCTACCTTAAATTCCTTTTCAAGAATTGTTTTTGAATCCAGTTTAGTATCCATGAAAAATCGCCCTTCCATCTCTGTTTACATATCACTCAGTATACCATGATTTGTCTGCTTTTGTCTTAATTAATCTCCACTTGTCATTTTATGCGCTTGCCCGGGAAATAATTTTCTTTTAATCCTTATTTCCCGTTTCGCAAAATCATTTCCTAGACGGTGCTGGAACGCTTCTGTTAAATCAGTGGCTACTTGCAACAACCAAATTGCCTCTTGTGTTATCTCCAATGCTTTGTTCAACTCTTTTAATCTATGCTCATACAACTTCGTTAATTCCTCAAGCGCAATGATCCGTTCACGTCCAGTCAGGCCATTTGCGGCAATCGTAAAGGAAGCAACAGCATCCTCGTATTGCTGCTCCCTTTTTAGGATAAAACCAAAGTGGAAATGCGTTGCGGGATGATCAACACCATAAGTTGCGATGGTACTTTCAAAAACTTGCTTGCTCCGCTCATGTGACTTCAAATCTGCGAACCATTTCCCGATATTCGTATGCGAAATCGCCGATTCAGGGGTTTCCGTCTTCAACAGTAGATCCGTCGAACGAATATACAGCGCAACAAGCGAAAGAATATCCCATTCATTATGGACGAGTACCTTCATCAGAAGTTCCGCACGACCATTTTTCACCGCATCCTGATATATAATGGGCGCCATATGACCTGGAATATCTCCATCGCGCAGGAAGCCTAATTTCTCTTCCTCAATCGCCGGCAGTCTAAACGTCCCCATTTCATCTTTCCAAATGCGCCTAGAGCCATGTAACAAATCAATCTGTGTATGTTCGAGCAACGGTGGAATTTCTTTGCGATTCATCGTCCAACGCGTTTCTAGCTGGGGAACATCGAAACTTTTACCGTTATACGTCACAAGTGTCGTCGATGTTTCCCATAATTTCGATGCATATAAGAAGGCAGCTTCATGGTCCGGCCCTGGTAAAACATATTGTGTTAGTTTAAAAGAGCTGGCTGTCTCAACGATAAAACCGAGGAGAAAAATGAGCGTTCCAGCTCCTTTTAAACCTGTCGTTTCTGTATCGAAAAAAACGAGTGGCTTCGAAAAATCCGGTGACAAAGGATGCGCTTCACCTGATTTCTTCCACTCTTCCAATGTCGACTTCAATCCTGAAAGAACAATATCGCCATGCTGATAGTCTTTGGCATATTCCACAATGCGCTTATAAACAATGCCATGCTTGTTCACTTCTTTAGTCAGTCCTGCGTCAAGCCATGCTTGCTCATAAGTAGGAGCTTGTGCAACCACTTTGACAACTTCGGGCGCGACTTTACTATCCGTCTTTTTCAGCATTTTCTTCATCTGCATCAGCTTTTGTTCATAGGACATAGTGGGATCCTCCTGCTAGTTCTTGCAACAAAGAACGGACATCTTGCTTCATGCCTATTCCCGCCTCTTGCGCACCGATACACACAGGACATCCCGATGCACAACGACATGACGATACATGATCAGCTGCCCGGCGTAATAATTCATCCCAACGATCAAATATTTTCTCACTCAGCCCAATACCGCCCGGATAACTATCGTAGATAAAGAAGGTTGGCTTGCCAGAATGGATAGCTTTCACTTGTGGCACGACGTGAATATCCGTTTTATCACAGCGCACAAAGAGTGGGATGAATGACTGAATGGCATAAGCCGCACCTGTCATCGCATCCGTTAAGCCGGCACCCGTCCACCCTTCCGGAATATCGAAGGTATACCAAGTAGACGATGTATGTAACTCTTCTGCTGGCAATGAAATCTGCCCAGAGCCGATATTATCGTGAGAATCGAATCGGATTTTTTTGAAAATAGTCGGAATCGCGAGCACGGCAATATCACCGTATGCCGCCTCACGTTGTCCAAATGACTGCACTTGATCTTCATTCATCACTTTTAATTCTACTGCTAGATTAGCATCAGTGAAGTAATCGACATCGATTTCAGTGACGTACGCTTTCTTTTCTTCCCAATCGAGGATCTCGACCTGGAATTGCGTTCCTTGATGAATATAGATAGCTTCTTCGTGAAGAAGCGTCATCGCACTAAAGCGATCCATCTCGCCGATAACTCTTGTAGCTTTCGGATGGGTTTTGTCGATAATGACGACGTTTTCTTGAGAGGCAGAACGCAGGCTTACTTCACTTGCTGGAAAACGCTCCGTCATCCAATGCCATTTGTCTGTCGTCTTGACGAGGACTCCTTCACTTTCAAGAAAAGCTAGTAATTCCTGTACTTCAAACTCTCCATAAGTTTCCGTCGATGAAAAAGGCAATTCAAATGAAGCACATTTCAGATGATCCATTAAAATGAACATATTATCTGGATGAATGCGTGCCTCTTCGGGTGATTGGCCTAACAAATAATCAGGATGTTCAATAATGTATTGATCGAGCGCGACAGATTGGGCGACATAAATAATCAACGCTTCTTCCTGTCGCCTCCCTGCGCGCCCTGCTTGTTGAAAAGCACTTGCAATATTTCCCGGGTAACCGGTCATAATGCACGCCTGCAATTGCCCGATGTCAATGCCAAGCTCCAATGCATTCGTACTAACAACTGTGCGAATCGTTCCTTCACGCAATCCTTTTTCAATCTTGCGTCGTTCAGAAGGTAAATAACCTCCCCGATAGCCCATCACCGTCTCATCGAACAGTTTTTTCTTCGTCAGTTCCTTCATATAAGTAACAAGCATTTCAACTCTTACTCTACTTTTCGCAAAAATAATCGTCTGAATGCCTTCTCGATACAACAATGCCGCAACGTCTCGCACCTCTAAAACAGCACTTCTCCGAATGCCAAACGTCGGATGAACAACTGGTGGATTATAAAATATAAAATGCTTTTTCCCCGCAGGTGCTCCGTTGTTGGCAATCAATTGCATGTCCTTATTCGTCAATGACTCCGAAAGCTCCCGTGGATTGGCAATGGTCGCCGATGTACAAATGAACATGGGATCGCTACCGTAATAGTGACAGATTCGTTGTAGTCTGCGCAGTACATGGGCCACATGACTCCCGAACACACCTTTATACGTATGTAGCTCATCAATGATAATATATTTCAGGTTCTCAAATAACGATACCCATTTCGTATGATGCGGCAAAATCCCCGAATGTAGCATATCTGGGTTCGTCAATACGATATGGCCAGACTTTCTTACTTTAGAACGTAGTCCTGGCGCTGTATCTCCATCATAGGTATAACTGAGAATCGTTTCCTCACTCGCTTCAATTAATTCATGAAGATCGGCTAGTTGATCCTGCGCCAATGCTTTTGTTGGGAATAAATAAATTGCTCGTGAAGATTCATCCTCCAAAATACTTTGCATGACAGGTAGATGATAACAGAGTGATTTTCCCGAAGCTGTCGGTGTAACCGCCGTAAATGACTCCCCCGCAGAAGCCAATTCAAACGCTTCCCGTTGGTGGCTGTATAGTCGATGAATCCCTTTGGACGCCAATGCTTTGATAATCGATGGATGAAGCTCACTTGGGAATTCAGCATAGACAGCCTCTTTCCCTGCAATCGTTTTATAATGAGCCACATTCGGCGAAAAGTCTGGATCCTGCCGTAACTTTTCCAGCACTTCGTGAATAGCTGGTTGCTTCATCATGCTCTATCCTCATTATTAGCAACTTCAATTGCATCTAAAATCGTTTTAAACGTATATTCGGCAGAATTAATGGATAAGACGAAACGTTTTTTCCCTGTCTTCTGATAAAAGGACTGGACAATAAACTGCTTCATCGAATCATTTAAGGAGTCAATTTGAACGGGATGGACATATTTCGGCTTCGCTGTCTTGATGAATTCGGATACTTCCTCTGTCCATTCATCCAACAATGTATGATATTGATCGGCATATGGTTTAACTTCTATGAAAAAATCAGGCTCTCGATTGAGTTCCCTCATTTGTGCGTGGCGTTCGAAACATTCCCTGCAAACTGCAAGTAATCTTTCAGTCTTTTGTTGTAAATTCAACTTCATACACCCCTTCCGGACGTTTCTTTTATTTTAGCAGAAATGAGGGGGTTGTACCATCTTAACAAGAACGTATATTCCTCGTTATATTCGAATCGTACGAATTATGTTCAATTTATGGCAGCGTCGACAAATATTCGACTAGATATGACAACTGTCACTAGTACTCCTTTCATGCGCGGGATACATTAGCGGTAATAGATAGCTTACAATACGCACCATAAGAGGAGTCGTTTGATCATGACGAAGAAAGTTGCTTGGATTACGGATACGGCAGCACAGCTAGAGGAGTCTTTTATCCAAAAACACAATGTACATATTTTACCGTTAAGCGTTGTATTTGATGAGGGCGCTTTTAAAGAAGGCATTGATTTGACACAAGACCTGTTTTATGAAAAATTAAACATAGCTAAAAATCCGCCTAAAACGTCCCAGCCTGCCATTGGTGAAATGGTCGCTCTTTATGAAAGTTTACAGCTACAAGGCTATGACTGCGCCATTGCTTTGCATGTTTCTAGTGGTATGTCAGGTACGTTTGATAGTTCTCAATCAGCTGCACAAATGGTTGACTTCAAGGTCTATCCGATCGATTCAAAAATCGGCTCCTATCCGATGATCAAAATGATTGAATTCGGCAATGAATTGATTAACGAAGGGCATGACGTGGAAGAAGTCGTAATGGCTATCAACAAGATGAAGGAAAATGCAGAATTAGCCTTCATACCTGTTAACCTAAATCAGCTACATAAAAGTGGTCGCGTCTCCGGCACACAAGCATTTTTAAGTAGCTTACTCAACATCAAGCTCATTATTACAATTAAAAACGGCAAGCCTGTGATGCAAGAAAAAGTTCGGGCATATAAGCGTGCTAGAAAAAACATCACCGACTTATTGCGCAGTGACATGACAAAAGGCGACATTCCAGAAATCGCAGTCATCCACTGCAATAACACGGATGATGCGGGTACGTGGAAGGATGAACTATTGCAGGAATTTCCGAACCTAAAAATTCAGGTACTTCCCTTAAGTGTTTGCGTCGGCGTCCATGCTGGCGAAGGGACGACTGGTTTAAGTTGGGTGAGATACTAAGTATTACAATACTCTTGGGGGGAATACTAGATGAAAATCGAACATATCGCGCTCTATGCTACAGATTTAGATGCAATGAAAAAATTCTACGAGGTCTATTTTTCCGCAAAATCAAATGATAAATACTATAATCCTAAGACAGGCTTGGAAACCTATTTCCTAACTTTTGACGAAGGAAGTAGACTCGAATTAATGACCCGACCGGATATGGTATTTCAAGAAAAGCCATTGTTCCGAACCGGCATTACCCATCTTGCTTTTTCAATCGGCTCCAAAGAATTAGTCGATCAAATAACCCAACGATTAAAAAACGACGGCTATGAAGTAATAAGTGGACCAAGAACGACTGGTGATGGGTATTATGAGAGTTGCGTTTTGGATCCGGAAGGTAATCAGATAGAAATAAGCATTTAATCACGTCTGTTGATTAACGATTTACTTGAATAAATCGCAGATAAACAAAGGTATGAAAACTATATTTTTCACTAGCTCAGTTCCGGTTCGCTTTCGGCCAACTATTCAAGACATAATTACCAAGGAGGAATTGGGGTTCATTCCTCCTTCAGGAGTAAGCATGGCTAGAAATGACTTCGTCATTTCTAGCCATGCATTTTCCGGTCATCTTATTATGAATAGTTGCCTGTCACGTATCTACAATATTTAAGTGATAAATACAGTTTCTTGGAAAGAAAAGAATGGATGGCTTTCTATAAAGATTGTAAGTGCCCGAAAATGCAATTTCGGGCACTCTGCACGTTGTACAAGGTTTTCCTACTTTACTCTTAGCAAGCTTTATAGAAAAAATAAAAATGGAAAAGACCATGAGCAAGGCTTCGGCCGCCAAAATTTCATCTTTGGCGGCCCTCTCCAGTTAAGAAGCCCTCTATTCGCTCGTCCCAAAAAGCATTAGCACTTCGTGTATCTACGTTTTTGGAGAGCGACGGATGAACGACCACCATACGATGACCGAAGAAATATATAGGGATGCGGCGTAGTCGTATCCCTGTATATATAAAGCACGGTTATTGTATAGAAGTCGTTCAATCTAAAGTAATCCAAAAGCGATTGAGCATGGAGCCCCTACTATTTGATTAAGTTATTTTTTGGTTAATCAACAGATGTGGCATTTAATATAACTAGCAAAAAGTGATTTGAGGATTTATTTCAAATCACTTTTTTATCTGGATTTCATTCAACTCCCTTCTATTGAAATATTACTTTGGCATTCCCTATATAATTTTCGTCAAGGACACAGAAACTATACAAAGCGAGCACTTAGTAGTTCGATTTGAAACTTTCCCTCCCTTAATTCGTCCAATTGATATGGTATGATAGTAAAATGCGAGGTGGTAACTATGACAATCCGGTATCCGAACGGTAAGAAATACGTGCCCGTTCAGAAAAGTAGCTTGCCGAAAAAAAGCAATCTGTCATTCAGTAATCGTGGGAAATCATTGGAGGATGAATTGAATGACACGAATGAATATTATGTAAGCCACGGCATAGCTGTCATCCATAAAAAGCCCGTGCCTATCCAAATTGTTAACGTCAAGTATCCAGCTAGAAGTGCAGCCGTTATTACAGAAGCCTATTTCCGAACGCCTTCTACAACAGATTTTAATGGCGTATGGCAGGGCAAGTATATTGATTTTGAAGCAAAAGAAACAAAAAGCGTAACGTCTTTCCCATTACAAAATATTCATGAGCATCAGGTCAATCATATGAAAAGTGTGTCAGAACAAGCCGGAATTGTCTTTTTCATCATTAAATTTACTGTACTTGACCGTTATTTCATCATCCATTATGATAGTTTTGAGAAATATTGGGAAAGAATGAAGGCAGGCGGAAGAAAATCGATGACATTGGCAGAGTTTGAGGATGTGGGTATTGAAGTTTTATCCGGTTATAATCCAAGACTCGATTATTTACAAGCTCTATCGCATGTTGCGAATGAAAGGTAGGAAGTAAAATGAGTGATCATATAAATTCAAGAACAGGACGACGTGAAAAAGTTAAAGCCGAGCGCAGCAAGAAGAAAGGCAATAAACCAAGAGGCGTTAAATCTATTATTAAAAAAATCTTTCTTGTGCTTGTCCTCATTGGATTGGCTGGACTCATCGGAGGAGCAGGATTATTTGCTTTTTACGCCAGTTCAGCTCCCGATCTCGATGAAAGTCTATTGAAAGACCCACTATCATCTGAGTTTCTCGATATTAAAGGTAATGTGTTTATGAAGTCTGGCGTGGAAAAACGAGAATTTGTTCCTTACGCGGAAATCCCTCAAACTGTTAAGGATGCCATTTTGGCAACTGAGGATGTTCGATTTTATAAACACCACGGAATGGATTTCTGGCGACTTGGCGGTGCTGTCATTGCCAACTTTAGAGGTGGTTTCGGCTCACAAGGAGCGAGTACCCTCACCCAACAAGTTATTAAGAACTCTTTTCTAACAGAAGAGAAAACATTAAAAAGGAAAGCACAAGAAGCTTGGCTAGCCTTTCAACTTGAACGTAAATATGAAAAAGAAGAAATTTTTGAAATGTACTTTAACAAAATTCTTATGTCAGGAAATACGTATGGTATCGGAACAGCTTCCAAAGAAATTTTCGGTAAAAGTTTAAAAGAGCTTGAACTACCCGAAATTGCTTTATTAGCCGGAATGCCACAAAGTCCAAATGGTTATAATCCTTATAAAAATCCAGAACGGGCAGAAAAACGCCGTAATACCGTTCTCGGGCTTATGTATCAGCATAAAAAAATTACAAAAGCAGAAATGGATGCAGCAAAACTAGTACCCATCACATCATTGCTTCTTTCTGAAGATAAAAGACAAGTGAGCAAAACGAAATATCCAGCCTATGTCGATTTTGTTTTAGCTGAACTAGAAGAAGCCAATCTATCACACTTACTTTCTGAAGGTGTCAAAATTCAAACGTCTTTAGATCCTGCAGCGCAGCAAGCGGTTGAAAATGCGTTAAGTACATCCGACCTATTTGAATCAGATGACATGCAGGCCGCTATGACGGTTGTCGATACAGAAACAGGTGCAATTGCCGCAATTGGCGGAGGTCGAAATTATTCTGGACTCGATTGGAACTTCGCCTCTGACCAAAAGCGCCAACCTGGTTCTACGATTAAGCCCATTCTTTCCTATGGGCCAGCAATTGAAAACTTCAGCTGGTCTACCGGTTATACGACAGTAGATGAGCCATATAACTATAAAGGCACGAACCAACCAATTCGTAACGTTGACGGGAAGTTTTTAGGAAGCATATCCATACGAGACGCCTTATACAAATCTCGTAATATCCCTGCGATTAAAATTTTTGAAGAAGTAGGCACACAAAAAGCAGGAGATTTTGCTAGAAATTTAGGACTGCCGTACGATAAATTAAACTCCTCCAATGCAATTGGTGGAGGAGAATATGATTTCTCTACTGTTCAAATGGCTGGCGCCTTCGCAGCATTTGGCAATAAAGGTATTTACACGAAGCCACATGCCATCCAGAAAATTATTTTTAGAGATGGTACATCCGAGCATAAAATGAAACCAGAATCTAACATTGCCATGAAAGATTCCACTGCCTATATGGTGACGGACATCCTACGCGATGTTATGTCCGTTGGTTCAGGACAACGAGCAAATATTTCAGGATTGGATATTGCAGGAAAAACGGGGACAACTAACTACCCTTCCGAAATTATTCAGAAGAATGGTATGAAAAATACAGATGTTCCTGACTCATGGTTTACAGGCTATACATCAGATTATACTATTGCTGTTTGGGGAGGCTATGAAAAATATACGACGCCAATTCAAACATATGACAAAGGTAGATATGTACCGCAAAATCTTTTCAAAATGGTTATGAGTGATATTTCAGCTGGGAAAAATACAGCCCGCTTCGAAAAACCTAGCACTGTGGAAGAAGCAACTATTGTATTTGGTTCCAAACCACTTCTTTTAGCGAGCAGTACAACACCTGATAATTTAAAGCGTACAGAGTTATTCGTGAAAGGAACTGCACCAACGGAGATGGCTGAAGAAGAAATTACCGAGTTGGAGGCACCCCATAATGTAACAGCTCAGTATGATGTTGACACAAACGCCATTACGTTAAGTTGGGCGCATAACGCACCAGATGTTGAAACACTCGATGAAGTGATTGAATTCACTGTATTTGTTAGTGCAGACGGTGGTGAAATGCAGGAGATGACAACGACACAGGATTTGTCTCTCTTATTCCAAGGCGTTGAACCTGGTCGCCTCTATGCATTTTCTGTTATTGCGAAACTTGGTGAACTCGAAAGTCCTCCAGCAACAACTTCAATTCAAATTGAGGATGTCGTCGAAGAAATTCCTGAGTGGGATCCAAATGACAATAACGGCAATCCCGATGATGGTACGGATGACGGTCAGCCAAATGGTAACGGTAATGAAAACAATGGCAACAACGGTAATAATGGGGACACTGACACCGAGACACCAGCAGATGACGTTCCACCAGTCACTGACGGTACAACCGGTAACAATCCAGGCGATAGCGATGGAACAACGTCCGATAACGGAACACCTTAATGAATAACAAAAAAAGCGTCCAACTAGGGCGCTTTTTTTGTTACTTTTTTTGAATGGCAAGTCTTGCAACTTTCTTTTTTGTTTCTGTCATCAGCGCATCTAATTGCACAAATGCATAATGACTCGCGATTTTATCTTTAACAAACTCAAATCGTTCCTCCCCATTTAATGGGAGTAAGGCAAAGACAGCTTCGCCCTTGCGTTCATCAGAAACCATTCCTCCAAGCTCCAGTAACTTACTGTAATTCGCAATCGCAGCCTGCATTAGCTCGACAGCACGTCGATTTTTTTCCCCATAGCACACTTCTATCTCATCTCGCATTTGCTGCCAGTAATCGAAGTAAGGCGTGAATCGTTCTTTATCAAAGTGCTGATTATGAATCGGCATTAGCTTTCATCCTCTTCTTTCCTTCCCTGCATAACGGCAGAAGTGGACAGACGTTGCACCCTGGATTTTGCGCTTTACAATGGTATCTTCCGAAAAAAATGATTTGATGATGCGTATCCGTCCATTTGTCCTTCGGCGTCCAGCGCATAATTTTTTCTTCGACGGCTAACACAGAATCCTTCCATCTATTCATGCCTAGTCGCTTCGCTACACGTTCTAAATGGGTATCTATGGCGATTGCTGGGATACCAAAGGCATTCGAAACGACAACGTTCGCCGTCTTTCGACCGACGCCAGGCAACGTCATCATGACATCTCGATTGGCGGGAACTTCTCCATCAAACTGGTCAATGAGCATTTGACTAAGCGCTTGAATATTTTTCGCTTTATTGCGGAATAAACCGATTGAACGAATATCTGATTGTAGCTCCTCAATATCAACCGCCAAATAATCCTCTGGTGTTTTATATTTTTTAAATAAATCAGCTGTTACCCGATTGACAAGCACATCAGTACATTGTGCTGATAATAGCGTAGCAATCGTCAATTCAAAAGGATTAGAATGGACCAATTCACAATGTGCATCTGGAAACATGATGCCAAATTGCTCAAGACACACTTCCCATTGTTTTTTTGTAAGCATATTCTCCCTCCTAATCTCGTTCTTCCAACCAATTATAGAAAGGGACACGTTTGACTGAAACGGTCTTTTGCTGCTGTTGTGCTGGACGAATACCGACAGTCCTAAACGATTTTGTTTGACGTTCTACATCAGACAGCGTCCTCACATTCTTCTTTTTCCACTCGAAAAGAATACGATCAATATAGCGAAGACTGATTTTTTGTGCGAGAACCGCTTCTTTCAATGCCGCACGAATAATATCTACACTATGACCGTCGTCGTCAATCCACATCGTGATAGATTCACATTCCATTGGTGATAAAAGTCGTCCAAATTCTTGCTCAAACAGCGAAAAGATTTCTCCTTCTGCATTTTTCTGACTTTCTTTTTCAGCTTTATTGGTCATATTTGTAATATGATCCAGCAGACGGTTCCATAAGGGCTGTAAAGAAAATGACTCATATAAGACACCGTTATCGTCTTCAGCTTGGGTAATTTTTAAAAAGCCGTGCTGCATTAGCTTTTGCAAAATCATTGAAACTTCATTGTCAGTCATATGCATGCGGCTCGCCAAATCCATTGGTGTGGGAAAGTGATTCCCCGCAGTTGCATAGGCAGTCATATGCATGATAAGTGTGGCATCTAAGTCCTTGATGCCTAGGCTTTTATAGTACTGAAAAAAAAGCTGGGGAATAGTTACATTCCCCTGCTCAATCCAAATTCGGAGCCGTTCTTCATATTGCATTGTCCGAACTCCTCTCTATCTAATCAGTTATACACTATCAAAATTTACGCAAGGCATTAAGGATATAGTCTGTTTAACAAGCGTGGGAATGGAATCGTTTCACGCACATGTTCTGCGCCTGATATCCAAGCAACCGTACGTTCAAGTCCAAGTCCAAAACCAGAATGAGGAACAGCCCCATATTTACATAAATCTAAATACCAAGCGTATGCGTCCTCGTCCAAATTATGTTCTTTAATACGCTGTTTCATTAGCTCATAGTCATGCACACGTTCTGAGCCTCCAATGATTTCCCCATAGCCTTCTGGTGCAATCATATCCGCACATAATACAACATCATCGCGTTCGGGATGTGGCTGCATATAGAACGGTTTAATACCTATTGGATAATGTGTAATGAAGACCGGCATGTCATAACTCTCAGCAATGGCTGTTTCGTGTGGTGCCCCAAAATCATCTCCCCATGTAATGTCATTGAAGCCATTATCATGTAGGAATTTAATCGCATCATCATATGAAATGCGTGGAAATGGTGCTTGAATTTTTTCAAGCTTGGATAAATCGCGTCCCAATCTTTCCAATTCAAGTGGGCAGTTTTGCAAGACAGATTGAACAACATGCGTGACATATTGCTCCTGAACTTCTAAGCTTTCTTCAAATTCAATAAATGCCATTTCCGGCTCAATCATCCAAAACTCAATTAAGTGACGACGAGTTTTCGACTTTTCTGCACGGAATGTCGGACCAAATGAAAATACTTTTCCAAGTGCCATCGCCGCCGCTTCCATGTAAAGCTGTCCTGATTGAGACAAAAATGCATCTTCATCGAAATACTTTGTTTTGAACAGCTCAGATGTTCCTTCTGGTGAAGAGCCTGTCAAAATGGGTGGATCGATTTTAACGAAGCCATTCATATGGAAAAATTCATAAGTAGCACGAATGACTTCATCACGAATTTTCATAATGGCATGCTGTTTCCGTGAACGGAGCCATAAATGACGATGATCCATTAAAAATTCAGTACCATGTTCTTTTGGTGTAATTGGGTAGTCCACTGCTTCGTGGATAACCTCAATGTCTTTCACCTGTAATTCATAGCCGAATGATGAACGTTCATCAACTGTGATTTCAGCCGTAATATACAGTGAGCTTTCTTGTGTAATCGATTTTGCTTTTGCAAAGATGTCCTCGCCGACTACTTCTTTGACAACAACACCTTGTACAAATCCTGAACCATCTCGTAATTGCAAGAACGCAATTTTTCCGCTTGAACGTTTATTAGCAAGCCAACCACCGATACGTACAGTTTCACCTGCATGGTTCGGCATTTCGTGTATCATAATTGTTTTCATAGGTACCTCCGAATGTTAAAATCTATTTTTATTCTTTCCAATTTTCTTCTACAAATGTATGAATGCGTCGAATCGCTTCTTCCAATAAATCAATGGATGTTGCGTAGGATAAACGAATCGTTCCTGGTGAACCGAAACCAGATCCAGGGATTACGGCAACATTCGCTTGCTCCAATAAGGCCGTTGCAAACTCATCCACATTGTCAAAGCCCGTTTTCGCAACAGCCTCAGATACTTCTGGTAGTAAATAAAATGCACCTTGTGGCTTAATAACTGAAAATCCAGGAATCGCACATAGCTGCGGATAGACACGGTTTAAGCGTGATTCAAAATCCTTCCGCATCGTTTCAACTGTATCTTGTGGTCCGTTGTATGCTTCGATTGCTCCATATTGTGAGGTCGTTGTTGGGTTAGATGTCGAATGACTCGCAAGGTCTGTCATCGCCTTAACCATCTCTGCATCTCCCGCAACGTAACCAATCCTCCAGCCTGTCATCGAATGGGATTTAGATACGCCATTAATAATAAGTGTTCGTTTTTTAGCATCAGCTGACAGCTGTGCAATGGAATAATGCGTTTCGTCTCCGTAAATTAACTTCTCATAAATTTCATCTGATACAATCCAAATATCCTTCTCTTGACAAACCGTAGCGATTTGCTGCAATTCCTCTTGCGAATAAATCATCCCTGTTGGATTACCGGGAGAGTTAATAATAATCGCTTTTGTTTTAGGTGTAATCGCTTCACTAATTTGGTCAGCTGTCACTTTAAACTGTGCTGTAGCAGTGCCTTCGATATGTACAGGTACTCCACCCGCTAGCTTGACCTGTTCTGGATAACTAACCCAGTAAGGAGTTGGAATGATGACTTCATCACCCGGGTCTAGCATGACTTGAAACATAGTGTATAGAACATGCTTCGCGCCAATTCCAACCATAATTTCTTGTCTAGAATAGCTTAAATTTTGATCCTTTTGCAGTTTGTCAATGATGGCATCTTTTAATGCAGGAAGTCCACCAGCAGGTGTATACTTCGTTCTGCCTTCCTTCAGGGACCTATAAGCCGCTTCAATGATATTATCTGGTGTATTATAATCTGGTTCGCCCGCGCCAAGACCAATCACGTCGATACCAGAATCTTTCATTTCCTTTGCTTTCGCCGTAATGGCAAGCGTTGTTGAAGGTGAAAGTGTATTCACCCTAGATGCTAATCGTTTCGTCAACTGTATCGCTCCCTTATAGGTTTAAAATTCGTTTCCACCATTGTCCTGTGTCGAAAAAGACATAGACGTAATTCAGTTTACCAGTGTCACTTGTGAAAGCGACTTCCCAAACTGGTCCTTCTACCTCTAACCCCAGTGTCACATGCAAAATCTTGTTTACTTGTAACTCTTGTTTAACGTTGGCAATCGCTTTCTCCGCCGTAACGCCATCCGCCAACTTCACTTCCTCAAAGCCGTCCACCCATTGTGGATTCACAAAAACCGCTGTTTCCTCACCTTCTGCATCCACACCAAACACCGTAACCATCGGCACTGTTCCATTGAATGTCTCGGCTGAACTTGCGGAAACAAGTTGCCCCGAGCTAAGCGCAGAATCGATCGCCATCTGTTCGGCCTCGGAAAAAGGCTTATCGGCATTGTAAAAAACGGTAATTATTATGATAGAAGTGAGCACCACAAGGAAAACGACAATGAATTTAATCCAACCTAACATAGTGATCCACGTCCTGTACGTCAAAAGACGTTTTTTCTATTTCAAGTGCTTTCATACTTCACTTACTCAGTATAGCAATTTTCGAGCTCATTCACCATATGTTCGAGCGACACTTTTTTGACTGGTACATCTGGTAGAGAAGCTAAAAAACGTTGACCGTAAGACTTCGTTTCAATCCGTCTATCTAAAATAATGAAACACCCTTTGTCCGACGAAGAACGAATGAGTCGACCGAAACCTTGCCGTAACCGCATAACGGCTTCTGGCAGAGCAAATTCATTGAACGGATTTACTCCACTAGCAGTCAATTTTGCCGCCTTCGCTTTAAAGACCGGCTCGTCTGGAGATGAAAATGGCAGCCTAACGACGATGACCGCAGATAATGCTTCTCCCGGAACGTCCACGCCCTCCCAAAAACTATTTGTACCGAAAAGGACAGATTTATTAAATTGGCGAAAAGACTTCAATAATCGAATGCGACTTCCCGCACTAATTCCCTGAGCAAAAAGTGCATAATCTTCTAATTGCTCACTTTCTATGATCAAATCATAGGTTTTTCGAAGCATATCCTGTGAGGTAAAGAGCACAAATAATCGTCCACCCGTTGCCAATACAGTCTGGACAATAGCATGGGCAACAGCTTCAATATACTCTGATTGCGCCACCTGCTGAATATCAGGCATATCGTCAACGATGACAATTTCAGCCCCAGCATAAAAATCTGAAGGTGCATTAAATGTGAGTAGTGGAATCGAGTCGTCAATGCCGAGTTGCCGAGCTATGAAGCGCTCATTATCTTGGACGGTCAACGTCCCTGATGTCCACACAATCCCCGTCTTCTCCTCTTTCAATCTGTCAATGAGGCCTCTGATAACGGGCGCGCTATCGAGTGAACGCTTAATAACAACTAAACTTCCAGGAATACTTCGCCGATCTTTTTCCATCCAAACTGTGTAATCCTCCGAATCATTATCCAGAAAAATTTCCACCCATTCGCCAGCCTTGATTGTCATTTCACGAACCCAGAAATCCCATTCTGCTACAATCGCTTGCTCTTTTCGCGTCAAATTTTCAAATTGGCCTGTTAAACCGTGAGTAAATTGTTCCGCTTTGCTAATATATTCGGACATCGCTTCAGCCACTTTGGCAAAACAAATTCGATCGTCTACTAATTTACCAAGCGGATACACAATCCGGTTGCCTTGTTGTTTATTATTCATAGCTGGATCAAAAGTCGTCAGTACACTCACTGCACGATCAAATAACGTTGTAAACTTGGTGAACGCTTCATCCAAATGAGCTTTTTTATGTAAGCGTCCTATCATACCAGTTCGTTTGTTAAGTACATTGATCTGATGCAATAATTGTCCAGTCGTATCCGAGCTCATTTGCCCCATCACATACTTCCAATTCGTAAAGGAAAATACGGTTTCATTCAAACGAGAGGCAGTTTGGACGAATTGATGGGCTTCATCGACGACTAATCCTGCCATTGAATTAAAAATTGGTTGGTCACGATTTCCGTCCGACAACAGCATGGCGTGATTGGTAATAATAATATTCGACTGTCCACATGTTTCCATCAGCCTATAGTGAAAATCTGCTTCTTGCTCATCAGCTGCAAGTATATTGGAACGCTTGCGAATCCGATCCACAAACAACTGTCCCCCACCCGATACATTCAATTCTGCCAAATCACCTGTCACCGTTTCTGTTAGCCAAACGAGCACCTGCATGATGGAAAACGTTTCGTCATACGACTCATCCGTAATGCGCTGCAGTTCTTCAAATTTCCCCAATGAAATATACTGCTCTCTGCCTTTTAGTACCGTTGCCGTAACAGTTGACCCGAGCATTGAACTGATTTTGTTCAGTTCCTCAGCCATGATTTTATCGGCCAAATGATTGGTAAAAGTACTTACAACGACGGGCTTCCCCGCTGCGATAGAATGGATGGCCGCCGGTAGCAAATAGGCTGCCGTTTTACCGATACCCGTTGGCACCTCTGCAATCATTTCAGTTCGATTGGAAAGGGAATCCCATACCGCATCCATGAAACCAAACTGAGATTCTCTCCGCTCGAATGCTGGATATGCTTTTTTCAATAATACCGTTTTCTGCTGCTCATCAAATGGATATGTTGGCATTTCAAAATGATCAGTAATTGGAAATGGTATCGGACGGTACGGAATTCCACGAAACGATGAAAAATCCTTACTCGTTCTGGATGTCCGTGCTCGCTTTAACGCTGCATAAAATAATGTCGATAAATCCGATTTCAAGCGAAAAGATCTACGATGTAGAAGGTTTAGTGTTTCTTCTGGCAAACGCTCCATGTTCTCCATACAAGCAAGAAAAAGCTTAGCCGTAGCCTCTGCATCGTCGTCCGCACGGTGGGCAGATGCGAGTGGTATACCTAAATCCTCTGCAATATCCTGCAATCGATAGCTAGCTGCTGAAGGATACATAATTTTAGACAGTTCGACGGTATCAATTTTTTTGCCTACCCACTTTCGAATCCCACATCTGCTAAACTCACTTTGTAGAAAAGATAAGTCAAAGTCTGTATTATGGGCGATGAAAACCGTCCCTTCCAACAAACTAGCAACTTCCTCGGCAATTTCTTCAAAATACGGTGCCTCCGCAACATCTTCATCTATAATCCCCGTCAGTTGACGGATAAAGGCCGGAATTTTTTGTCCTGGATTGACAAAACGGACGTACTTGTCGCCCACTTCCCCATCTTTTATAAACACAATTGCTAGCTGAATGATCCGGTCTCCTTTGACCGGTGAATGACCAGTCGTTTCCAGATCAACAACTGCATACGTTTTGTTGTCCACTCAATCATCAACTTTCTTAATTGAATAAGCCTTGGCGTATTCAGAACTTCCCTTACATGTTCTTCGTATACGGTAAATTGTATCACATTTCAGCGTTTGAAAACAAAAAAGCCCCTATGAAATCATCGTCTACCGATTCCATAGGAGTCCTGTTACGAGATGTTATGCGTACGTCATCCCTTGCTTCTCTTTTATGACTTCTTTCACGCCATTTTTTTCGTCCATAATGAGAACGGTTGGTTCATGCGTCAACGCTTCTTCGTTTGTTACATAGGCATAGGAGATAATAATAACAATATCGCCACGCTGAACGAGTCTCGCTGCTGCTCCGTTTACACAGATGACACCGCTGCCACGTTCGCCTGCAATAATATACGTTTCAAAACGAGCTCCATTATTGTTATTGACGACATGCACTTTCTCATTTGGCAGCATTCCCGCGGCGTCTAGCACGTCACTGTCAATCGTAATGCTTCCTACATAACTTAAATCGGCTTCCGTGACAGTTGCACGGTGCAATTTACTATTCATCATCATTCTGAACATAACACTCATC
This sequence comes from Sporosarcina beigongshangi, assembly GCF_033485195.1. NCBI lineage: Bacteria > Bacillati > Bacillota > Bacilli > Caryophanales > Caryophanaceae > Sporosarcina > Sporosarcina beigongshangi. Next base: position 97,713 of record NZ_JAWLIR010000010.1, read on the forward strand.
CTTTTAGTGGAATAATTATATTATCAATCAATCTTGTTTTGCTAAATTTCACTGCACACGCAATGATAATTTCTTTGCTATCGGCATCTACCTTTTTCAACTCAGGATATGCTAGTAATGATACATAGTCAATGCTACCCGAGCTATTTGTAACGATTGCCTTTGACACTTGTTGCTCAATATCATTTGCCGACACGCCTTCCGCAACTAAGCTTGCTCCTAGTCGGAGTGCTTGCTGAATAGCAGGGGCTTCCAAACGCTCAGTCTCCGTCAAATGCACATTACGCGAGCTTTTCGCCAAGCCATCCTGCTCACGAACTGTTGGTACGCGAACAATCTCCGTTCTGAGATTAAAATCACGGACAAATGTCTCAATAATCGCGAGTTGTTGTGCGTCCTTCATGCCAAAATACGAACGGTCTGGGTCAACAATATTGAACAGCTTCAGTACAACTTTCAACACACCATCGAAATGACCTGGTCTAGATGCCCCGCACAGTTCTGCTGATTGAGGACCGGGTAATATACGAATTCCACCTTCTTGCGGATACATTTCCTCTGGCGTTGGCATGAACAGAATATGCACTCCCGCTTCAGCAGCAAGACGTGCATCACGCTCTGTATCACGCGGATACGCCTCAAAATCTTCACCCGGACCGAACTGAGCTGGATTGACAAAAATACTCATGACGATTACATCATTTTTTTGCCGCGCCTGTTCCACTAACGACAAATGTCCTTCATGTAAAAAGCCCATTGTCGGGACGAAACCGACTGATACTCCTTGTTTTCGACGTTCATTCAGCAACTGCTGTAATTCTTGAATCGTATGCACGATTGTAAGGTCCATCACTTCATTCGCCACCTTTTTTACTTCCGTACAAAGCAACTAACTCTTCTTCCTTCATCGTGAAGCGGTGATGCTCAGCAGGAAACGATTGCTCTTTTACTGCCTTGACATACTTGGTAATCCCTTCCCCGATAACTGTTCCAACATCTGCAAATGCTTCAACAAATTTCGGAACACGGTGACTTCCATACGTGACAGTGTCGTGGAAAACAAGTACTTGTCCGTCTGTTCCTGCACCTGCACCAATTCCAATGACTGGAATCGATACTGCCGCTGTCACTTCCTCCGCTAACTGATAAGGGATACATTCCAGTACAATCATGCAAGCTCCCGCCGCTTCACTAGCACGTGCATCTTCAATCAGCTGCTGTGCCGCTGCTGCTGTCTTTCCTTGTACTTTATAACCGCCGACCACTGCTGCTGATTGAGGCAACAACCCGAGATGCCCAACGACAGGGATTCCAACACTTGTCAGTAAACGAATGGTATCAATCACTTTCCCTGCTCCTTCGACTTTCAAGGCATGCGCCCCTGTCTGTTGGAACATACGGACTGCAGCTGTCAACGTACTATCGTCCGATCCATGATAAGAGCCGAACGGCATATCCACGACGATAAACGTATCCGTTGCACCTCTTTTCACTGCTTTCCCGTGGTGAATCATATCATCTACCGTCACAGCAACCGTTGAATCGTAACCGAGAACGACCATACCGAGCGAATCACCAACGAGCAGGACGTCTACCCCTGCTTCTTCTGCAATTTTTGCCGAGGGGTAGTCATAAGCTGTCAGCATGACAATCTTTTCGCCCTCTTTTTTCATGTTAATAAAATCCAGTGTACTTTTCATTTTCACTTGTGCTCCCTTCTCTGGGAGAAAACCGACTATAAAAAACCCTTTTGTCCAAAAATGGACAGAAGGGTTGTATCATCTTGTGATGGTTTCCTCCGTCCCTGTCTTTGGTAAGATCAAGGCAGATCCTATTGAATTTTATGTTTTCCAATATCTCTAACAGGTGCAGTTCACAAACTGATACCGCCCTTCGACACTACTATAACAAATTGGTAGATACATGTATACAAATCAAGGTCAAAACTTTGTCACATTTTCCAAACACTTTCAAGACGTGCTGAATTAAGTTGAAACTTCAATATCTGCAGAGTAAATACCACGGATTGAGCCATCATCTAACCGCAATTCTAGGACACCTTCATCGGATATGCCAATTGCAGTGCCTATCAATGTTTCATTCAACATGACTGCACGAATCCGTTTGCCTGTCGTATTGGAATAGCCTTCCCACAACAGTTTAATGGGGCTAAAACCATGCTTTTCATACATAGTTGTGTACAATTCAAGAAACCCAAGAATTTTCGCGATTAATTGCGCACGGTCAACCGGCTTCCCCATTAGAATCCGCAGTGAAGTAGCAATAGCCAGCAATTCATCTGGGAAATCAGCTAACTCCTGATTGACGTTTATGCCTATGCCAAGAATAATCGCCTTCACTCGGTCAGGGTCTGCTTGCAACTCCGTTAAAATACCGGTCACTTTTTTACCATCCACTAAAATATCATTCGGCCATTTGATCGTTGGTTCAATGCCTGTTAACTCTTCAATCGCACGCGTAACTGCAACTGCCGCAACCAAGGTCATTTGCGGCGCCTGCTGTGGCGTCAACGACGGACGTGAAATGATACTCATCCAAACCCCTTTACCTGATTTGGAACTCCAAGGACGCGCCATGCGTCCCTTTCCCGCCGTTTGTTCTTCCGAAAGAATGACCGTACCGTTTGGCGCGGCATTTTGCGCCTCTTCATGTGCAATAATCTGGGTAGATTCACAGGTTTCAAAATACCGAATATGCTGACCAAAATTATTTGTAGTCAAATATTGTTGGACATTCGCTGCATTCACTCGATCAGGCGAGCCAATAAGTGTATATCCCTTTTTTCGGATCGTCCCAATCTCATACCCTTCCTTTTCAAGCTCCTTGACATATTTCCATATCGCCGTCCTAGATAATCCGTACTCATCAGCGATTTCCTGTCCAGATACCGGTCCACCATTTGCTTCAAACAATCTTTTCAGCAATTCATTTTTCACGTTTGAATTCATTGAGAAACCATTCCTTTATGTTGTTTGAATTATTTTCACATTTCCCATGAAGGACAGCCATTGTGATTTTTTCAATCCATTCCCCCGTCCATCTGCCACCACGTAGTTCTGCCCAAGCCATCAAATCTTTGCCTGTTACAACTAAGTCAGCAACCGATTGAATCGGCAATGATTGTTTCCTCGAGGTAATCTCATCCTCTGACAATGCTTGACTTGAATGTCCTATTATATGAACCCATTTTTCGGCCAACAAAAGAACAGCTAAATCGAAATGATAATAATCGTCAATCGTAAACAAACTGTTGGATCTTCTCACAGATGCCTGATGCACCGTCGATAAAAATGATTTCTCAGCATTCGATAGCTTGTATGCCTTGGCAACCGCCCCAGATGTAAAATCACCTGCAAGCATCAGGCAAGCCCATCCTTCGACAGCTGTCCTAAATGGTACCATTTTGTTAAGCTTACCAAGACTTCTTGGAAATAAAGGCAAGTGATTAGACAGTGTCGTTTGTTCAATAAATTGAAATGCCTTTACAGGATTGACACCCTTAAACAGCTTATCCATCTCTGCTTTTAATCGCTCGACTGAAATATACTGAATTTGTGCTGCATGGGCACGAATTGCTTCAAATGTCTCCTCTTCAATTGCAAAATCGAGAACGGATGTAAAGCGTACAGCTCGAAACATGCGTAGAGCATCTTCGTTAAAACGATCCGCGGCATGACCGACAGCACGAATCAGTTGACGTGCCATATCCTTCTGCCCACCAAATAAATCAATCAGCTCACCATCTTTTGTCATGGCAAGCGCATTCATCGTAAAGTCTCTACGCAGTAAATCTTCTCGCAACGAGGTAACGAACTGCACTTCATCCGGACGACGATGGTCACTATACGTTCCTTCTGTCCGGTACGTCGTCACTTCAATCGGTTCCCCGTCAATCAGCACAAGAACCGTACCATGCGCTGTCCCAATGTCTACAGTCATGGGAAATAAGGCTTTTACTTCTTCGGGCTTTGCCGAAGTGGCAATATCAATATCTGTTGCGGGTTTTCCTAAGACATAATCCCGGACTGCTCCTCCGACAAATACAGCTTCATAGCCAGCTTGTTCAAGCAAACGAATAACCTCACGACTTGACTCTGTTGCGAAATGAGCTGTCATTGGCTTCCCGCCGCTTCATAATATAATTTTTCGTACTGGGTCACGATTGTGGATGAATGGAATTTACTCGCCACTGTCGCTAGCCCATTTTGCTGGAATGTTGCATACAATTGATCATCCGTCAGCAATTGCAGTGCTCGATCTGCAGCCATTGTCACGTCACCAAGTCCTACGAGAAAACCATTGACACCATCCTCGACAACTTCTGGAATTCCTCCAATAGCCGTTGCAACAGATGGCACACCGCAAGCAAATGCCTCCAGTAATACCAATCCAAATGCCTCTTTTTCCGACAATAAAAACATAATATCACTAATCGCCAAAAGCTCTGGCAAATCATCTCGCTTACCCGTGAAGATGACATGTTCTTGAAGACCTAATTTACGAACAAGGTCTTCCATAGCTTTTTTCTTTGGTCCCTCGCCAACTAGTAACAGCTTGGCACCCAGCTCTTGTACCACAAGTCGAAAGCTTTCAATAATATCAGGAATGCGCTTCACGTCCCTGAAATTAGAAATATGAATAATTACTTTTTCATTCTGACGAATACCAAGCTCACTTTTCAGCGTTCCAGGCTCGACTGGATGGTATTTTTCTTCATCGATAAAATTGTAAATCGTCAGCAAATCTCTTTCCGGTCCAATCAATTCAAGCGTTTCTTGTCGTAGTGACTCAGAAACTGTTGTTGTAATGGTCGATTTATTAATCCCATAACGGACGGTATTGCGCAGTGCAGGATCATGCCCAAGAATTGTGACATCCGTCCCATGTAAAGTTGTAATAACGCCTATTGTTGAATTGGCCATATCTTTACCAAGTGCAGCAGATACTGCATGTGGCACAGCATAATGCACATGTAGCAGATCTAGTTTTTCCGTTTCAATCACTTGTGCAATACGATTTGCAAGTGCTATATCATAGGGTGGATATTTAAAAACTGCATAGCCGTCGATTTTAACTTCATGAAAGTGGATGTTAGGATGGGCATCTAGGAAACGGAAAGGCTTACCTGATGTAATGTAATGCATTTCGTGGCCTCTATCTGCCATCATTTTCCCAAGTTCAGTCGCCACAACCCCAGACCCCCCAAGTGAAGGGTAGCAGATTACACCTACTTTCAATTTTTTCAATTTCAACATTTCCTTTCGTTACATGCATCGTGTCCAGTTACTACCACCATTCTTGCCCTCCGAATTGTGGCAGGGGCTGAACACGCACACTGATTAGCAAAGTTCAATTTCAATCAATCAATAATATTCTCAAGCCCATAAACAAGGTCTTTTCTTGTCATTACATCGCGTACTGCCATTAGGATACCTGGCATAAAGCTATTACGGTCGAATGAGTCATGGCGGATTGTCAGCAGTTCCCCTTCGCCCCCGAGTAGCACCTGCTGATGCGCAAGTAATCCCGGTAGTCTAATGCTATGGATTTTCATTCCTTCAACATCTGCACCACGTGCGCCCGCCTGATGCTCCTGCTCCTCTGGATGTCCTTGTAGATGCGGTTCCCTTACCGCTGTAATCATTTCAGCAGTTTTCACTGCCGTTCCTGATGGTGCATCCAGTTTTCGATCATGGTGCATTTCAAGTATTTCAACATCCCCAAGATAGCGTGCTGCCATGACGGAGAATTTCATCATCAGTACCGCACCGATAGAGAAATTCGGTGCAATAATTCCACCGATTTGCGCTGAAGCCGACAATTCAGTTAAAATTAAAATTTGTTCTTTCGTTAGGCCAGATGTTCCAACAACTGGACGAATGCCAAGTTCGATTGCTTCTTTCACATTTATGAAAACAGCATCCGGATCTGTCACGTCGAGCAGAACATCCGGCTGTGTATCAGCTGCCAAATCGGCGAGTGATGTGTAAAACCGAACCCCCACAGGCTCTTCAGTAATCATTGAATTATGTAAATACAATCCTTCAAATTTATAATCAAGTGCAGCTACTACTTCCATATCAGGTGCTGCTGTTATCGCTTGAAGTGCCGCACTTCCCATTCGTCCTCGTACTCCTGCAATTGCAACTTTTAACATTATAATTCCTCCTTTTTTGTCCATCGATCAGCATCGCGCTGTTTGAATTTATGAACGACAGTCGTCAATGCTTTCTCTAAGCTAATCCCTTGTGAATTAGCAAAACAGACAAGCACAAAAAACAAATCTCCCGTTTCTTCTTCAAGTGAGCGAACTGCCTCACTAGACTTTTTCTTTTTCATCCCGTATACATGCTGCACTTCCCTCGACAATTCACCTAGCTCCTCAGTTAAGCGGGCGAGCAATTCCATTGGCGGAAAGTAGCCTTCTTTAAAACTGTTTATGTACAAATCGACTTCCTGTTGTAACGTTTCCAACGATTTTGATGACTCCATTCGTCTCAACTCCCCCTCCTATCGTATAAATTAACGCCACTATTGTCAAAATATAAAATATGGCTGATAATAATCTTAGCTCTAACTTAATTCAGATGAGTTTATTATCTCTCAAAAAATAATAAGAAATATGCAGGGTGTGCAGATAATTTATTGTGGCTAAATCTGAATTAAGTTAAGCCTCCGGCGGATGTCATAGATTTTGTAAGGAATCAATTGTGCACGCACAATTCAAAATCTAGACGCAAATACGCCGAGGCGTATTTGAATTAAGAAAGGTGTGCAGTACATGCTTGACGGAATCAAAGTAAAAAATATTTTTTTCATAATACTCGGTGCTGCCATCTTCAGTTTTGGTCTTGTCCACTTTAATATCCAAAACGAACTTGCCGAAGGTGGGTTTACAGGGATTACACTTATTTTGTTATTCGCATTCAATTGGGACCCCGCTATTATGAACCTTGTGCTCAATATTCCGATGTTCATTATCGGATGGAGATTACTAGGGAAAAGGGTATTCATCTATACTGTTATCGGAACAGTTGCGGTGTCAGTCTTTATCAAAATCTTTATGATTTATCAGATTGATGTCCATCTAAAAGATGATCTTTTCCTTGTCGCTTTGTTTGCCGGTGTGTTTATCGGAATTGGGCTCGGTATTATTTTTAGATACGGCGGCACAACAGGCGGTGTAGATATTATCGCACGTCTTGCTCATAAATACATGGGTTGGAGCATGGGAAAGACGATGTTTTTATTTGATGCAGTCGTTATACTCGTTTCCTGGGCAGTCTATTTGGATCATCGTTCGATGATGTATACACTTGTAGCTTTGTTTGTCGGTGCCCGCGTCATTGACTTTGTACAGGAGGGTGCTTATGCAGCAAGAGGCGCTTTTATCATTTCTGAATCACAAGATGAAATTGCCGCAAAAATTGCAGTAGAAATGGATCGCGGCGTTACTGTCTTAAGAGGCTACGGTCATTATACAAAGGCGAATCGAGAAGTTTTATACTGCGTTGTTGGCAGAAACGAAGTGATGCGCTTAAAAAACATCATCACTTCCATCGATCCACACGCATTCGTCTCACTCATCGATTCCTATGATGTCATGGGTGAAGGCTTTACGCTAGATGACCAGAAGCGTCCGCTTGAACGATAACTAAAAATTGTATTAAAAAATCCGTCTCTCAGCAATTGAGGACGGATTTTTTGTAGGTTTAGTCTCTATTTGTAAAAATCATCAACAGACGAACCAATTCAAGAACGGCTACTGCCGCCGCCGCAACATATGTCATCGCTGCTGCACTTAGCACTTTCTTAGCATGTGGTTCTTCTTCATTACGAATAATATTTAACTCCACGATTTGATTCATTGCGCGAGTCGATGCATTGAATTCCACTGGTAATGTCACAAGTTGAAACACAACCCCAACCGCAAGCAACGCAATCCCAATTCCAAGTAAAGAGTTCATGCTTGAGAAGATAATCCCAATCATAATGAATACCCAAGATGCATTAGACGTAAGGCTTGCCACTGGTGCTAAACGGTGACGGAAACGAAGATACGAATACGCCTCCTTATCTTGAATCGCGTGGCCGACCTCATGTGCTGCGATAGCAGTGCCCGCAACAGATGCTTCGTGATAGTTATGAGATGATAATGCAACAATTTTCGTCATTGGGTTGTAGTGATCACTCAAAAAGCCTTGGCTTTCTACAACTTTCACATTTTGCAAACCATTATAATCCAAAATTCGTCGAGCAACTTCTGCTCCCGTCATTCCTGATGTTGAACGGACTTTTGAATACTTTTTATACGTACTTTTTACTTTAAATTGAGCGTAAAGTGGCAAAATAATAATTGCCGCTAAGTATATCCAAAACATAATCGACTTCCTCCCCTTTTCTCTATATCAAGCAGGCCTTGGCATAATTGCGTCCATTTTTTGAGTTTGCCCGAAAAGCTCCCCTAAAAATCCGTCACATCCGCCGGAGGCTTTATCTGGATTCAGCCGGAGTTTAGACTCACACTGAATGATTTTTTTGCATTCATCCCGACACTTAAGGACGTGGGGACTTCTGTAGCTGACGCTTCGCTTTCAGTACAAAACAATTTGCTGAATTCAGATAAACCTATTCTATAACGGACGAACAACGACTGCAAACATTTCACTTTGACAATATAGTAGTTGCTACTCTTTTCCTCCATACCCAACAAGCAAGTAATATACAAGCTATGGATAACCAGAACGTGAAATAGCCAATTTGATTCATATATTTCATCAAATCACCGTAGATAGGCATTTGGCCAAATACATAATCGATGACATCATTATGAAGTGTCCAAACTGCCGCAATCATAATGTGGACAAAGCTGAAACGATACAGCGAGCTGTACAGTACAGCTTGAACAGCCATCGCAAAATGCGATCCGACAAGCATCCAGCCCACCCAGCTCAATTCACCTGTTTCAATCAGCGTCAATATATTCATAACGACTGCCCATAAGCCATACTTAACGAGCGTAATGATTGCAAGCGCTTCTATTAGTTTAAAATTGCGTCCGATGAGCCAACCAATAATAGTAAGTGTAAAAAACAAGCTCGCTGTTGGACTATCCGGAACAAATATCCAAAACTTTGGCTCAGTCACTTCCAATTGCCACATATACCAGTCATAGCCATACACAGTACCGAGCAAGTTTACAAATAACAAAATCCAAAGAAATGATTTATGTGAAAGTATAAGCCAAACCCGCTGTAACAATAAACCCATAGACATCTCTCCACTCATTTGCGCCTCGGCGTAATTACGTCCAGAGGCTTTTATATGTATACAAAAAAGAGTCAGTTTCCTGACTCTTTTTAAATACTTCTCTTACTCGCTTTTCAATTCTGCAATAAATTCAGCAAGCACTTGAAGTTCTTCCTCTGTTCCCTCAAATGATCCAGCAGGCATATCCCCTTGACCATCGTGAACAATTGTAGTAATTTCTTCAGCTGTTAAACCAGTGTTTATTAATGTCGGACCAAGTGCACCTTGGAACGCATCGCCGTGACACTGGATACATGATGCTCCTGCATAGATTTGATACCCTTCAGACTCTGTATCAAATTGAACTTCTGCCCTAATCGCACCTAGCTCTGCTTGCTTTTCCCAGTCATGGTTCACAACAGATTCCCATGTTAAGTAGAACAAAGCAGCAAATGATAGTAGCATAAATGCTGTTGGAAGTGGACGTTTGAATGGACGACGTTCTTTCGACGTATCCATAAATGGTACAAGCATCAATGCACCAAATGCTAGTCCTGGCATAACAAGTGCTCCAATAATATTATAAGGTCCGGAAGCAAATTCATACTTCAGTAACTGATACATGGAAAGGAAGTACCAGTCTGGAACCGGCGTATACATCGTATCCGTTGGGTCCGCTTGACGTTCTAGCGGAGACGGATGAGCAACCGTTAATATTAAATATCCGATTAAGAAAACGGCACCAATCATCCATTCCTTCAAAAGGAAGTTTGGCCAAAAAGCTTCTGTTTTCCCCGGATATTCCGAGTAATCTTTCGGGACGTTCGGCATCTTGTTCGTAGCCTTAATGCGCGAATCTCCGACAAATTTCATCCCTTTTCCGCGTTGCATGGTGTCCCCTCCTTTACTATCTCTTTAAAATCCTCTTCCCTCTTATAGAGGTCCAGAAATACCTTGTCTTCTGATCATGATAAAGTGTGCTGCAAGCAACCCAAGCAAAGCAGCTGGTAGGAAGAATACATGAATCGCAAAGAAGCGAGTCAATGTTTGTGCACCAAGAATCGTTGAATCTCCTGCAAGCAGAATTTTAATCGATTCTCCAATGAATGGAACAGAAGCTGCAATTTCAATTCCTACTTTCGTAGCGAATAAAGCTTTCATATCCCATGGCAATAAATAACCTGTGAAACCGAGTCCAAGCATAACCATAAAGATTAATACCCCAACAACCCAGTTTAGTTCACGTGGTTTCTTATAAGAACCTGTGAAGAAGACACGCAACGTATGTAGGAACATCATAACGATAACAAGTGACGCCCCCCAATGGTGCATCCCACGCACAATCTCACCGAATGCTACTTCGTTTTGAAGGTAATAAACGGATTTCCATGCATTTTCAATATCCGGTGTATAGTACATTGTAAGGAACATACCGGATAGAATTTGGATAACCGTGACGAAAAACGTCAGTCCTCCGAAACAATAGATGAATGCAGAAAAGTGATGTGCAGGGTTTACGTGCTCAGGTACTTCGTGGTCGGCAATATCACGCCATATCGGGGTGATATCCAACCGTTCGTCAACCCAATCATAAATTTTATTTAGCACTTCGGTCGTACCCCCTTACAATTTTAAACTAATGTGTTCGGTTTTATTAATCCAAGATACACGAATCCATCTACGATACTCACTTCAAACTCGTCAAGAGGTCCTGTCGGTGGAGTTCCTGGTACGTTATTACCATCTTTCGTGTAACGTCCTGCGTGACATGGACAGAAGAACAAGTCAGGGTGCTTTTCGTCACCAGCCCAGTTCACCGTACACCCAAGGTGCTTACAGACAGGAGAAAGCGCAATGACTTTATCGCCTTCTTTATAAACCCAAGCAGCGTTTGATACGTCAGATTTATACCAAGCATCTTTTCGATCTTTAATTGTGAAGTCGACACGAACTGGCGTATCTGTAAGGTCGGCCACTTTTTGCGATGTTGGAATGAAATCTCCACCTGTCGATTCTTGCAAGACTGGGTCAATCGCAAAACGAATCATCGGCATCAGCATTGCAGAAGCCATAAATCCACCAGTTCCCATAAGTGTGTAACTCATGAATTGGCGTCTTGACACTTTGTTGCTCATCATTTTCCCTCCTCTTACTTAAAGGTCAGTCCAACGGACATATTGTTTGCTAATTGTAATACTAGGACATATCTATGATATATCAATACTAAAGGAAATTCAATCATGCTTTCTCTACAGATGTAAGATTGTGAACAAAAATCGAATTTTATCTTCGTTCAGCAAAAAACCTCGCTGAACGAAGATAAAAATCCGGACGCAATTACGCTAAAGAGTAATTGATTATTACTGAGACCACTTCTCAGTAAACCTTGGCAGTACTTGACGAAGCTGATCTTCAATGATTGTTTGACGCAATTGTGGGTCCATGCTCTCTAGTGGAATCGACGGTAACCAAATGACTTCGCCACCCGTTTCAATGCTTGTCCACGCTGAATCTGTTGTCAAGAAAAACACATGTTTAAAGGAGGTTGCTGTAACATCTTTCGAGATTGTTGTTGCCATTGCTTGCAAATCCATCGACTGTGTATAGGCAAATGGAGGCATTAGCATCATACGCCCTTTAAACTGCGTTTCGATAAATGTCGTAAGATGCATCAGGAACTCTGAAGATGACGTACTATTTTTCATCGCTTCAGGCTCGGTTTCCACTTTTAAAAGCGGTACAATTAACGTATCAATATACTCTTTTTGTTGCAAATATGTATCCATATCCTTCGCTGTCCAATTCATGATAAAAAACCTCCAAAAAAATACTAAAGGACTCCATCAAGGAAGGATGGAACTTTATCCTTCCCCAATAAGATGGAGTCTTCAATCCTTCGATACCTTCAAATCATTCAGCATAGCAGATAGTACAAGGAATCTATCTCGATCATTGGCATCTAAAGCTTCGTCAACTCTCTTCATCAAGGTGTCCACCGTTGCAAAGGCGACACTTTCTTCCAGCAATTGCTGGGCAATTTTCCGATCACTTTCGCTCACTTGCAAATAGGCGGGGAGAAATGGATTCTCTTCACGAACACTCGCATACTGCGGGCAAGCATGACTGTTTGGAAAATTAAGTTGGATATACATATTATCCTCTGGGTGAAGTCTCAAATCATGAAATGATTTTTCGGCATCAGCAGTCATCAAATTTCCTTTATAAAAGCGGAATGGAATACTTTCCGACCCCGTTGTAGACATCACCATCGCACGGGGGCAATAATGTGCTTCATCTGTAAAGTGTACATTGTGCAGAAGGTGATCATGGCTAAGAAGATAATTCAATATCCACACACATTCACGGCGCTTCAATTTGTACTGCTTTAAGAACCAGCGAACGAAATCCTTTTTAGCAGCAACAGGAATCATGGCCGTCATGTCACACCTCCTCGTCATTTTGTGCTTCCAGATAAGCTCTCCAATACTCATTTTCAGGAAGAAGATTGACCAATTCCTTTACAACAACAAGCGCTTCTTTCCGTTTTCCTTCTTCCAATAGGAAATTAGCGAAGCTTTCAAGAAACCCGTGATCTTCCTTCATTCCAACATATGCCTTACTATAGGATACGTATGCATCTTCGTATTGTTCCTCACGTTCATAGGCATAAGCAAGAAAAGCATTTAGCAAAGCATGATCATCCCACTCCTCTTTCGTATCTGAAAGGAGCTCAAACAGCTTCGTATCTTCTTCTCTTTCATTATACAATGAAGCAAGTGTAATAAGTGCCTCCATATACTCAGGGTCTAAGGCAAGTGCTTCAAATAAATGCTCTTCCGCTTCTTCAGGCAAGCCAAGTTTTAAAGCCGATTTCCCCGCGGCTAAGCGAAGCTCTTTTTCAAACTCATCTCTTCGAATCCCATCTTTGAACATAGCATATGCTTTTCGGTCTTCCCCCATCACTGATAAGGACTGTCCTGCTAGCATATAAGCCGAAAAGTAATCCGGATCCATGTCGATTAAGTTGGTCAAATGGATAACGGCTCGTTCTGCATTACCACTTTGGAAATAGGCAAATGCAGCCCCGAACAACGTATCAGGCATCACTTGCTCTTCTAGCATTTCCTCATAATAAGGAATTGCTTCTTCGTAAGCTGCACCTGCACTATAAGTCTCCGCGAGCCTAGCCAATATGCTTATCCCACCGATTTCATCTGTTTCCTCATGCAAATCCAAATATAAACGGACTGCCTCTGCATATTTACCTGCATCGAGGAGTAGCTCTGCATAAGCAAAGCGGATAACCGGCTCATAAGGCACAAGTGTATGTGCTTCCTGAATTTTAGACAATGCTGCCTCTGCCATCCCAGACATTTGATAATAGTCAGCTAGTGCCAACAGTGCCTGCACATACTCTTCATCATCTGGACCAACATCTGTCAGTAAAAGGAGCGCCTCATCTTCTTCACCTAGTTCAAGCAACGTACTTGCACGGTCGATTTTAAGCTGCGCTTCATCTGGCAAATGAAGAAGCAATGTCTCATAAATGCGATCTGCCTCACCCATGAAACCATAATCTGCAAGCAATCCCGCCGCTTCGTATAGCATATCGAAATCCGTCGACTCGCTTAACTGATCGATGAGACGACCTAAAGCGTCTACATCGCCTTCCTGAATATATCTTTCAACTTGCTGTAACTGTCCCATATGTTCACCTGTTCTTTCACATTATATACATTCGCTATTATCCTTGACTGTGAATAGGAAAGGCAAGTTTTTCGAGGTCATTGAAAAAAGTAGGATACGAAATATTAATGCACGCAGGATCTTCAATACTAACGGGACCCGATGCCACTAGTGCTGCAATCCCTGCCATCATGCCGATACGATGATCGCCATATGAGGACAATGTGCCACCTGACAGCGCAGTTGGCCCATGAATAATCATACCGTCTTCCGTCTCTTCGATTTTTGCACCCAGCTTCTTTAACTCTGTCGTGACCGCTGTAATGCGGTCCGTTTCTTTAACACGCAGCTCAGCTGCATCTTTAATAACTGTCACACCTTGTGCTTGCGTTGCCAGTAATGCGATGACTGGTAACTCATCAATCAGTCTTGGAATGAGATCACCGCTAATTTCTGTTCCTTGCAATCCATCATGTGAAATCGTTACCGTACCGTATGGTTCACCAGGTCCATCCGATTGCTTAACAATATCAATCTTCGTGCCCATCGCTCGCAAAACGTCCAAAATGCCCGTTCTTGTTTGATTAAGCCCTACGTCCTTGAACGTGACAGAACTGCCTCTAACCATCGCTGCCGCTGCCATAAAAAATGCCGCTGACGAAATATCACCCGGTACACGAACCGCCGTCCCGCTAAGGATACTGCCGCCCTTAACCGAAACTTTGTTGCCTTCCTTACGAACCGGCACTCCAAATTGCTCAAGCATCCGTTCTGTATGATCACGCGACACAGTTTGCTCGCTGACTGACGTTTCACCTTCTGCCGTTAGTCCGGCAAAAAGAATGGCTGATTTTATTTGTGCACTGGCGATAGGCATGTCATAGTCAATAGCAGTTAAAGTACCACCTTTAATAGTTAAAGGTAACAGATTACTACTCTCAGATTCGCCTTCAATTGACGCCCCCATCGACTTTAGCGGCAATGACACTCGATTCATCGGGCGTTTCGACAAGTATTCATCGCCCGTTAGAACGGAAGTTACTTGTGAAGCAGCCAATATACCAAGTATAAGTCGCGCCGTCGTCCCCGAATTACCCGCATATAAATTGCCAGTTGGCTGTTTCCAACCATACATCCCTGGGCTTTCCACGGTTACATCTGTACCATTTCTATCAATGGAGACACCTAGTTGTTTGAATATATCAATCGTTCGCAAGCAATCTTCACCGTCTAGAAATCCTGTTATGGACGTTGTTCCTTTGGCAATAGAGCCAAGCATAACAGCACGGTGTGAAATCGATTTATCACCAGGCACTGTAATTTCACCTTGCAATACTGGTTTGTCAAACGCTACTTTTTTCGTTTCCACCAAAAAGATCCCTCCTAATCAAATACGCCTCGGCGTATTTGCCGTCCAAATTTTGAATTGCGCGAGCGCAATTAACTCCTTTCAAAATTTGTGACATCCGCCGGAGGCTTTAACTTTATTCAGCAAGGAATTGCCCCCAACTGAATTGACTACACTTTTTTGCAAACACTCGCCACCTATAAAGATTGTAGACGATTGCTGAATGAAGTTAAACAATTTGCATACTATAATCCATCGCTTTAGACAGTGCAGTTTTGGCACGCTCTCGGTCATCAGCACTTTGGAAGCTAATAACCAAAATACCGAAGACGTCTGTGCGTGTTTCGACAATGCGAATATTCGTCAAGCTAATTCGTTCATCAGCTAGTATTTTTGTAATTTCTGAAATAATACCCGGGTGGTCAGGAATATCGATATGCAGATCAAATGTTGTGTAAAACGCACCCTGTGAAGCAATAGGCAAGTCATCTCGATATTTCTTTGCTCCAGCAAAGTAATCATAGATTTCAGCAGGATCATTTGATACTAGCATATCCCGTACATTGCTCATTTCTTCCAACCAACCATCCAATTGCTTTAACAGCTCTACCCTATTTTGCGTCGTAATGTCGCGCCACATAACAGGGTCTGCTGAAGCGATGCGCGTTAAATCACGGAAACCGCCCGCCGCCAATTTATTAATGAAAGGCTGTTGCTGTTGCGCTGACAGTCGCCCAACAAGGGACGATGCGACGAGATGTGGGAAATGACTGACAACAGCCGTCATACGATCATGTTCTTCCGCCTCCAACACGACAACCTTGCCCTTTGTTGGTACCAGTAATTGACGTAGACGTTCTACCTTATTACTAGCAGTTTGTGTAGCTGGTGTTAATATGTAATACGCATTTTCAAACAAATGTCCTTTAGCAGCCGTTACGCCACTTTTATGAGATCCCGTCATCGGATGCCCCCCAATGAACGTAATTCCACGGTCGAGCAACGCTTTAGCAGCTTCCATGATCGGACCTTTTGTACTACCAGTATCGGTCATAATGACATCTTCTTTTAGCGCCCAGTTCACTGCCTGCCGCATCATCTCAACTGTCGTATTGACAGGCGTAGCGAAAATAATCACATCGGCCTGCTCACATGCATTATCAATGGATGTAGCAATCGTATCAATGATCCCTCTACGGAATGCCTGATCTAATGTGCTAAACGAGCGGTCATAGCCTGTTATTTCTACATCAGGGTCTCGTTTCAAAGCAAGCCCAAGAGACCCCCCTATCAGGCCAAGCCCGATAATTGTAACCTGTAGTTTCATGTTGCCGAACCCTCTACGACTAACAATGTATCAAACGCAGCGAAGAAATCACTGTTTTGTTGCTCTGTTCCAATCGTCACACGGACATAACCGGGTGTTCCAAGCGCATTGCCACTTCTGATGATAAAACCTTGCTGCAATAATTGCTCTGCCGCTTGGTCTGCATCACCTGGCACTTTTAGTAAAACAAAATTCGTTTGGGAATCAAAAATATGCAAGTTTTTGTCTGCCGCATATTGTGTAAAACGTTGCCGCTGTTCATGATTGACCTGACGGCAATGGTCGATGAAGGCTTGATCTGCCAATGCTTTCTCTGCAACCGCAAGTCCCATTGAGTTATTATTGAATGGACTTCTCACTTTATTAAGATTCGTAATAACCTCAGGCTGACCAATTGCATAACCAATTCTAAATGCGGCTAGTCCATAAGCTTTGGAAAATGTCCGTAGAATAATAATATTCGGGAAACTTTCTAACCACGTAACCGAGTCAACATGATTAGCCGCAGTAATATATTCAAAATAAGCCTCATCTAGAACAACAAGAACCGTTTCAGGCACTTTTTCAAGGAAGGCCTTTAACTGATCACTTGGGAGCAAATTACCTGTTGGGTTATTCGGATTACAGACCCAAATGACAGATGTTTCGCTATCAATCGCTCGGACAAAACCATCTAAATCATGCTGGCCATCCTTCAAAGGTATTTGTCTAATCTCCGCACCTTCAATTTTCGCATTATGTGCGTATTGCGGGAAGGTCGTTGACGCCATAATCGTGTTCGTTCCCTTGCCAAGTAGCGCTCTTGCAATAATCATAATGATTTCGTCCGAACCATTACCGAATAACAATGCATCCTCACTGACACCATGTTTAGCGGCAACCTTACTACGCAATGAACTTGCATAACCATCCGGATAAATTTCATGCAAAATAGCATCCGTTGCGATAAATTCTTTGACAGATGGCGAACAGCCATAAGGATTTTCGTTTGATGCAAGCTTGACGACTTCCTTCAATCCATAAAGGCGCGTCACTTCTTCAATTGATCTTCCTGGTTTATAAGGGTTCATCCCTTCAAGTGCTGGTTTCCAGTTCATCTTAATCCCTCCGGTGCACAATTTATTTTTGTAAATCAGGTCGCAACTTTACAGCTTCATTTTGATAAATATGTTTAACAGAGCGCTGTGGGGTATCCGTATTCACGTGCATCAACGCTCTGACGCAAAGTGGCATTGCACCCGGTACGTCCATCTCGTGCGTACACATTACAGGAACATAGGTCCATCCCTCAATCGTACGAACCGCTTTCGCTGGAAAAGCGGATGTCACATCTTTCGTAGTAGAAATTAGAACCGAAATAATATCTTCGGGTGAAATGCTGTTCGCTTGTGCCATTTCAACGACCAATGCTTCCGTCGCTGCAAGCACCGTTTGCTCATCATCTTGTTCAACAGTCGTTGCCCCTCGTAATCCCCTAACCGTCATCTTGCCCTATCCCCTTCCACACGTCGCCTCAATTGTTCAAAAGCTTCCTCACACTGCTCTTTTGACAGTTCCTTAACAAATGGATTGCCTACACCATCCAGCAACACAAAATTTAACTTTCCAAAAGAAACTTTTTTATCTTTTTCCATGAAATTCATAAATATTTCGAATGTATGATCATAAACCGGTTGGAAGGTATAGCCCTGCTGGCACGCAAATGTGATGAAACGGGTCGTCAATTGCTCATCAACGGCTCCGTGCTGCTCACTCAAAATAAGGCTATATGCCATACCAATCATCACGGACTCCCCGTGGCTTAAGCCTCCAAACCCACATGCCGCTTCCACTGCATGGCCAAATGTATGGCCAAAATTGAGGTACTTCCTTGTTGATTGTTCAAATTCATCTTCCGCCACAATTTTTGCTTTAACCTCAATGCCTTTTAACAGTTCGGAAGATAGCCAATCAATAGCAGGCTGCGCGAATGTAGGATTAGACAATAATTCATCTGCCCACTCTTCGTTCGATATGAGAGCGTGCTTCAATAATTCTGCCATGCCTGACCGCATTTCTTTCGCTGGTAATGTTGTGAAAAGTGACGTATCAAAGAGTACACCCGATGGTTGATGAAATGAGCCGACCATATTTTTTCCTTCTGGCATATTAATAGCCGTTTTCCCTCCAACTGCACTATCATGAGCCAAAATCGTTGTCGGGCATTGAAGGAAACGAATTCCCCGCATAAACGTTGCTGCGACGAACCCCGCTAAGTCACCACAAGCACCGCCACCAAATGCAATAATAAGTGAATCTCGTGTAAATTTTTTCTGTAGTAGAAACGACAAACAGTCAACATAAACAGCGGGGCTTTTACAGTTTTCCCCTGCTGGAACCTTTTTAACGACTATTTCACGCCCCGTAAATGCCAATGCTTCTTGAAGAAGTGGTAAATGGATTGCTGCAACTTGTTCATCTGCTAGAATAGCGATGCGATCTACGCTAGCAAAAAGCTCCGCATACTCCGTGGCAAACAGCTGATACGTCTGTTGACCGATATGGACATCATATTCATGATTTTTAATGTTGACCGTCAGCCTTCCCATCATTAAAACTCCTTCACATAGCGTCTGTAGTCTGAAATTTCCTTTTTAAGTCCATCTATCGTATCTGAACGGAACTCTTCCATAATTGCTTTTGCCATCTCAGTTGCGATGACATGCTCCGCTACGACCGAAGCCGCTGGCACTGCACAAGGATCTGAGCGCTCAATTGTCGCAACAAACGCTTCTTTCGTATCGATATCCACACTTTCAAGTGGCTTATACAAGGTTGGAATCGGCTTCATAACCCCTCTAACAACGATCGGCATACCCGTCGTCATGCCGCCCTCAAGCCCACCTAAACGGTTGGATTTACGAGTATAGCCCTGTTCCTCACTCCAAGCAATTTCATCATGCACTTGACTACCTGGCATTTTCGCCATGTCAAACCCAAGTCCAATCTCGACACCTTTAAAGGCATTGATGCTCATCATCGCTCCTGCAAGCTTACCGTCCATTTTTCGATCAAATTGAACATAGCTTCCAATGCCCGGAGGACACCCTTCAATAATCACTTCTACGACACCACCAACCGTGTCTCCACGACCTTTCGCATCGTCGATAGCCTGTACCATCCGTTCGGATGCCTCAGGGTCTGCACAGTAGACAGGGTCGTCCTCAATGATGCTACGGAGCTCCTGCGTCCCTTTTCCTGCATATGTATCTGGATTTGTAGTGACACCGCCAATGTCTGTTACATGGGCAACCGTTTCGATACCCAATTCACGAAGAAACTGCTTGGCCACTGCACCAATTGCTACACGCATGGTCGTTTCACGAGCAGATGACCGTTCCAGCACATTGCGTAAATCGCGGTGGCCGTACTTCATCCCCCCCACAAGATCCGCATGACCTGGTCTCGGCCTTGTAATCTGCCTTTTCACATCCTCCGGCTTTACATCCTCCGGCAATGGTTCAACGCCCATAATAGATGTCCAATGCTTCCAATCGTCATTGACTACTGTCAATGTCACCGGCGAACCTAATGTCTTACCATGACGCACACCTGACGAAATAATAACCTGATCTTTTTCGATTTGCATCCGTCGTCCCCGACCGTGTCCTCCTTGCCGTCTTGCCAGTTCTCCATTAATCATTTCAGTCGTCAATCCCATTTGGGCAGGTAGGCCCTCTATAATCGCCGTCAATTGTGGACCATGTGATTCTCCTGCTGTGAAATACCTCATTTCATTTTCCCCCTCCAACTATCTGTTTTATAGCACTTTACCAGAGTAAAGTCCGTTTGACTATATGTTTATATGAAAAATATCCGGAAAGTTATCCGGATATTAATCAATTACGCCAAGGCGTAATTGAATCAGCAGTGAACTTCTGTATCTGACACTTCGCTTTCAGTACAAAAATATTGGCTGATTCAAGTTATTATATTTTCCTGTAAAAGAACGTATCCTCGGACTCGAAACCATACTTAGCTGGATTGAATATTTGTTCGGTACTTCCAACAAAAAGAATCCCACCGGTTTTTAACGACTTGGAGAAGTTCATGTAAATCTGATCTTTTGCTTCCTCTGTAAAATAAATCATGACATTACGACAAACAATTAAATCAAAACCGGTATCATAACGGTCTTCCAATAAATTTTGCTGTTTAAAAGTGACCGTTTTTTTGATTTCATCTTTGACCTGATAAAAATGACCTTCATTGTTAAAATACTGTTTCACAATTGGTGCTGGTACTTCCTTCAACGCCCTCTCAGGATAAAGACCAACCTTTGCTCGCTCAATGACACCCAAATCGAGATCGGTCGCTAGGATGGAAATATCACGCATTGGAACATGCGAGGATAGCACCATCGCCAATGAATACGGCTCTTCTCCAGTTGAACAGGCAGCACTCCAAATTTTCAGTTTTTTGTTTCGTTCCAGTAGCTTCGGGAAAATCTTTTTTTCAAGAACATCCCATCGTTGGGCATTCCGGTAAAATTCAGAGACGTTTATCGTCATCCGATCAAGAAATTCTTCCAGTAATTCCTTATCACTATGTATCGCATCGAAATAATCCTTAAAATTTCGATAGCCCTTTTTCTCATAAAGAGATGTGAGCCTTCTTTTCATTTGGGCTTCTTTATAGAGTGATAAATCGATACCCGTCTTCTTTTTAATATTTTCAATAAATATAGCATAATCCGGCAATGTAACCCCTCCCGTTCATACGTTCTTTCCATTATAGCTGATTGGAGGCAATTACGGAATAACAAAAACAGCCGAGCACGAATGCAAGGCTGCTTTTCTTCAATTACGACTCAGCGTAATTGAAAGTTAGATTAGTTAATCCAGTTATTCAATGTTTTATCGTAAGAAACAAGCTCTTCTTCTTTGAAGAAAAGACCGATTTCGCGAACTGCTGATTCTGGTGCATCAGAACCATGAATAATGTTTTTACCGACAGTAACTGCGAAATCACCACGGATTGTTCCAGGTGCAGATTCTTTCGGATTTGTAGCTCCCGTCATTAGACGACCAACGGAGATAACGTTTTCACCTTCCCACACCATTGCAAATACAGGACCTGAAGTGATGAACTCAACAAGCTCACCAAAGAATGGACGCTCCTTATGCTCACCGTAATGCTGTGCAGCAAGCTCAGGTGTAATTTGCATAAGTTTAGCACCTACAAGTTTGAATCCTTTGCTTTCAAAACGTCCCACGATTTCACCGATTAGATTACGTTGTACGCCGTCAGGCTTAACCATTAAAAATGTTCTTTCCATTTATAAACACTCCCTCTTATATGTATCCGGATTTCTCCTTGTCGATCGTACCATCTGATGCTATATCTTTCAACTAAAACCTGAATCAATTGAATAAGGTTGATTAGTACTTACGTTTACCGATGAATTCAGCGATTTGCACAAATGCTTTTTTTGCGTCACCTTTGGGCAAATCATCTAATTCGCGGAGCGCTTTCTGTAAATATAAATCGCTCACCTCTTGCGCTTTTTCAATCGCATCTGTTCCCCGGATATAGGATAACATTTCATCACGCTCAGATTCGGTTAAAGTCCCGTTAAACGAGCGCTCCATATACGGTTGGAATACAGGATCATTTTTTATGTATAAAATAGGCAATGTCAAATGCCCGTTCAATAAATCACTACCAGCTGGTTTTCCAAGTTGTTCGTCCGTTGAGGTAATATCTAGAATATCATCTACAATTTGAAAGGCCATTCCTGCATAATAACCAAAACGACGCATTTTCCCAACAACTACAGAATCTGCTCCCGAAGCAAGAGCACCTAATTCACAGCTAGATGACAATAACAATGCAGTCTTCCGTTTAATACGACGTAAATAGTCACGAATAGTTTGATTTGTCTTGCGCTGGTGATCAATCTGAATGATTTCACCTTTGCAAATTTCAAGCATCGTCTCTGCGAGTAGCTGATGAACTGCTGGCAACTCAATTTCACCGATAGATGTCAGCGCACGAGAAAAAATGAAATCTCCCGTATACATCGCAATTCGATTATCCCAACGAGCCTTGACAGTCTCAAAGCCACGACGCATATCTGAATCGTCAATGACATCATCATGGACAAGCGAAGCCATATGGACAAGTTCGAGAGAGACAGCGACCTTTGACACATCCTTCAATGAATATGTACCGAATTTAGATGCGAGGATTACAAATATTGGCCGTATTCTCTTTCCACCAGCACGTAATAAGTGCAATGAAGCTTTCTGAATAATTGGGGAAGATGAATTGACGGAGCGCTCAAGTTCCTTTTCTATATAAGCGATATCCTTGCGAAAATCGCTATAAAGTGTCATTAACTTCAATTTCTCCAAAACGATTACCTTCCCCTGCGGTCTTTATTGTTTAAATCCTACGTGGCCTGCCGCCGCACCACCGCTATATGATTTATAAGAAACTGTTGTAAACCCTGCATCTGTAAATAACTGCGCAAGCTGCTTCATCCCTGGAAAATCGTCCGCAGACTCTTGCAACCAAGAATATTCCTTGTAGCTCTTCGCAAATATTTTCCCAAATACAGGCATTATGAATTTGAAATAGAATTTGAATAACTGCCTATAAACCGGGATTTCAGTTTGTGATGTTTCCAAGCAAGTAATCATACCACCCGGTTTGAGTACACGATTCATCTCTTTCAACACAGTCAAATAGTCCGGTACATTTCGCAATCCAAAACCGATTGTCACATAATCAAATGAATGATCTGGGAAAGGTAAAGCCATTGCATTTCCTTGTGTCAGCACAACATTTGAGTAATTCTTTGTTTTAGATCGTCCCACCTCTAGCATACCTTCACTAAAATCAAGTCCAGTTACATGACCCGTAGCTCCGGTTGCATCAGCCAATGCAATCGTCCAATCTGCCGTCCCACAACAAACGTCTAATATTTGGGCTCCTTCACGAACGTTCATCCGCACCATAATATCATCTCGCCATTTTTTATGTTGATTAAAACTAATAATGGAATTCATCTTATCGTAATCGACGGATACTTTTTCGAAGACTTTATGAACCTTTTGTTCTTTAGGTGTTTCCAAGAGTCATACCCCTTTTCTGTCAAATACGCCTCAATTTGGTTTTCCAAGAAGAGGTAATGCTAATTTGCGGATTTCCTCTTGTAAAAACGGCTCTAAAAAATCGGCGGCCTGAAGTACATCCCGCAATTCAGCATGTAATTGAAGTGCTACTTCACTTGAAGTCAACGCCACATCCTCCTTTTCCATCCAAAGAAGTGGCAATACTATATTGGCCAGCTTTGCATACTGCGAAAAACCGAATGTATGTAAAAAATCTGTAATGCATCCTGCTTCAATAATTCGGATAGCCTCCACTAATCGTGCGGGCTCATCTGGCACTTTTAGGTGAAGTGCTGTCTTCACCTCGTTAATATGCCCAATCGTTCGCGATAATGATTGAATGAAGTCCAATTTTGGAATTGAAGCAAGAAGCCGATAATGAATACCACTGTAATGATCGCCTGATAACACTGTCAGCTGTTGTTGTTTAGATGTCGCATCCGACACATCAATTGCATCATGCGCATCAAACGCAGCATGTACGGCGCCCACCGCGATAGCTGCTGTATGGACATGATCCGTCCACCTCTCGCCGTTCAACAACGGAAGCAGGAGGAAGAATGCCTTAGCAGCGTCAATCGGTAACCGCCCTACGTCCCTGTCCACAATCGGTTCTGAAAGCGAATGTTCGACATCATTTATATAGTTTTCGATATGCTGTTTAATTTTTTGTCTTTCCATCTTCGGATCTCCATTCAAAGACGTCTCCGGAAGAGTGTGTCGCGAAAGAATTATTCCTTCCCTTCGCTTGACACAACACCATATGCCGTATGAACGTCGGCTTTGCCGCGTATTTTCATCGCTGACGTATGTTCAGTGAACTGGGCAATCATCACTTCACCACGATCCAATTTTTCCGTATGGTGAAACTTCGTATCATTGCCTCTCGTCAATCCGATGACATTCACGCCGTCCTCTTGCGCTTTAATAACAATATAGTCAGGTTGTGTCATACTATACCTCTCCTGTCTGTTATATACTGCCCCATCATATCACAATAAAGGCTTTGCCCGCAAAGGCGTTAAGTCATTTTAATAAGTGATAGAATTTCAGCTCGTTTTACATCGTCTTGCTCATAGATGCCTCGTGCCACCGTCGTCACCGTTTTTGCACCCGGTTTCTTAATGCCACGCATCGTCATACACATATGCTCCGCCTCGATCACGACATAAACACCAATCGGATTCAACATGTCCATCATCGCTTCGGCTACCGTCGATGTAATTCTTTCTTGTAACTGCGGTCTTCTTGCAGTAGTTTCGACTGCTCTTGCCAATTTACTTAGTCCGGCAACAACACCGTCACGTGGTATGTATGCAATATGGGCATGGCCGAAAAACGGCACAAGATGATGTTCACACATCGAGTGAAATGCTATGTCTTTAACAAGTACAACTTCATCGTGATTTTCATGAAACACTGTTTTGAAATAATCTTTTGGATCTTTGTTTAAACCCTCAAATACTTCGGCATACATTTTCGCAACCCGTTTCGGAGTATCGATCAGACCTTCACGTTCCGGATTTTCACCGATCGCTTCAAGGATCATTGTAACTGCCTTCTCTATCTTCCCATAATCGACATCATTCATCGTACAAATCCTCCTCAATTGTGTCCAGATTTTGAATCGAACTTGTGCCCACAAGATGCAGGTACGCAACTGTGATCGCACGACGCGGCGAACTTAGGTTGCTTTTCCTTTACCTTCAAAATCTGTGACATCCGCCGGTGGCATTAGCTAAATTGAGATAAAGCTATTCCATCAAAAATAGTAGCACACTCCTACATTTCCGTACAGTTCTCATGCTTCCCTTTACGCTGATTATGACGAAAAAGGAAAGAAGCCCGACCAAAGTATCTGATAACCAGATACGCCGGACGGACTTCTATGTAAGCTTGATGATTATTTTACCGCGTCTTTAAGCGCTTTACCCGCTTTGAAAGCAGGAACTTTGCTTGCAGCGATATCAATTTCTTCCCCAGATTGTGGGTTACGTCCTTTACGAGCTGCACGCTCACGAACTTCGAAATTTCCGAAACCGATCAATTGTACTTTCTCACCCTTTGCAAGAGTAGATTGGATCGTTTCGAATACAGCTTCAACAGCTTTTGTAGCATCTTTCTTCGTTAGACCTGCTGCCTCAGCTACAGAGTTAATCAATTCTGTTTTATTCACACCATTCACCTCCTCTCAAAAGGAAATCACAACCAATTACGCACCGGCCTAATTGTATACGGATTTTGAATCGAGCTGGCTCGATAAACTTCTTTCAAAATCCGTGACATCCGCCGGAGACCTCATTAGGTAGGAATTGAATTTCATTCCTCCTTGATGAGCTTCAATACTGTAAAAAGAGTATCACAACAAAAACCATGACGCAACAATATTATCATTGTTTTCCTATTATCATGCACTTTATCCGTAAAAAAGCAGAAAAAGATCCGTTTTTGACGGATCTTCTCTCACAATAAGTTAATATCAAACGATGAATGTAATCATGCCTTTATTACCATCATTGACCATTTGTTCGATTGTTTCACGTAGGCGTTTTCGTGCATTTTGCGGTACGGAGGCTGTTTTAAAACGAATACTTTCCTTCATTACCTCATGAAGTGGTGTCCCGAAAAGTTGCGTATCCCACAATGCCTCTCTGTCATGTAAATAAGCATTTTTCAATTCTTTTAACAGATGATGACTGTGAAATTCGGAGCCAATTAAAGGGGAAAATTCCGCCTCCATATCGACCCGAATAATATGAAGTGATGGGGCTGTCGCCTTCATGCGAACACCAAAAAAATTATTTTGTTTGATTAATTCCGGAGCGGAAGGATTGAAATCCTCAATCGTTGGAAGAGCAACACCATAGCCTTGTTTTCGAGCAGTATCAATCGCTTCCGCATACATATTATGGGATTTCTTCGCTTTGGCAGCTTCTTTCACAAATAATAGCCAATCTTTTTTCGTACCTATTTCCTGCCCCATAATATTCTCACAAATTTCACGAAAAGCCTGCTCATCCATGTCAATTTTTACGATGGCTCTGCCTTTTCCAGCATCCACTTCAATTACTTCAGCGTTTCTCACATACTTTTCATCCTTGAGTCGCTCGGCAAGTTCCTGTACTTTACGAATTTTGGATACTTCAAGAAAGCCCTCATTGATGACCCTATCAATGTTAGCATTCAATTCATGCTCGCTTCCGAGCACATCCATCCAATCTGGCTTTTCGAGATCAATATCTGTAATTGGAAATTCGTAAAGTGCTTCTTTTAAAATGAGCTGTATTTCCTGTGCGTTGAGCTGGTCTGCACTAATAGCAATCACAGGCACACCATACGTCTCATGCAGTTGATTTTTCAACACGACGGTCCGTTCATTGGCCGGCATCTTGGAGTTCAAAACAATCACAAACGGCTTACCAATGTCTTTTAATTTGTTAATGATCTCTACTTCAGCGACTTCAGCTGCAGCTCGTGGAATATTATTAACTGTGCCGTCCGTTGTCACAAGAATACCAATGGTTGAATGATCACGAATCACTTTATCCGTTCCAATGCGCGCTGCCTCTTCAAAAGGAATCGGCTCATTATGCCATGGCGTATGAACATACTTCGGACCGTCCTCGTCTTCATAGCCCTTCACTCCGTCAATGACATAGCCGACACAATCAGCAAGTCGGATTTGGAATTTCAACTCGCCATCCCCTACAGCAACCGTCGTGCCTTGTGCAGGCACAAACTTCGGTTCTGAAGTCATAATGATAGGTCCTGGTGAGCTTTGCGGCAGTTCATCCTGTGCACGAATCCGATCAGACGCCTCCGTCATATTCGGAATGACGACTTCTTCCATTACCCTTTTCACAAATGTAGATTTCCCGACACGAACAGGGCCGACAACACCAATGTAAATATCACCGTCTGTACGTCTAGCTAGACTTTCATACAATTCTTCTTTCAAACCATCGCCCTCCTTTTCTGCGCATATTAGTTTATGTATAAAAAAAACGTTTCATGCGCGAAGCATGAAACGTTTTTTACTTTAATCAGCAAGGGGGTCCCCAGCTCGTGTTTGAGTTATTTCAACTTCTTCATAAAGACAGGCTCGTTATCTTCATTCACTGTGTAAGGCAATGAATACGCCGGTAACACAGGATAGTTATCAGCCAGTAAATAGCGGATATCTTCTCCTACTTTCACATCTGGCTGCTGTTCCTTTAATATTCGATTGAGATCAATCGAGTAGTCAACGTAAAATACTCCATCCCCCCCGACGACAATCGGCAAAAAGGTGTCTGAGTAAGGGCTTGGAACTGTTGGTTGTTCCTTGAAGCCCATCGCTTTATAATCAACCGCATATACATTTTCACCAACAGATTCATTAAATGGTACATAGCCATTAATATTTTTACGCAAATTCAATTCTCGAATTCGTTCTGCTGAACGTAAATCGACTAGTTTGACTGTTGGATTTTCTTCCACATCAGTCAGTACATATTGATAAACACCACCTGTTTCATAGCTATTGGCAGGTAGCTTTTCTGTGTAGGCGGGTACAATTTTAGAAAACTCAATTGGGTATTTAATATAAATATCTGTATCCAGATCTTTCGTTTTAATCGGTAACATGCCTCCAGAGCCTTCTCGGAAAGCGTCAACTGCTTTTTGAACAGTCTCCAACTGATCCGCATAGGGAGTCACTTGGGTTACTTTTTCATCATCAGGTAACATACAGCCCGAAAGAACTAGCATTATAGAAGCGAATAAGGTGACCATTTTTATTTTCACTGTCAACTTCATTATGCTCCTCCTGTCGGGCCATTAAATACGAGGTACACCATTGCAAAAAATGAAAAGATAAGTAAAGCGTACGCAATAATAGCAAATATAAATTTAAGTATTTTATTTTTAATCTTATGTCGGCTCACATAAATAAGACCCATGGAAATTGCCATGAATCCCATCGCATAAAAAGACAGCCACATTTTATCCATCGAGGACAAGATAAGTTCCCCCTTTCATCAATTTCGCCTTGGCGTAATTGAGTCCAGATTTTTTCGAGCCTGCTCGAAAAGCTCCCCTAAAAAATCTGTGACATCCGCCGGAGGCTTTAACTTAATTTAGCAGGGGTTTGAACTCCTGCTGAATTAAGTTAAAAATTACTGTGAATCAAACAAATCTTCAACTTCTTGCTTTTTCATCCGTGTCATTAGATGATCGACCGCTTCCTTCGGTGGGACGTTTTCGAAGACAATCGAATAGAGCGCCTCCGTGAGCGGCATAGACACTTCATGGAGCGCCGCCAGCTGGTGAGCTGCCTTCGCTGTTCTAACGCCTTCGATGACCATCCCCATGCCTGATACGACATCCTCGAGACTATTTCCCTGTCCGAGCATATTGCCTGCCTTCC
This sequence comes from Sporosarcina beigongshangi, assembly GCF_033485195.1. Lineage (NCBI taxonomy): Bacteria > Bacillati > Bacillota > Bacilli > Caryophanales > Caryophanaceae > Sporosarcina > Sporosarcina beigongshangi. The sequence continues at coordinate 126,908 of NZ_JAWLIR010000010.1, forward strand.
AGTTACGTGAATGTACGCTTGTACACGTCACAATTAGATCACCAAGACCTGTTAAACCCGAAAACGTTAAAGGATTGGCCCCCATCTTCATACCTAGTCTTGAAATTTCTGCCAAGCCACGTGTTATAAGAGCCGCTTTGGCATTATCTCCATAGCCAAGTCCATCAGAAATACCTGCTGCTAATGCGATGACATTTTTAAGTGCCGCGCCAATTTCAACACCTACAATATCGGAATTTGTATAGACGCGGAAATAATGATTCATGAATATGTCTTGCACACGCTCTGCTGCCGCCAAATCGACAGAGGCAGCCGTCACTGTCGTTGGGTGTCTAAGGACAACTTCCTCCGCGTGACTAGGGCCTGAGAGCGCTACAATCGCACGCACTTTGTCAGATGCTAGCTCTTCCGCAATCATTTCAGATATTCGCTTCAAGGAATCCGGTTCAATCCCTTTTGAGACATGTACGATGATTTTCTTTCCAACAAGCATTGTATTCAATTCAGCACATACTTCTCGGATTCCTTTTGTTGGGACAGCAATGATGACGATATCGCCATGCATCGCTGCCTCTTTCAGGTCAGAAGTTGCCTTTAAAGTAATTGGCAAAGCAGCTCCTGGTAAATATGCATGATTCGTATGCAAGTCATTAATTTCAGCAGACTGAGTGTCACGCCTGGCCCATAATAAGCAGTCATGACCGTTTTCAGCAAGAACAAAGGCAATTGCCGTTCCCCAGCTTCCAGCGCCAATAACAGTTACTTTCTCCATTCCATACATCCTTTCTTAGGAAATCATTATTAACTTCTTGCGCGGGTAATGAGTCGAATTGGTGTTCCTTCGAAGCCAAACGATTCCCGAAGACGGTTTTGTAAAAAACGTTCGTAGGAGAAGTGCATAATTTCAGGCTCATTGACAAAAACAACAAACGTTGGCGGCTTGACCGCAACTTGTGTTGCATAGTAAATACGCAATCGACGACCTTTTTCTGAAGGGGCCGGGTTTCTTGCAACGGCATCTTCTATTACTTCATTCAAGACACTCGATTGAATACGAAGTGAATGGTTTTCACTAATCTGTTTGACCTTATCGAACAAAGTTGTAACGCGCTGTCTTGTTTTTGCAGACACAAACGAAATCGGTGCGTAGTCAAGAAATTGGAAATTGTCACGAATATCAGCAATATACTTATTCATCGTCTTATCATCTTTTTCAACGGTATCCCATTTATTGACGACAAACATGACACCTTTCCCTGCATCCTCGGCATAGCCTGCAATTCGTTTGTCCATTTCACGAATGCCTTCTTCTCCATTGATAACAATTAGAACGACGTCAGATCGGTCTATAGCTTTTAATGCGCGTAGAACAGCATACTTCTCTACATTTTCATAGACCTTTCCTTTTTTACGCATCCCAGCTGTATCAATAATTTTGTATTTTTGTCCATCATATTCATAGGAAGTATCAATGGCATCTACGGTTGTTCCAGGTATATTACTAACAATTACACGTTCCTCACCTAAAAACGCATTGACGAGTGAGGATTTCCCGACATTTGGTCGACCGATTAATGAAAAACGGATGACGTCATCTTCAATCGGTTCAGCACCTGGTTCCGGGAAGCTTTTAGCTACTTCATCAAGTAAATCACCAAGTCCAAGTCCATGAGATCCCGAAATCGGATACGGATCACCAAAGCCAAGTGAATAGAAGTCGTAAATCATATCCCGCATGTCAGGATTATCAATTTTATTGACAGCAAGTACGACAGGTTTTTTTGTTTTGTATAAAATTCTTGCTACCTGCTCATCTGCATCCGTTACGCCTTCACGACCATTTACAAGAAAAATAATAACGTCAGCTTCATCAATTGCAATTTCTGCCTGTGAACGGATTTGCTCTAGAAAAGGCTCGTCCCCAATATCGATTCCACCGGTGTCAATCAAATTGAAGTCGTGGTTCAGCCAATCTGCTGAGCTATAAATACGGTCACGCGTAACACCCGCAACATCTTCTACAATCGAAATTCGTTCTCCAACGATTCGGTTAAAAATTGTCGATTTCCCGACGTTTGGTCTTCCGACAATCGCCACTGTTGGTTTAGTCATAATCATACATCCTTCCAGCTTATCTTCTTCATATTATACACAAAAAAAATGATGATGCTATAAAAGCATCATCATCGATACAAGTACTTGTTCCCATTTTGTTCACATGCTGTCCAAAATAACAGGTTTAGTTTGAAAATTTCTTAAGCTGATCACCAATGACATCACTCAAAGAAAAACCAGATGCTTCTTCAGGCATTTCATAATCTCCATAGGAGTCATTATTATCTTCTTTTTCAATCAGGTCTTTAATGCTCAAGGATAGTCTTTTATCTTCATGATTTACTTCTAATACCTTCACGTCAACTTCTTGACCTTCTTGCAATACCTCGTGTGGTGTGCCAATATGCTGGTGAGAGATGCGTGATATATGGACAAGTCCCTCGACACCTGGGAACACTTCCACAAATGCACCATAAGATACTAGTCGTTTTACAGTCCCTTTTAGAACAGCTCCTTTTGGCGCGCGGTCTTCGATTCCTTCCCACGGTCCAGGTAGCGTATCCTTAATAGAAAGTGAAATTCGTTCTGAATCACGATCGACAGACAAAATTTTCACATTCACTTTTTCGCCTTCTTTAAGAATGTCTGACACTTTGTCAATATGGTCATGTGACAATTGCGATATATGGACAAGACCATCTATGCCACCGATATCGACGAAAGCACCAAATGTTGCAAGGCGTTGAACCGTTCCTTCCACAACTTGACCTTCCTTCAAGCTCTCTAACACCGCGCCTTTTTGTGACTCTTTCTCTTCCTGAATCACTGCACGATGCGAAAGAATAAGTCGATTTTTCTCTTTATCCATTTCAACAATTTTGAACGTCATCATACGCCCTTTATATTCCTCAAATGATTCAACGAAATAATCTTCGACAAGTGATGCCGGGATAAAGCCGCGCACGCCTAAGTCAACGACTAGTCCACCTTTGACGACATCCTTAACCTCAGTTTCAATCGTTACTTTGTTGTTAAACTTTTCTTCAAGCGAATCCCATGAGTCCTCTGCATCGACTTTCCGTTTTGACAGGACATACGTGTTGTCTTCCACCTTCATGATGATCAATTCAAGCTCGTCACCCTCTACTACTGCATCCGCAGCTTTTTCAATGTGGAGGCTGGACAATTCACTAATCGGAATAACACCATCAAATGGCGCTCCAGAAATTTCAACTGTCACCGATTTATCTTCAATTTTTGTCACTTTACCAGTAACACGATCACCTTCATTGTAGCTTTTCACCGTTTCCAAGTTCATCTCTTCAGTCATTATGTAGTCCTCCCCTATAAAGAATTCTACTTCTATATTATGCGAATTGATTCATAAAAACAAAAATTAACCCTTACTTTATTTCTGATGTTGTTCAATTAGTTTGCGAATTTCATTCATGATGACCTCGGTCACTTCTTCGGATGAAGCTCGTCTTTCACGATAAGGTGTTACATCAATCGGTTTTCCGTACACGACCTTTAACCGACTGAAACGCTTATACGGTCCGATAATCGCACAGGGCATGACGACTGCATCTCCCTTTAGAGCAAAGAAGCCTGCACCAGCAAGACCTTCACCTAGCTCACCTGTTTTACTTCTCGTCCCTTCTGGAAATAAACCAACAACCTCTCCAGACTTGAGAATTTTCAACGCCTTACGAAATGCTTCCCGATCGCTCATACCACGTTTCACCGGAAACGCTTTAACACTCGGCAAAACACTCTTCAAAATAGGTACATTAAAAAGCTCTTCTTTCGCCATAAAGTGAACGGGTCTTGGGCAACTAATTCCAACAATCGGCGGATCGACGTTTGCGATATGGTTTGTACAAAGCAGAACGCCTCCTTCTTTCGGAAAGTTCTCTTGACCGATCACCTGAATGCGATACAGTGGGTAAAAGACTACACTACATAACCATTTTCCAAACGGATACAAGTTCATCGGCTCAACCTCTTTTCTGCAAGCTCACTAATTTGCCTTGCCACTTCCTCGATTGACATCGAAGTCGTATCAATGAGCACAGCATCTTCCGCTTGTTTCAATGGGGATACTTCCCTTTCACTGTCCGCACGATCACGCTCGCTAATCTCTGCCTGCAATTCTTCGAGGGACGTTTCAATGCCACGCTCATTATTTTCAATATGGCGACGCATCGCTCTTTCTTCAACAGATGCTGTCATGAAAATTTTCAGCTCCGCATGAGGTAAAACAGCTGTCCCAATATCTCGACCGTCCATTACCACACCCGTTCCTTCAGCAAGTTGACGTTGTTTGTCAACCATTAGCTGCCGGACCCCTGGATGAACTGCAACAGCCGACACATGTGCCGTTACTTGCTGTGTTCGTAAATCCTCAGTTACATCTACACCATCTACAATGACAGCTTGCCCTGTTTCAGAAGGAACTAATACAATTTCTGTTTCCTGCAACAGATTTTTAAGCTCTTCACCGTTAGTAGTATCTATGCTTCGACTCAATGCTTTATGCGCAAGTGCGCGGTACATCGAACCTGTATCGATATACGTGTACCCTAGTTTTTCAGCTACCATTTTAGCAATTGTACTTTTTCCTGCTGCCGCTGGACCATCAATTGCGATTTTTATAACACTACTCATCTCATCTACCCCCGTACTCTTTTCGACAACATTGTACCATATAGAAAAAGGAAAAGTCCCATTCATGCAGACTTTTCCTTGATAATTATTGTGTTCGATTTCTCATCTTTAACTGCCGTTCAAAACAAAATCGAATAATATTCTGGGACTCCATCTGCTTGATATCTTCAAATTGCAACGAAGCAATCCGTCGGCCATCCTTTTCCCATATTCGTGCAACTTTCGCGTGAACTTTCACATATTTTATTTCTTTATTTTCAAAGGGTAATACAATCGTCAAAGCTACGACATCTTCTGCCGCAAACGGAACGCTTTTAGGAAGATTAAGTGCGACACCACCTGCACTCAGGTCCTCGGCTACAAAATGGCTGAACTTTCCATCCTGCTCAACCGCAATATCGATTGCCGTTTCTACTCTGACAAATTCCCGCCTTTGAACTTTAATCAGTTCTTCATCACCCGGGTAAGATAATTTCAGCATCGGAACGCCTCTGTTAAGCCGTCCACCCACTTCGGTACGAAAAGCATACGATATTTTCTTTGCATCTACGAAAGTGACAAGTAATTGTGTGCCATCCAGGAAAAATGCCGTTTTTCCCGTTTTAATCTGTGTCGGATAATCAATCATGATAAACCCGTCGCCCATATCAATTACTTTACTTTTATACTTTTCACTATCCTTTGTAAAGTCAGTGTCGATGACAATGATTGTCCCGATCGAAAGTAGCATTCCAAAACACCTACCATCCATGTCTTAATGTTGTGAAGCATTAGGTGCTGAATATTAGGCAGTAATTGCAATCTTATATTTCTCTACCACTTTTCATCAGCTATTAAACTTAGGTAATTTAACCTAACTAAAATCCCTATGCTTATCTTACTTCCATTATGTCATGAAGGCTAGGAAAATCCAATGTCTTTTTTTTACGGAAGGAGATGTATTCGCCAACAAACCACATTATTCTAACCTCTCTGTTTTAATCACCTCGGACGTTTCTGTATCAACAATTACTGCGTATGTGCCAATTACCCCATTTTCATCAATCGTCACCGTTAAATAATGTACCAAGCGCTGTTCTAATCTGTCATTCTCCACATACGCAAGCTCTTCCTTAGCGATTGTGACATTCGAATGGAAAAATGTTTTCCAATCCTTTTTCGTAATAGCTTGTGGTTCCGTTTTCTCTTTCCGGATATATTCAGAAGCGTCAAGCCCCACAATTCCTCCATCATCTTTGGCAACTTTCAAATGGATTGTATCCGAAAACACTTTCGCTTTATAAGTCGGTTCAACCCGAACATAGACAAAATGCCAAGCTGTACTATTTTCTCTTGATTCTTCGTAAACCAAGTCAGTGTAGCCCGCATCCTGTAAAAACTTCTCTGTCTTTTTCCGAATATCTTCAAACGGCAGACTCTCCTTTCCAAAAGGTCTTTCAGAAAGGAATGACAGGACATGTCCACCTTTCTCCGTTATATCGATATAGCCGATGGATTGATTTTCAGCGAAACGAATCTGATAAAATGGATAGGGAGAGCCTGGTTTACTCGATTCAACACTAATAATATCATTGGAAACGGATGGAAATAACTTTTTAAAGCGGTCAACCGCTTCATCACTTGTCACTTTTGCATCTGCTAAATCCCGTAGTTCTTTTTTCTTCATCGAATCGGATTCACTTGCCGTTAACGGAAAATCACTTTCCGTATATTGTTTCACCGCTGTTCCCATTCCCGCCCAATCATGCCCCTTGTCGGCAGAGTACAGCCTATTCTTCCAATCATCCATCGACAGTCTTCCACTTACCATACCTACTGTTGCAACTTCCCATTGATCCGCCAAATCACGTAAGTTTTTTGACGCCTGCGCCATGACCTTGTGATACTCCTCATTGTCCGCTACACGGTCAGCCTCTTTGGCATAATTTCCAAGCCTCCCTAGATAATTCAGCCAAGAAGTCGAAAAGCTTTGATCCAATGGCAACGATGACACCGAGTTTTTAATATCGGAAGACAAACGCCAAATATCTTCTCGAGCTTTTTCAGAGCCATCTGATTCATTGAACAATAATGTCTTCTTGACCGCTGTATCAAGTTCTTCTAGTTTTTCCGATGCATCCGTCATCTGGTTGGCGTATTGTCCACCAAGTGCAATGGAAAGCTGTTCACTTTCAGCTGCCTTTCCAATCGAAAAGATCGCTAGCGTAGCTACTGTGTACATTAAAATAAATATCATTTTTTTCATAATTCAGCAAGGTCTCTGGAATCGATTATGATTCCGACCAACACCTTGCCCGCCCTCCTCTCATCGCCTATTGTTGACACACTTTGTCAGTTGCAAAAGATATGCAATCCAATCTTCTTTATTTGCGGCCGTGACCAAATCCACTTACTCGTCGCAGTAATTGGATTGAAGTAGTAGATGGCGTTTTCAGACGGATCCCAACCATTAATCGCATCAAGGACCGCTTCTTTTGCACGCTCATTCGGTTCCAGCCAGATTTGTCCATCTGCTACCGCAGTAAAGGCGAGCGGTTGAAAAATCACTCCACCTACAGTGTCCGGAAAGTCAGGATGCTCTACCCGATTCAAAATAACCGCCGCAACCGCAACCTGACCATCATAGGGCTCTCCTCTCGCCTCTCCGTATACAGCATTTGCCATTAGTTGGATATCCTTTTCTGAATACTTAGAAGGTGCTTGGACACTTTCTTTTTTACCTGTTCCTTGTGACACTTGAGATGCCAATGGTTTCCCACCATAATGTGTAAATTTATTGCCTTTGTTTAAATTGTCTTTGACAAATTTCTCATCATACTTTGATACATCAACTAATTTCTTTTTAGTCTTCGAACCTGCAATTCCATCGACAGGGAGCCCATACTTCTCCTGAAAATTACGCAATGCCCAATACGTTCCATAGCCGAATTTACCATCAATCTTTCCCGAATAAAATCCGATGTACTGAAGTCGCGACTGCAATTCAATAACGTCATCACCGAAAGCACCACGTGTCACTTCCTGCGAACTAAATGCCGCTATTTGAACAGGTGAGGTAGCGTATGCACCCCCAAGAAGAAGGGCCACCACCATTATGCGAATGAACCACTTTTTCACATTCATTCCTCCTTTTTATACAGCTTACCCAAAGTCACTCATTTTATTTATCGAATGAAACAAATAAAGACGTTTATAGATATTGAACTTTGGCGGAATTAATTCAAAATAAAAATGACCCAGCGTGAGCTGGATCATTTTGTCATCGTTTTAGTTTTGCGTCTGAATTGCTGCATCGCAAACGTATGCGCGTATTTTACTCTCGTCAAGCCGAACCACCAAAGGAATAGCATGAATGGGATAATTAAATACTGCGAGAGCACATTTATCGAAGTAATTCCATTATACATAAAGTGAAGACAGTACGGGGCAAGAAGCGCTAGGAATAAATATTTGTTAATATTGGATTCAACAGCAAATTTTGCATGCCCAAAATAATAGCCCATCACGACACCGAATAAGGCATGACTTGAAACTGGTAACAAAGCCCGCATAAATGCTACATCCGCACCAAACGCAAGCAAATAAATTATGTTTTCAACGGTAGCAAAACCGAGTGAGACGCTGGCACCATATAAAATACCATCATAGGCATCCTCGAATTCTACATGCTTGTAAATTGCAATGAGTAGGATCAGCCATTTGAAAAACTCTTCGATTCCACTCGTAAAAATAACATTTTGCAAAAAGTAACTAGAAAAAATGGATTCTTCTTCAAAAACGTGCTGAATGAACATAATCGGGAAAGTCATGATAGCGCCATATATAAATGTATGAAATAATGTACGTGATGGTTCTTTCGCAATTTGCTTTCTCAAATAGAAATAGCTGAAGAGCGCCAAACCTGGCGCAATTGCCACTGTCAGCAATATGAACATAGGCGCACCCCCAATCAATACCATTATACCATGAATTACCTTTCATAGGAGGGTCCAACTTGAAGAAAAATATTCTATTAATCCATACCGGTGGGACAATTTCAATGCAGTTAAATAGCGAAACAGGAGGCGTCATTTTAAGTGCTGCTAATCCACTGGCATTGGAAATCGACAATATTCAACAGTTCGCAAACATTACCGAAATTGAAGCATTCAATTTACCATCCCCCCATATTACACCTGTTCATATGCTTGAGTTAAAACTAATAATTGATCGAGAGATTGCAGATAGTAGCTTTGATGGTATCGTCATCACACATGGCACAGATACACTTGAAGAAACCGCCTACTTTTTAGAGCTGTCGACGAACTATGGCGTTCCCATTGTTTTGACAGGTGCCATGCGTTCTTCTAATGAAATCGGTGCGGACGGAGTTTATAATCTGATGGCGGCTGTTCGAGTAGCAGCCGCTGATAATGCAAAAGCCAAGGGTGTACTAGTTGTTTTAAATGATGAAATACATACTGCAACCAATGTGACGAAAACCCATAGCAGCAGTGTATCAACCTTCCAAAGTCCACAATATGGACCTATCGGTATTGTGACGAAATCGGCTATTCATTTCCATCATGCGCCTTTAGCACGGGTTCACCTTCCAGTGAAGGATATTCAGAAAAAAGTGGCCATGTTCAAAATCTATGCCGGTATGGAACCCGATATGCTCCAATCGGTTGCTTCACTGGGCTATGACGGTGTCGTACTAGAAGGTCTTGGTCAAGGGAACGTGCCGCCAGCTTTACTGCTAGGTATTCAGCAACTATTGGGGGAAAACATCCCTGTCATCGTTGTTTCACGTTGCTTTAACGGCATTGCACAGGATATATACGCCTACGAAGGCGGAGGCAAAATGCTGAAAGATATGGGCGTTCGCTTTGAGCATGGACTAAGTGGTCAAAAAGCACGGTTAAAGCTTCTTCTCGAACTTTGTTTAGAGTAAGTTAATTAGGATGTGTACAAAAACTGGGCTACCCCTGCGTAAAACTCGACTACGTATCAGTAAAACTGGGCCACCCCGGGCAAACTGGATTACGTATTAATGAAATTGGGCTACCCCTGCACAAAGCTCGACTACGTATCTGTGAAACTGGGCTACCCCGGGCAAACTGGATTACGTATTAAGGAAACTGGACTACCCTGCGCAAAACTCGACTACGTATCTGTGAAACTGGGCTACCCCGAGCAAACTGGACTACGTATTAAGGAAACTGGACTACCCTGCGCAAAACTCGACTACGTATCTGTGAAACTGGACTACCCCGAGCAAACTGGACTACGTATTAAGGAAACTGGACTACCCTGCACAAAACTCGACTACGTATCTGTGAAACTGGACTACCCCGAGCAAACTGGACTACGTATTAAGGAAACTGGACTACCCCAGTAGTTACACTAAAAAAAGGCTACTCGCTCACCGAAATTCGGGCATTGAGTAGCCTTTACTTTTCCTATTTCACAACCACTTGTTTTGCTTTAATCGAGCGGGCAATCATGCCGCCATGGAACTTACCATTTTCGATAAATATTTCATTCGCATTATTTCCTGCCGCAATAACGCCAGCAATATAGAGCCCCTGTACGTTTGTTTCCATCGTTTCCTCATTAAAAGTAGGACAACCACTTTCTTCATCCGTCGAAATACCGATGCTTTTCAAAAAAGCATAATCCGGATGATAGCCAATCATCGCAAAGACATAGTCATTATCAATAACAAATGTTTCTCCTTGCTGCTCAATCGTCACACTCGACTCTGTAATCGCAACGACATGCGCATTAAAATGCATCTCGATGTCACCCGCACGGACGAGGCTATCGAATCCTGGTAAAATCCAAGGCTTCACACTCGGTGAATACTCAGAGCCTCTGTAAACAACTGTTACTGATGCACCTGCACGCTCCAATTCAAGCGCAGCATCGACTGATGAATTCTTACCACCAATAACGACAACCTTTTTCCCGAAGAATGGATGAGCCTCTTTGAAATAGTGGAAGACATTCGGTAAATCCTCTCCCTCAACACCAAGCCGATTTGGATTATCATAATAACCCGTAGCAACGACAACATTGGTAGCAAAATACTCATCCTTATCCGTCACCACTCGGAAGCCTTCAATTTCTCGCTCGATATCTTCCACTTTTTCAAAGCTTTGAATCGCGATTTCTTTTAGCTCCGCCACCTTGCGATAATAAACTAATGCATCGTTACGTTTCGGCTTATCAACCGCCGTGATGAATGGGATATCACCAATTGATAATTTAATACTCGAACTGAAAAACGTTTGATGTGTTGGATAATGATAAATCGAGTTAACAATATTCCCCTTTTCAATCACAACTACATCCAGTCCAATTTGCTTTAATTCAATTGCTGCAGACAGGCCACAAGGTCCGCCCCCAACAACAATGACATCTTTTCGGTTCATTTCCTTCATAACTTTTTTACAGCTCCTTTAGTACACTTTCTTCATAATGAATAGCAATTACATGGCATTCAGGTGCTGCCCCTAATCGAAGAGGTAGCGTGGAGGTGCCATATCCATTGCTTACGAGCTTAGCTCTCCCCTGATCTAGGCGGAACGCTCCTTTTTCCTGCAAGCCCCATTTACCTAATCGGATTTGCCCACCATGCGTATGACCTGCGAGCATCAGACGAGGATGACACATCTGCTCTACTTTTCGAAATAATGATGGTGTATGCGTGACAACTATGACTTCCTTATACTGGTCAATGCCGCGGAGGGCCGATTCAATATTAACATTTTGACTCGAAGGATCATCCGTTCCACATAATCCCCAATCTGAATGGCCAGGGATAGACACCGATTCATTATCTAAAACCTTCCCCCCATAGCACTCCAGTATTTCCCTCATTGCTGCTTCGCCAACTTCACGGTCATTATTTCCCCACACGTAAAATAAAGGCCCTAGACTGGCAAGTTGACGAATATTTTGTGTAATACGTGTTAACGGGACACCTCTTTCCGCGAGATCTCCACCGATAATGACAACATCTATTTCACGGCCTTCACAAATTTTAGCCAGTAGTTTCCCATCTATTTTTCGTCGATGAATATCGGAGATAAAAAATACCGTCAGCTGCTTACTGACAGCATTCCCAGCACTTAGTTTCATATCATGGAACATAACATTTTTTTGTCTTGCATTCATAAACATAAAAGTAAAAAATCCAATCGCCATCGAAAAAACGAGCCATACCATTTTATTGACCGTAATCATGCCCTCCTTCCAATCAATTACGCCGTGGCGTAATTACGTTCAGATTTTTTCGAGCTTGAGGCCTGCATGATGCAGGTCATGCAGTCGTTGCGAATCGAACTGCGAAGGGTTCGATTTGCCGTATTTCTGTGCTTTTTGCAGAAATTAAGGCACATAATTAGGACGTCGCGATCTTAGACTGCCTTCCTTTTAGTCCCCTTAAAAATTTGTAACATCCGCGGGTCGACAGGATGTCGATCATGCAACCGTTGCCACAGGACGTGGCGCACTTAGGTTACCTTCATTTATGTTCATTCAGCAGGGGGTTCTGCTGAATGAACATAAAAAAGGCAAAGCAAGACACTTTGCCCCTTTCTTTACTTGTATAGACAATCAAACAACTCAAGGAATCGTGAGCGTCTGTCCGACCATAATATTATTGGATGTTAAACCATTTGCATTTTTAATTTTCTCTACACCAACGTCTGATCCATAATATTTAACAGATATGCGGTAAAGTGTTTCTCCGTCAGCTACCTTATGCGTTTTCACCGTCGACTCTTGCTCTGTTTTTCCTTCAGCTTCTTGTTCGGGCGTCGGATTGACAACTACGACAGGTTTTTCCGGCTTTTCGTCTGGCTTTGTTTCAGATTCAGGCTCCGTCTCTGGAGTCACCACTTCTTTGTCTTTTTCCTCATCTTTATTATCTTCGTCTTCTAAAGCGATGTCTTGGTCAACATCTTTTTGTGCATCATCAGGTTTCTTTTTATCTGTTTCTTCATAGCTAACGACAGCATCTCCATCTTTAGCTGACGGATTACTACCTGGATTATAAAAATCAGAAACAACATAAACTAAAATAATAACTGGTATTAGCGTAAATAATCCGAGAACGATATTAATCATTAAATGACTAGATTTCCTTTTCGGCTTGCGACCTTTCCTATGCAATTCTGCACGGGATGGTAGACTGTCACTATCCTGAAGAATCTCTCTCCTATGTTCTTCGAATTCAGTTTTGTAATTATCTTTTTTCATCGCTACATTCTCCTATCACATCGTGCTATTCCTTCATTATGACGAATTTTACTGCGAAAATCAAATCTGCCTTTGTCGACTTCTGTGTTACAAATTGTTAACCAAGTAGCCTGATTAACCTGTCCTGCCAATCCACTATCGGCCGATCAACGTGAAGTTCCTTTTGGCGATCAAACTGCGATCCCTCGTTCATCCCACAAACAGAACAACAAAATATCGGTCTATCATTACAAATCTCTCCAAAAAACGCCAATAGTACTTCTCGAAGACATTTTTCAGAATGGACTAATCGTAACATAATTTGTAGCTGAGCCTCTTTATCGCGCACTAATTCTGCCATCCACTGAATAACATCCTCAACTGGCATCCGTTCTTTATAATAATCTATGACGCGTTTCCCTGTTTCGCTCATACCAGTCATCGCTGCCGCTTCATCCGGCGAAATATTGTCTCCTAGCAGTCCTATGTAATGCCTGATTTCTACTTCCTGTGGAACATCTCCCTGCACAATAAAGCGCATTCTTCTTTCATCATCAGCTGTGAAAAGTAAAGTTGCCGCCGATTGTTCACCGTCGCGCCCTGCTCGACCCACTTCTTGTATATAACTAGCGATAGCTTGTGGGACATGCTCATGAATGACCTGACGGATATCATCTTTATGTATGCCCATTCCAAACGCATTTGTCGCACATATCCAGCTAATTTCACCTGTACTAAATTGCTCTTGGATAAACGCACGATCTTCCTGTTCCTTCCCAGCGTGATAGGAAGCAGCCGCTATACCCAACTGTTGTAAAATAACTGCCAGCTCATCTGCCCTTTTTCGAGAAGCAGCATAAATAATACCGGGTCCTATCGTCCCCATAACCCGTTCTTTGATCCATTCCGTCTTCATCATTTCATTCTCAACTTTGACAATCGCATAAGAAATATTTGGACGATCCAATGATTGGCGATGAATAGCAGGAGATTGAAGCTGTAAATAATGGAGAATATCTGCGATTACTTTATCATTTGCCGTAGCAGTAAGTGCCAGCACACCGGGACGATTAAATTCCCCAAACAATTCACCAATCCGTAAATAGTCCGGTCTAAAATCAAAGCCCCATTGCGAAATACAATGCGCTTCATCGACAACAATTAACGCAAGCTGAATTGTACGCAATAGTGCAACCACATTTTTCTGCAATAGCATTTCTGGTGAAATGAAAATGAATTTATACTTCCCTAATTCAGCCATAATTCGTTTTTTCTCTGAAAATGACAAAAATGAATTTAATGCAACAACCTGTTTTTCACCATTCTTTTTCATAATGGCCACTTGGTCCTCCATCAAGGCCACAAGTGGTGAAACGATTAGAACTGCCCCCTGTAATTCATATGCTGGTAGCTGATAACAGAGTGATTTGCCGACTCCAGTTGGCAAAATAGCAAGCGTATCTTTGCCGGCGATAACATCGCGAATGACCGCTTCTTGCCCCGGTCTAAATTGCTCAAAACCAAATTTTTCTTGAAGTACTTTATAAATATCCATTAGCTCCCAGCCCCCGTCCGTGCACCTAAAATAAGTCGTAGCTGAAAATAAGACAGCTCCCCAAACTCATCCTTCAATATGCGTAGCCTACGTGTTTCAACTTCCTTTACTTTCGCAACGACAGCCTCTATGTAATCCTCAGTGACAAATTGACTAAGAGGAAATTGCGGATCATTAATAGACATTTCGACAAAATGGTCTTCAATTGTACTCAATTTTAAATTTCTCGTTGTCGCAATTTCTTCAATGGACAATCCTCGATTGAAAAGCTGTTGTGTTTTTCTAGAAGAATCAGTCAAATAGGTCGTTACTTTAATATTGTCGGCAATTTTTCGTAAAAAAGACAAATCAGCGGCTTGTTCAATTACAACGAGTAGCTTATGTAAACCTTCTATAAAAAGTAAATATACCGAAAACGGCTGTAGCCCCAAATGAGCTCCTAACTGATCCCATGTCCAGCCTGTTAGCTTAAAACCACTTAGCCTATGTGTCATAATTATTTTTTGATTATCATCCATGCCACTACGCTCTATGCATAGCCTTAGCTCCTCGGCAATATAACGAGCGTATGCAGGATCGCTAATCGGTTGCTTATGGAATAGGTTTCTAATGAAGTTTTGGCTATCATAATCTTTTTGAACCGGTATAAATGCATGTTCACCTGCTTTAAAATTCGACACCGTCTGGATAGCAAGCGACAACCTTGCAAAAAAAATCATTTCTCTGCCCCGATAATCCCAACCGTTAAACGCATAGACAGGTAAATTCTCTACAAGCTGGCGACCACTCGGCGTTATATTGACGAAGGAATCTTCCCCCGCTATAATAAAGCCCGAATTCCTCAGCAGTGTTGCTGCTTCGTCAAAGTGCTCGACAGTCAATTTCGGCAATATACCGAAGAAAGATTTTAAGCCATAGTATTCGACATCCTGTAACGTCTGCCCCGAGCGTTTGCCACGCAATAAATGGAATCCTGCATAAATGGTTCGCTCACCATCTAGCTTCTGAATGATTGTTAATAGGATTGAAGAAAGATTCATAATAAATTCCTCCACAAAACAAATTCTTTTTGTTGAAAACTGTTGTCAATATCATTAGAATGAAGTATGAAGTATTTTTAGTAAATTGTTTGTACGGAGAAAAGAGGAGAGAAAGACTATGCCTAAATATACAATCGTCGATCAAGATACATGCATCGCATGTGGCGCTTGTGGAGCAGCCGCTCCGGATATTTACGATTATGATGATGAAGGAATTGCTTACGTTATCCTCGATGATAACACGGGTACAACGGAAGTTCCAGAAGAACTAATGGAAGATTTGGAAGATGCATTTGATGGTTGCCCGACCGATTCAATCAAAATCGCAGATGCGCCATTCGATGGCGATGCGTTAAAATACGAAGACTGATTTTACGTTCTTCATAAAGAAAAACCGTCCTCGAGTTATTCGGACGGTTTTTCTTTATGTCTAAATTGTGACGTTTTTATCTGAATCCAGATAAAGCCTCCTGACTCAATCACGCCATTAATTGAGTTCTTTGCTGAGCAATCCATTTTTTCATGCTCTTGAACAGTAACATTGTAATTACCATAAGCATAATTCCTTTGATTACGTTAAAAGGTAGAACCCCCAAAACGATAAATGCAGATAATTCACTGCCAGCCATCGCCGGGAAATTCATGAAGTACGTATACATCGGTAAAAATAGTACATAATTCAAAATACTCATACCAACGGCCATAGCAACTGTCCCTGCAATCAGTCCAGCAGCTAACCCTTTAGATGTTTTGAATTTATTGTGAATATAATAGATTGGCAGGATGAATAACACGCCTGTCGCGAAGTTCGCAATTTCTCCCACTGGAACACCTGTTGGACTTCCTGACATAAACCAGTGCATAACGTTCTTGATCAATTCAACAAGGATGCCTGCTACCGGACCCATTGTCATAATTGCTAGTACTGCTGGAATTTCCCCGAAATCGATTTTCAAAAATCCTGGTAGTGCTGGCAACGGGAAATTGAATTGCATTAACACCGTTCCAATACTTCCTAGAATTGCGATGAGAATCATCTTTCTTAACTTCTTGTTGTTCATGTGTTCCTCTCTCCTTTTGCGATTCACTTCAAAAGAGGAAAGGTCGTTCCGTCAATCATTGTCTACAAAAAATCCCCAAAGCTCATTCATAAGCTCAGGGGAGTGTTAAAAGGTTCATTTAAAAGGACGTATAAAAGAAGCTTCTTCTTTAATCCGCACTTAAAAAAAGCACCCTTTTTGTGGACAACACAAAAAGACGGCCGCACCTTCACCTTCTCCCATCCAGACTATACTGTCGGCTCCGGAATCACACCAGAATCAGCTGTTAAGCTCGCGGGCTAGGAGAGAAACTCTCCATTTCCGCCGGTCGGGAATTACACCCTGCCCCGAAGATGAATCAATATTTTATTACTACTCTAGTATATACAGCAAAAAACGCTTTGTAAACATAATTGCTTACAAGGCGTTTATTATTGTAGTGCATCATTTCATGAAATACATCAGCTTATTCTGGTAATACAGTTGTCAAATCATAATGGAGGAAAGTCGATTGCATTACGTTTTCTAAACGCACTTGCATGTTAAAGTTTTTGGCCGTTAGTATGAACCCTTCTAACATCGCACTTACCTCATCTTGATTCAGCCTGGACAAATCCAGTGGCTCTGTAAAGGTAATTACCGCAACTTCCTCTCTCTCCTGTACAGTATACAGAATACCTTTTGGCACTTCTTTCATTTCCAAAAGTGCTGCTTCAATTGTAGGTGCATGCCCTATTTCTGGAGCACTAAAGGCTTTGACTTCTCGTGTGTCAGATGTAACTTCAGCACTTTCTTCCTTTGTATTATCCAGCGCATTGTCTATCGACATTTTAGCTTGGATATTTACTGAATCAGCTGACTCGTTTACACGATCATCCATCGCGCTATCATTTTGCTGTAGCATGGAGGGAATAAGTAAACTCAAAACAAGTAATGCTGCTACCGCTACCAAAGCCGGTACCCACCTTTTAGACATTTTTCGACGAGGGGAATACAGGCGTTCATCTTGTTTTAGTCGTACTAATATGTCCGACTGCAGGCGCTCATCTTGTATATCTGGCATATTACGCAGAAGGCTGTCAATCTTGCTGTCGTCCCATTTTTTGTCGGTCATCTCATTTCCCCCCTTCTGTAGGAAGAGCATTCAACTTCTTTTGTAACGCTTTGATTGCCCGATGTTGTGTAGTCTTCACTTTACCTTCTGTCCAACTGAGAATTTCGGCCGTTTCTGCAATCGACAAGTCCTGGAAATAGCGCATTGTAACGACCATTTTTTGGTCACCAGTACAAGTATTCAATGCTTCTAATAACGCCTTCATCTCTTCACTAAGTGTGACCAATTCCTCAGGTAAAATTCCCGTTGAAACAAGCTCACTTTTTTCCCAGTCGAACTTATCAAATAGATGCTTTTTACGGACAGCACTTTTTCTGAAATGGTCAATTGCAACATTTTTCGCAATGGAAAAAAGCCATGTCTTTTCAGAACTTTTCCCTTCAAAACCGCTATATGCCCGCAATACCCTCACATACACTTCATGCACGAGATCCTCGGCGTGATCGCGATCTCTTGTCAAATAGATAAGAAATTTGAACACATCCTGATGGTATTGCTCATAAAGTCGGTGGAAAACGGAGTCGTCCATGAAATACCCCCGTTCTATACATTAGTCGTTATTCAAGCTAAATAGTTACAACTTTTTTAAAGGCAATGTGCAGCTAAAAATAGTACCGCATTGTTCCCCTCTGCTCGCCGTAATCGCGCCACTATGTGAATCAATAATATTTTTAGCGATTGCAAGACCTAAGCCTGTTCCACCCTTACCTCTTGTCCTTGCCTTATCCGCCTTATAAAAACGTTCAAAAATATACGGCAGATCCTCTTCTGGTATTCCAACACCTGTATCCGTAACGGTCATTTCAATCATATCCACATACTTCTCGATGCGTAATGTAACACTCCCACCATCAGGTGTATGCCGGATAGCATTGTCAATTAAATTCGTAAACACTTGCTCAATTCGATCTTCATCGACATTTGAAACAATTTTTTCGTCACTCGGAAAATCAAATACCAACTCAACATTCGCATCACGTGCAATTTGCATGAATTTGGTAACAATCCGATCTAGGAAAGGAATCATCTCCACATCGTCTTTGTACAGTCGCATATGCCCTGATTCCATTCGTGCAAGGTCAAGCAAATCCGTGACAAGCCTTCCCATTCGCTTAGACTCTTCATGAATAATGTGGATCATCTCATTGCGTTCTTCGTCATTCGCCGTGACGCCATCAATTATCGCTTCACTATACCCTTGAAGCATCGAAATCGGCGTCCGTAATTCATGGGACACGTTGGCAATGAAGTCGGAGCGGAGCTTGTCCAGCTTATGCTGATCTGTCATATCACGAAGAACAGCAACTACCCCGCGAATGTCACTCCCACTATAAAGGGGACTGATTGAAACAGCGTAAAAGCGCCCTCCTAACTCTAATTCATCCTCTATTTCTTCTGCAAACGTGACAACATGATCGAGCATATGGTAAATTTCTGGTGGAATCGTATTCTCCTCATCCTGTGCACCGCTTTTAAAGTACCAATTTTGCAATAATCGCTCCGCCTGCGGATTGCTCAACAAAATCGTATAATCCCGATTAAACGTAATAACTGCATCTGCCATTGACGTTAAAATACTGGAAAGCTGCTCCTTTTCTTGGTTGATCAGTTCAACGTGATATTTAAGCTGTTTCCCCATCTGATTAAATGCAGTTGCAAGCTGACCTATCTCATCATTTTGTACAACGGGCAGTCTTGTATCAAAATTACCTTTCGATAATTCATTGGCAGCTTGCCTCATTCCACGTAAAGGGGATGTTATTCTTGTCGATAAGAAAAAAGCAAAAAAAGTTGTTAAAATAAATGCAATAAACGCTGACAAGAATACGATATTCGTTGTTTCCTTCGTCGCTCGATGAACAGCCTCTAAACTTTGATAGATGATTACCGAACCGGCGATTACTTGTTCTTGCTCAAATGGATAAGCTAATACAAGATATTGTTCCATTACATCACTTTTTTCGATGGATGGTAAAATCATCTCTTTTACAACCGGTGTAACTTCTTGTTGACTTGACAAGAAAATGGATTCAGAAAGAATTTTACTTTCAATTTCATCCTTATTCAGACCTAGCTGGAAAGAATACGTAATTTCCCCATCACTGTCTACTATCATAGCATCTACTTCATCACCAAGGATATCTTCAATAATAAGTTGCATCGAAGATTCACTTTCATGATCCACAACTATCTTTCCAATTGTCATGGCATCCCTTCGTAACGAATCCTCTGCTTGTTGCGTATGAAAATCGTCAAGAAATTCAAGCAGTAGCGCTGTCACGACAAACAGAACAAAGGAAACGAGAAGCAATATGGTTGCCCATAGCTTCCCGACGATTGAATTCCATATTCTATTCATTATGCGGAACCTCGAATTTATAGCCTACTCCCCAAACCGTAACAATCATTTTTGCAGCACGCTCAGAAACACGACTTAGTTTTTCACGTAACCGCTTAACATGCGTATCAACTGTTCGAAGATCACCAAAAAATTCATAATGCCATACTTCTTTTAATAGCTGCTCCCGATCAAATACTTTATCTGGTGATTTTGCTAGGAAATAAAGCAATTCATATTCCTTCGGCGTAAGATTCACTTCGTTGCCTTCCGCTGTCACACGATGTGCATCGTTATCGATTGTCAACTGTGGGAACACGACAAGATCTTTCGATGAAGAGGCTGATGCAGTACCATGAAAGGTCACAGATCTTCTAAGAATTGCCTTAACTCGTAAAACCACTTCACGTGGACTGAACGGCTTTACTATGTAATCATCGGCACCCGATTCAAACCCAGTTACACGATCAGCTTCTTCGCCCTTTGCTGTTAGCATAATAACAGGCGTCATGATTTTCTTTTCTCTTAACTCTTGCAATACCTCAAGACCATCTTTTTCAGGCATCATTAAATCTAATAATATACCGTCATAATGGTTCGTCAATGCCTTTTCAAGCGCTTCGGCGCCATCAACTGCTTCTTCGATTTCATAACCCTCGCGTGTGAGATACATATTTAACAGCCGACGAATCCGATCCTCGTCATCAACTACTAACAACGTCACTTTTTCTTCCACAACTAATTGCCCCTTTCCACACATATCTATGTTCATTGTACAAGCCACCTGATAAAAAAGAAACTACGAAGTCGGAGGCTTTAACTGATTTCAGCCAAAAAAACTGCACGGTGTCCTGTGAACAACCGTGCAGTTTCTTGGATCAAGCGTATGAATGCAATCCCGCAATGATTAAGTTCACGGCGATCAAGTTAAACATAATAATGATAAAACCGATGACCGCAAGCCACGCTGATTTTTCACCTTCCCATCCACGTGATAACCGCACATGGAGAAACGCTGCATAGAATAGCCATGTAATGAGTGCCCATACTTCCTTAGGGTCCCATCCCCAGAATCTAGACCATGCTTCATGTGCCCAGATCATAGCAAAGATCAGCGCTCCTAATGAAAAGACTGGGAAACCAATAATAACCGCACGATAGCCAATTTCATCCATCAACTGCGAATTTGCTTTTTTAGCAAACGGCTGGAACAGCGTTGCAATCGGACGTCGGAAAATGAGCCTAAGAATGAAGTACAAAACAATCCCCGTCGCAACTGACCAAACGAATGTCGTTAACGTCTTCGCATTGACAATAGCCGGCATTTCCGCCCATGGTGTCATAACATCTGGCGTTAATGATTCAGATTGATTCATACCGAATAACGGTGGATAGTGATACACCATCTTCGCCGGCATTTCATTTTTATCGATATATGAAAATTCAGCTTCATAACCCATCAACTTAAATGTTGTAGATGACAACACAAAACCAATTACGAGAATAAGCGTAAACATAACTGCTTCTAACCAAAAGCGTTGTTTTGATTTCTTAGTCAAATCAATATTTTTCAGCA
Source organism: Sporosarcina beigongshangi (assembly GCF_033485195.1). Lineage (NCBI taxonomy): Bacteria > Bacillati > Bacillota > Bacilli > Caryophanales > Caryophanaceae > Sporosarcina > Sporosarcina beigongshangi. Next base: position 148,519 of record NZ_JAWLIR010000010.1, read on the forward strand.
AGAAGATCAGTCCCGCAACCGCACTGATCGCAAGGATCGCTTCACCAAGGGCTGCTGTAATAACGTGAATCGTCAACCAATAGCTTTGAAGGGCCGGGATAAGCGGCGTAATCTCCTTCGGAAACATGCTTGCATAGGCAATGATAATAACCGCTATCGGCAATGCAAACAATCCGAGTGATGGTGTCCGATAAAGGAAAAACAACAGAATGAATGCTCCAACAAGCATCATGCCAAATGCGGTCGTAAATTCAAACATATTACTAACTGGCGCATGGCCAGAAGCCATCCAACGTGTAATGAAATAGCCGAGATGAGTAATAAACCCGATGATTGTAATCGTTATCGCGATATTTCCCCATCTATTATTTTTATAAGTTGCTTCCGATTTCGCACCTTTTACCGCACCACCAAAAAATGCCGTCGCGATAAGGTACGCAATAAATGAAACCAGAAGTAAATTAGCACTTAGCGCTGCAAGTCCCATTTTGATTGTTCTCCTTCCTTATCTTCCAAAATAGCATCTGTATCCTGCCTATCTGTATAAGTAGGTAATGCTGCAAAATCTTTTACTTGATTCAACTCCTGTTTCAACTTGAACCAGTTTTTATTCGTATGGCCAGCAACTAGTAGCTCGTTGCCAGTTCCTTGTTGAATCCAAATTCTTCTATGATTCCAATATGCACCCTGTGCAACACCGATCATAAAGATAATTCCACCAAGAAGGATGATGAATAGTGTTTTATCCTTCCGAATCGTTAACCCTGATATATCTCGTGTTTCTGCACTAACAAACTTCACTTTATAATCATTTAGCTCTGTTTCAAGCGTTTGCTGGATTGCCACAAAACTTCTTTCGCCAGCAGGCTTGTCAGGTGTCTTCATTTCAAAAATAAAGGCAGGATTATTCGGAATCGGCGATTTCGTATCTGGTTCTCCATCCGTCATCACAAAGTCTGGATAATAATCCATCAATCTAACTTGTGCCCCGTTTTCCAGTTCATAATTTTTAGTAGGTTCAGCCAAATCGACTGTAAACTGACCAAATGTTTTATCTGTTTCTTTTTCTGTTAATTCGAATGTCATTGATTTTAATTCATCGAGACGGTAATCCATTTGGAAAATGTTAAAGCCATCGAACTTCAGTGGTTTGTTAACGATGATGGAGTAGTCTTTTACGAATTCAAAATCGCTAGAGCCTACTACTGCATCATCAGGTATTTTATAAAGTGCGACGTCTGTCTGATAGTTACTTGCAATCATCCCCACACGATCCAATGCCTCACCGAATACGTCGTCGGCATCATCTTTCGTATAGTTTTCCAAGATGAAATTCTTGCTTTCCAAATAATACCCCTCTGCACCTGGGATAGAACGTGTTTCCCCTTCACGGAGCCACATCGTTTCATCCACATAGAAACCCGGGATTCCTCGTAATAAAACACCAAATAGAAAAATGATAATTCCTGCATGGTTGACGTAAGGTCCCCATCTTGCGAAGCGCCCTTTTTCCGCCAATAATGCGCCATCTTCGATTTTAACATTATAACGAAGTTCCTTCAATTTCTCCTCGGCTTTAACAAGCGATCCAGCTGGATTTTCAGAAGTTCCTTCACCATAAACGCGCTGTTTCTTCATAAAAGAAGGATGACGCTTGGTACGTTGCTTTTTTAATGATTTGTAAAGTGGTACAACCCGATCGACACTCGCAATAATAATCGATGCGCCAAGCATCCCCGTCAACGTGATGAACCACCAACTATTATACATATCATAGAAACCAAATTTATAGTAAATGGTACCGAAAAATCCATACAAGCGTTCATAATAAGCTAAGTATTCCGCACCTGATGATAGTGGTGATGATACAGGCACATACAATTTTTGAGGGAAGATAGTTCCAATTGAAGCCGTTACAAGCACAGCGACAATAATACCAATTCCAACTTTAACACTTGAAAAGAAATTCCAAATCTTATCAACAATCGATTTATTATACGTCTGTGACCTCCTAGACGAGCCTTCGTAGCGCATGTCAACAAGCTCACTCTTTTTAGCTTCTTCGGTCTGCGGTCTACCACATCGTTCACAAAGTACTGTACCAAATGGATTTTCATGGCCGCACTGGCATTTGATTTTACTCATTTTGCATGTACTCCTTCGTTAAGGTTGAATACTTTCCAAATGGGATATAATTTCCTCTTCGGTCATTTCAGTTTGTATGATCTTTTCGATTTTCCCCTCTTTATTAATTAAAAAAGTTGTGGGAAGCGGCACTATATTATAAGCTTCTTTGACACTTTTATCCTTATCAATTGCGATGGGAAACGTCAGCTCATACTGATCCCTGAATGCTTCTACCTTCAACGTAGATTCCGCGTTATTGATAGCTAGTATATGGACACCTTTCCCTTCAAAGGCAATATGCTGGCTTTCCATATGCGGCATTTCTTTTTTACATGGTCCACACCAAGTCCCCCAGAAATTCAGGAATACACCTTGTCCTTTGTAATCAGATAGGCGATGTTTAGTACCATCTAAGTCTACTAGTTCAAAATCAGGTGCTTTATCACCGACAGCTAACACCTTCACTTGATCTTTCGAAGTGATCGTATAGCCGACTGCTGCTACGAGAAGTAACAGGACAATCGTCCTTATAATAAGGCGACTCTTCTTTTTATTTACTTTAGCCAAATTTACTTCCTCCTAACGATCAATTACGTCTACCCCTTATTATAACAAACGAATTTTGGTAGATGCTCCCGATAAATGAAAGGATTGTGAACGTTTGAATCAACAAAGAAAGATCGAACTGCATCCTTCCTTGTTGGGCCAAGCGCTTTCAGTTAACCGATTTTGCCCGTTTCGGCAAGGACACGAAGCTGTTTCACTTCATGCTTCGTTAATTCACGTGCCTCTCCTGCATTCAAACCATGCGTCGTCAAATTACCAAATGATTCACGACGGAGTTTCAACACCGGACAACCAATCGCATCGAACATGCGACGTACTTGACGGTTTCGTCCTTCATGGATTGTAATTTCAATCAATGCAGTACCTGCTTTTTTATCGACTGTTTGCATCTTCACATGCGCCGGGGCCGTTTTACCGTCGTCCAAGTCAATCCCACGTTCTAGTTTTCGTAATGATTCACGGTCTGGTATGCCCTTCACCTTAGCGACATACTTCTTCTTAATGCCAAATTTAGGATGCGTCATTAAGTAAGAAAAATCACCATCATTCGTCATCAAAATAATTCCAGACGTATCGTAATCGAGTCGCCCTACTGGAAATACCCTCTCTTCTACAAGTGGAAACAGATCAAGAACTGTTTTTCTTCCTTTGTCGTCATTGACCGTTGAAATAACTGATCTTGGTTTATATAAAAGATAATAGACATAATTTTCTTTAACAAGCTGAATGCCTTCCACTTCTACTCGATCCGAATTTGAAACCTTTGTTCCAAGCTCCGTTACGACAACGCCGTTTACTTTTACTTTACCTTCTACAATGAGTGCTTCGGACTTTCTCCGTGATGCAACACCCGCTTGCGCCAATACTTTTTGCAATCTTTCCATCTAGACACCTCGTTCTTCATTCTGCAAAAATTATGTCATACTTTGCGTCAAATTAAAAGAAGACTGTCCTATATGGCAGCAGTCTTCTCAGAAACGACACAATATCAATTACGCCTCGGCGTAATTGCGTTGGGATTTTGAACTCCCTGTTGATTCAAGTTAAATAAGCAATTATGAAGTTAACTTTACTGTTTAATAATAACTTCACTCGCAATAAGTGGCTCGTTGTCAAATAAAACCGTCCAAAGTCCTGTACTTCTTTCGCTTTTCCCTTGTGGAATACGGATAATATTTTGCAACTTAGCCTTTTCGCCCTTTTTGAGTAAAAGACGAATTGGAGTTTCCAATTCCATTTCAACCCCCGGCAGGATAGCATACATTCCTTTTTTCGCGACGGTTGTTAATTTGTAATCAGAAAATACTTTATCCGCCAAGCTTTTATGTGTATTCCAATCATCACTATTATTGAGTGTTACGACGATGATATTTTTGCCATCCTTCTCAAAGTATGTTGCCAGCGTCCGACCTGCTGTTTTTGTAAAACCTGTCTTTCCGGCAATCGCAGTTGGCTCATAATGAAGAAGACGATGTTTGTTACGCCAGCTATATATTTGACTTTCTCCTTCATACCGATGATTTTTAGTCATTGCAATTTCACGGAATTTGTCATTGTCCATCGCATAACGTAACATGAGTGCCGTTTCATATGCTGTAGACAGATGGCGGTCATCATGTAAGCCGGACGGATTGGTGAAGACGGTTCGCTTAAGGCCGTAGACAAGCGCCTTATCATTCATTAAGTCTACAAACCCCTCCAGCGATCCCCCTGCCTGTTCTGATAACGCGTAAGCTGCGTCATTACCAGATCGTAGCATTAAGCCGTACAACAATGTCTCCGCGTCTATGAGCATACCCTGCTTCAAGTAAATCGATGAACCTTCTGCTGACGAAGCTTGTGGGGATATCGCAACTTCTCCGAATGAGCTGCCACTTTCGATAAAGGTCAACGCTGTCCAAATTTTCGTTAAGCTGGCGATTGGTAACTGGGCATCTGCATTATACCCCTCTAACAATCGCCCTGTATCTGCATCAATAACTACCCATGCGCTACCCGCTGCTGCCGCTTCTTTCGGTACAGCGCCAAGAAATAATGAGAAAAACAGGACAATCATCATCGTCCGTTTCAACATGCGCTTCCTCCTTAAGAGATTTCCTTTTTTAGCAGAGGGATTGGACATCATCCCTCTTTAGTCTTCTTCCATTGCAAATGCTTCTTGGAATTTAGTCATAAACAAATCAGTATCTCCCGTTGCGTCATCGTCCTCCTGTTGGAGTGGTGGCAACTCCTTGAGTGATTCCAAACCAAAACGATCTAAAAATAAATCTGTCGTACCGTAAAGAATCGCCCGTCCACTACCTTCTGAACGACCTTTTTCCATAATCAATCCCTTTGCAATAAGCGTACTAATAGGTCCTTCTGACTTCACACCACGCAAATCATCAATTTCCACTCGCGTTACCGGCTGTCTATAAGCAATTATCGCCAGCACTTCAAGGGAGGCTTGCGTCATTGACTTCGGCGTTGGATTTTCTAGTAACCGTTTAATATCCTCCGCAAATTCTGCCTTTGTCACAAGGCGATAAGCACCTGCTAAAAGCTTCATCGTAATGCCACTCTCATTGCGTTGTTCATAGCTCAACTGTAGCCATTCAAGCGCAGCATTCACTTCGGCTTCTTGTCGTTCAGTAAGAACGGTTAATTGTTTCACTGTCAGTCCTTCATCCCCCACAAGAAATAAAAAACTTTCAATCATACCCGACAAACGTTCCTTCTTATCCATCTCACTCATCCTCCCGACGGAACGCCACTGTTAGTTCATCAAAATTACCTTGCTGCACCACAGTAATATCACGGCGTTTCATCAATTCCAACAACGATAAAAACGTCACGACAAGATCTGGCGTATTACCTCTGTCAAATAGCGAATGGAAATCGCATTTTCCGCCGCCTCTTTCTAGTATGGCCATAATCGCATCCATTTTTTCACCGATAGATATTTCCATTTTTGTTATACTTGCAGTCATCGGAGCTTTCAATCGATTTCTATCGAGCATCTTTTGGAATGCACCGATTAAATCAAATACATTCAAACTTTCATCATTACTACTCGGGATTACTTCACCAAATTCTGTCAAATCTTCAGGTGACTTTGTGAAGTAATCGGATCTTTCATCCGCAGATTCCTTTAAACTAACAGCCGCCTCTTTATACTTCCTATATTCAATAAGACGTGCAACAAGTTCGTCCCGTGGATCGTCCTCCAACTCAAAATCCATACCTTCGTCAAATTCTTCCCCCTCATGGATTGGAAGTAGCATCTTACTCTTGATTTCTATTAATGTTGCGGCGAGAACGAGGTATTCACTCAGTTCATCTAATTGCAAAATACGCATAGCGTGAAGGTGTTCTATGTACTGCGCCGTCAATTCAGCCATCGGAATATCGTATATATCAATTTCAAGTCTGTTGATTAAATGTAATAATAGATCCAGTGGGCCTTCAAAAGCTTCTAGTTTTACTTTATACGACATACTGCGGGACACCTACCTACTATTTTTTAGTAACAAAAGCACAAGCGCCTATCCAAGTGCGACTGGCGCTAGAACCTAGACAAGAAAGGACTGATTTCATGCATTTGTATCATCATCCGTTATTCGTTCAGTTTATTGTTTATTTTAATAACAATCAAGACTATTTTGAATGTCACGAAGTATTGGAGGAGTATTGGAAGTCGATTCCACTAAGTGACAAAGAGCATCCACTAGCAACTTATATACTCCTGGCGACAGGCATGTACCATTGGCGTCGTAACAATTTCACGGGTGCATCACGTACATTGCATAAAGTTGCGAAAAGACTACCCACTTTTTCTGAATCTGACAGAAATGAAATCAACTTTCAACAGCTCATCACGCATGTGAACGAAAGCGTCAAACGAGTTGAAAAAAAATACCCTTTTGAATCCTTTCCATTTGCAATTACATCACCCGCTCTACAAGCCAAAGTCGAGCTCGCGCGACAATCTATGACGCTCCTTCCATTTGGTAGCGAAGCGGTCATTCATAAACATATGCGAAGGGATCGTAGTGATATTCTTCGTGAGCGTGACGAAAAGAAGAAGGGCAGACATTAATCTGCTCCTTCTCCTTTTGCTTGACACTTCTGTATAAATAAATCAGTTTCTTCAGTACTTTTACATTCCATGTTAGGGAAAAGCGCCTTCACTTTCGCTACCATTTCCTTTCCAACCCCTTCTCCTCGAAAAGATGGATTAACTGAAATATGGTATAACGTGTAGTCTTCGTCGCCTAATTCCACACCGATTAGGCCGATAATGTCATCCTCTTTTTTTAATAAATAGAGTTGCCACCTATCGTCTGTTTCGTATCTGTGAATCGTTTCCTGTAACTTCTTCGCAGTTTTATCGCCAGGCATATAAGATAATAGCCCCATCGCAATCTTTTCATACGTTTTTTTATAACGCAAAAGCATCAATTTGAATCCCTTCTTTTCTGAGAATCCTTTATCAATCATCCATTTATGATCCATTAACGAGGGTCGATAATCGGCATGACAAAGTACCAGTATACAGCTCCCCACGCAATCGCCGCAACTACAATAATCGCAAAGAGGAGGATGTTACGTCTTTTCAAATCTTTTCCTCCCGTCTAACGATTTGTAGCGGAATGTCTAATCTGACGACATCTTCATAGGTCTCTCTACGAACGACTAGCTGATGCTCTCCATTTTCACAAAAGACAATGGCCGGCTTTGGTAGTCGATTATAATTACTTGCCATCGAGTAGCCATACGCACCTGTACAGAAAATAGCGATGACGTCCCCTTCAATCGGATTGGCAAGATAGGCTTCTTCAATCAGCTTATCCCCCGACTCACAGCATTTCCCTGCAATTGTAACTTTTTTATCATGAGCAGTGCTCATACGATTCGCTGAAGCAGCCGTATATTTCGCTCCGTATAGCGCTGGTCGGATATTATCTGACATTCCACCGTCCACAGCTATATACGTCCGGATACCCGGCACTTCTTTTGTACTGCCAGCCGTATAAAGTGATGTACCCGCATCTCCAACCAATGATCTACCTGGTTCAATCCAGATTTCCGGCACAGGGTAGCTATGGCTACGCGTCATCGACAGGACAATTGTCGCCATTTCCTCAATGTAAGCGGAAGGTACAAGTGGCGTGTCTTCTTCTGTATAACGAATACCAAATCCTCCGCCCAAATTCAATACAGAACAAATGAAATCATGCTCGTCACGCCAAGCAATCATCTTGTCCATCAGTACCTCCGCCGCAAAACGGAAAGCGTCAGTTTCAAATATTTGAGAACCAATATGGCAATGCATACCGAGTAATTGGATATAAGGATGATCATGTAATTGAAGAAATGCCTCATCTGTCTGACCATTTTTCAAATCAAAGCCAAACTTCGAATCTTCCTGTCCCGTCGTAATATAATCATGCGTATGCGCTTCAACACCAGGAGTTACCCGAATGAGCACACTCATTCGTTCCTTGCGTGATTCCGCAATTTCCTTCACCAACGCAATTTCAGAGAAATTATCAATGACAATGCAACCTATTTTTTCATCAAAAGCATATTGTAATTCGGTATAGCTTTTATTATTACCGTGGAAATGAATTTTCTCCCGCGGAAAGTCCGCCGCGATAGCCGTAAACAGCTCTCCACCAGAAACAACGTCGAGAGAAAGCCCTTCTTGCTTCGCTACTTCGTATATCGCAATTGACGAGAATGCTTTACTCGCATAGGCAACCTGTGCACGGATGCCTACATTTTTAAAAGTTTCTTTGAAGGCCTGCGCCCGTTCACGGAACAGAGCGATATCATAGACGACGAGTGGTGTACCATACGTATGTGCAAGATCAATTGCATCGACGCCACCAATTGTTAGATGGTCCTGCTGATTGACTGATTGTGTTCCGTACAAATGCATATTGCCTTCCCCTCCCAAATCATATAACTAAAACTTTATCATAACAGAGTGGGTAGTGGCAATCACCTATCAGATACGATCCCTGTCCGGCGAGTCGGTAATAAACGGTCGGGGTTCATCCGCAGTCATTGGAAATCTGATTAAAACGCGAAGCATCGCTTGTGGAAAAAATGGAACAGCGGGCCATAAATAAGGAACACCCATCGGCTTCAAAGAACATAGATAGTAAAAAAGAACTGTAATGGATATGAAGAAACCAGGTGCTCCGAGCAACGCTGTTGAAAGCAATATGCAAATTCTGAAAATCTTTGTCGTAATACTTAATTCATAAGATGGAATAGCAAAAGTAAAAATAGCACTAACTGCTACGTACAACACCACCTCCGGGGTAAATAAACCGACGTCAATCGCCACTTGCCCAATGACTATAGCCGCAACAAGTCCCATCGCTGTCGACATCGGAGTTGGTGTATGAATGGCTGCCATTCGAAGTACTTCAATGCCAATATCCGCGCCGAGCAACTGTAAAATTAACGGAATTTCTCCTATATCCTTCGGTCCTATATAACTGAGAAAATCCGGTAAATATTGTTGTTTCGTCGCGATTAAATACCAAAACGGAAGGAGTATTAAGCTCATCGCAGCTCCAAAAAATCGCACTGCGCGAACAGCCGTCCCTAAAAGCGGCGCTTGACGGTACTCCTCTGCATGTTGAAGATGATGAAATAATGTCGTTGGTACAAGAATAACAGAAGGGGACGTATCAACGATGATGGCGATATGTCCTTCCAATAAATGCGCCGCACAAATATCGGGGCGCTCTGTAAAACGGACAAATGGCATCGGATGAAAACCCTGTTTGAACAAAAATTCCTCCAATGATTTATCGGTCATTGTAAGTCCATCATGACGAATTTCATCGAGTCTATCCCGTATATAGGTTAGATGCTCTTCACTTGCAGCTCCTTTCATATAGGTAATGGCGATATCCGTTTTTCCATTAACTGTTACTTTATGCATTTCAAAGCGTAACTTTTCGGTGCGTAAACGCCTACGAACAAGAGCCGTATTTTGAATTAGGTTTTCTGTAAACCCGTCCCTTGGCCCCCTGACGACTTTTTCATTGTCCGGCTCTTCTGGCTGCCTGCCAGGATAAGATCTAATATCAATTGTAAACGCATAGCCTTCAGGCGTTATGAATGCTGCTTGACCACTGAGAATCGATGTCAACAATTCATCTTTGTCCTTGATGTTGGATATCGCATGGTATGGGAAAAAGGAGAGGAACTGATCTGTTCCATCTCCCTTCATTTCTGGCCTTTCCGTATTCCCTTGCATTTCCGTTAGTAGCGTCGTGATTGTAGCGCCATCTACTAGTCCATTAATGTACAGTAACAGTGCAGGCATGTCCCAAAGATGCAAAGACCTAGCTGTCGCATCAAACGTCTCGTCTTTTCCAAAACACGCGCGGAACCACTCCTCACCTTCATTCATCGAACGGAATAACTTCTTCATGGATTCAATCCATCCTCACTTTTTCAATTATGCCTCAGCATTAACACCCATCCATGATTTCAGTTGAGCTAAAATTTTCTTTTCAAGACGCGATACTTGTACTTGTGATATACCAATGCGTTCCGCAATATCGCTTTGTGTACAATCCAGATAGTAACGCATATAAATAATGGTCTGATCGCGTTTATTTAATTTCGATATGACATCACGAAGGGGAATATGATCAAATACCCTCTCGGACCGATCATCTCGTAGTTGATCCATTAGCGTCAGACTGTCTCCTTCACTTTCATATAATTGCTCATGAAGGGAGGCAGGATCACGCAAAGCATCGGACGCCAAAATAATATCATCGACTGGCACTTCTAAAGCTGCTGCAACCTCTGATATAGACGGCGATTTTCCGTGTTTTTTAATATAATCATCTGTAGCATGACGGATTTTAAAACTTAGCTCACGAATAGAGCGACTTACCTTCACCATCCCGTCATCTCTTAAAAAACGCTGGATTTCTCCGACAATCATTGGCACAGCATACGTAGAAAACTTCACCTCATAAGAAAGGTCGAATTTATCAATCGATTTCATCAACCCAATACAACCAATTTGAAATAAATCTTCGGGGTCAGCGCCACGCGAGGCAAAGCGTTGAACAATGGACCAAACTAGTCTTGTATTGCCCTCAACCATCATCCTTCTCGCTTCCTTATCGCCTTCCTGTGAAACTTGAATTAGTTCCCTCATCTTCTCCTGCGTCAACAAAGCGGGTTGCACTTCAACAGATGCGTCCATAGGTCACCTCATTCTGCTTACTTCCGTGACCGGAGAAAACGTTTTTTCGAACTTAACAACAGTTCCACTTCCGACAACAGATTCAACAGACAGACTGTCGGAGAAGCTTTCCATAATCGTAAATCCCATACCTGAACGTTCCATGAAAGGTCGCGTGGTAAACATTGGTTCCATCGCCTGCCCTACATCAAAAATCCCCATCCCTTCATCGCGCACTGTCATCGTTACTTTGTTGTCTTGAATAATGGCGTGAAGTGTAACTAGGCTGACACCATCCATCTCATAGCCATGAATGATAGCATTCGTTACAGCTTCTGAAACGATTGTCTTAAACTCCGAAATTTCTTCGATTGTTGGGTCAAGGGGTGTGATGAAACAGGTCATCGCCATCCTTGCCAGTGCTTCATTTTCTTCAATTGCGACGAATGATAACGTCATTTCATTGTTCATGTAAAACCCCTCCAATTTCCCCGATCGCTTTGTCGACCGTACAATGTCTTATAGTTGACCCAAGACCGGAAAAGTTAAAAATCTTTTCCATAGTCGGGGTAGGATTCAAAATAAGTGTCTCTCCATTTGAAGGCACTAGGTCACGCATCCTACCAAGTATGAGCCCGATTCCTGCACTGTCCATAAAGCCAAGTCCTTCTAAATTCCAAATGATTGCGCGCACTTGTCCCGTAAAAATAGATGTGGAAATATGCGTTCTGATTTGATTCGCCTGATGATTATCCAATTCCCCACGTAGTGTCACAATTAAGATGCCATTGTCTAGTATTTCGATGCCAGCCATGCTGAACCCCCTCCTTACTGCGAATTATTCCACACTGGAGAAGGCGAAACCTCTTAGCTGACAAAACTAGTCATAGATAGTAAAAGGTTCTTACTTTTCGACAATGCCCTTAATTAAGGAAAGTATGCACATGTTGGATGGGATTTACACATGGATATGTTATATATGTTGAAATAAAGAATCCCACTAATAACGCATCATGAAAAAGTACAACGGTGACTGTGCACCACACACACTAAAGAAACTTTCTAAACACCGCTTGGCGCTAGGGGTCGCCTTCGCTGATGATTATAGAAAAAGCGTAAATCAAACAAGTAAATTGGAAAGTAATTTAAGTAAATCCATATAGAAAAGGCAACAATCCATTCAAATGAACGAAATGTTGCCTTTTCTATTTATTATCTTCACTCTGTCCGTGAGGGTTTTAAGTCAATAAAGTTTTACCCTAATACTCAGCATCAGTCCTACTTTATTTCTTAATGGTGGACTTGATATTGTATACCTCTTATATTGCCCTCAAATTCAGGCGATACATTGAAAAGAATCTTGACGGTTTGTATTTGATTCCCACCTTCTTTAATTCAAGATACGAGAATACCAACTTGAAGATAATCAAGTATCAATGTTGCAACTCGTAGTTCCGTTACATGTTCCCCCTTTCGTCATCACTCGTTATAATGAAGAAAGAATTTTTTTCCATAACGACGCATAATGGTCCAACCGTTACATAAAAAAGAACGTCAATAGATGAACTCCTGTTGTTAAACTAAACACCCGCTAATTTAAGTAGAAAGACTCTCATACACTGATCTATGCCATACTTTAAAATGAAACTTTCACTCACTATCAAAATGAAATCATAGCTCCTCGTTCATCGAATACTGAGTCTGGGTTCCAAGCAATTTCCCAAAGGTTGTTCTCGGGATCCGAAAAATAGGCTGTTCTTCCTCCCCAGAAGGCATCACTTGGTTCTCTTAAAATATTCCCACCTATTTTTCTAATAGCATCAATTGTTGTATCCACTTCTTCTGGTTTGTCTACGTTGATGGCAAAAGTCACGCCACGAAAGGTATCTACACTTTCAGTAATTTCAACTCCTGCATCCTTAGCCAATTCCTCAATAGGAAATATTGAAAGAATTACACCCGCTGTTTTATAGGCAGCGTAATTATCAGAACTTATCTCTGTTTCTTCCCATCCTAAACTTTTATAAAACGAACGTAAAATTGGTAAATTGAATGCCCCAATAGTAATCAAGCTAATTCTTTGCAATACCATTAATATTACCTCCATATTTTTATTAAGTAATAATTTCAACAAAATGCTTAATAATCCCTCTTTCACTATCCTGCACCGTTAGCCATCCATGTAGCGCAAAATCAGCGCTACACCACAGAGGATGAAAACGGATGTTGGATAGTACGGCTGGGAGAAGAAGGTCAATCAACTATGGTGCCATTGAGCCCATCCATTAGTCTGACTCCAACGACCACGGTGCATCACAGAATGTTGCTCCCTTACGGGAAGCACTCATGGAAGTTTTATAATATTTCTTTTGATTAATATCGTTTTTTTAAGTTTGGATATTTATTATTATAAATTTTATCCCAAATTTTTAGGGCACTAGGATAACAATTATTAATTGAAGGTATTCTACTTCTACTCCTCGAAAACATTTCATCAAAGACCTCATGTATCACTTCAGCTAATTTTTCAACAGATGCAGTTGGTAATCGCGATACAATGCGACTTATTTCTGGATCATATTCATCCTCAGATGAGAAACTTAAAAAGTTCATCGGGTCCCAATCATTAATTACTTCTTTTACAATTTGGTAGTGGTTCATAATATCCCTCTTTCAAAATGTAATTTTTAGTGATTTATGCTACACCCTTATTTAACAAACATACCAAATTAATTGAATAACTATTAAATTTCATAGTACCATGATTACCCATTTAGGAGGCATAAAATAACATTTCAATAAGGTGCTTGCTGTTACACATAATGAGTCGTACTACGAAGCTACTAGCTCCAATTTACAAGTGAAATTCCTCTTAATTTGAATATCAAACAAAAAGTTAGTACAAACGTTCGAGAATGGGTATAATAGTGGTAAATTAAAACCAAAAGGAGTCTTGCCTTATGAGTCAAAGAGTTCCCTACAATGATGTTGCACCCGAAGGTATGAAAATTATGATGGATATGGAGAAGTACACTAAGCAGTCTACAATAAATAGAACAACTAGAGAGTTAATCAAAATCAGAGCCTCTCAAATTAATGGCTGCGCCTTCTGCATTGATATGCATTCATCCGATGCTCGTAAGATGGGTGAAACTGAACAACGAATTTATTGTTTGAGCGCTTGGAATGAATGCACTTTTTATACACCAGCGGAGAAAGTTGCTCTGGAACTGTCTGAGCATATTACTCTAATCCCTACCAAAAGAGTTCCTGACGATCTATATAAGCGAGTACTTGAACAATATGACGAGAAACAATATGTTGACCTTGTTCTAATCATCAATCAAATCAACAGTTGGAATAGAATTTCTATTGCAATGGGTAATATCGCGACTGAAAAATAATTACTCTCAACGAACATCTTTCGGTGTTCGTTTTTTCACGTTCTTTTACTACGCATTCTGTGCCTTATGTATCGTAAGGCACAATCTCACTCCGCTTTCTCTTCGTTTATATATAAAGAAAAAGAACATCTGAATGGATGTTCTAAAAATATATTATTATGGCATTTGCCGAACTTATGATGCTTCGTTATCTCCAGCGAAGTCAGCATCAAACGTTGTTAGAAGGCTTCTTTCCTTTAATAAATACCCAAATACCTACAATCAAAAAAAAGCTACCCCATCGACCGAAAAATCTCGATCAACGGGATAGCCCTTCACAATTATTCAATTCAACCCGTGATCATTTCTCCAATGAGACGCGGGCTTTCAACTGCTTGTTCGCTAATGATAATATGTTGTTGTATCAAAGCGATAGAACGTTCCACATCCTGTATATTCGAATGAATGACGGCAAGTGGCTCACCTTGCTGTACGGAATCACCAATTTTTTTACGCAAAACAATTCCAACGGCGAGGTCAATTTCATCTTCCTTCGTCGCTCGTCCTGCCCCTAATAGCATGGCCGCAACACCGATATCATCCGCTTCCATTTTCGTAACATACCCTGATGTCAGTGCTGGTACCTCAATTTGATATTTTGCGGTAGGCAACAACGAAACATCATGGATAATTGCCGCATTGCCTCCCTGCGCTTCAATCAGCTTGCCGAATAATTCAAGCGCTGAACCGTCGGCGATAACCGCTTTCAGCATGTCACGGGCTTCATCAATCGAATCCGCTTTGCCGCCTGCCACAATCATCTTGCTGCCGAGAACAAAACAAAGTTCTGTCAAATCATCTGGCCCTTGCCCTTTTAGCGTTTCAATCGCCTCTATAACTTCAAGCGCGTTCCCAATCGCAAAACCAAGCGGCTGACTCATATCCGAAATGACTGCCATTGTCTGTCTACCCACTTGCTTACCAATCGCTACCATTGACTCAGCAAGTGCTTTAGCATCTGCTTCGGTTTTCATGAATGCCCCATCGCCAGTTTTAACATCCAGCACGATGGCGTCTGCGCCCGCAGCAATTTTCTTACTCATAATCGAACTAGCAATTAAAGGAATACTATCAACAGTTGCTGTTACATCTCGTAAGGCGTACAGCTTTTTATCTGCCGGCGTTAGGTTACCACTTTGACCGATAACTGCCAAATTCAAGTCATTCACTTGCTTGGCGAATTGCTCTTCCGTTAACTCAATGTGAAAACCCTCAATTGACTCCAACTTATCAAGCGTTCCACCTGTATGGCCAAGTCCACGACCACTCATCTTCGCAACAGGTACGCCACACGCAGCGACAAGCGGCACCAAGATAAGTGTCGTCGTATCGCCCACCCCTCCAGTGGAGTGCTTATCGACTTTAATCCCTTCAATCGCCGACAAATCAATCTGATCGCCCGATTCAACCATCGCCATCGTCAGATGACCTTGTTCTTCCGCAGACATCCCAGTAAAGTAAATTGCCATAAGAAAAGCACTTGCTTGATAATCAGGAATTGACCCATCTGTATAACCATTGACGAAAAATGTGATTTCTTCCTTCGAAAGCACTTCACCATTGCGTTTTTTCTCGATTACATCAACCATTCTAAACATTGACATCACACCTTTCCAACTAATAAACTCAAGAAACTTACCCCGAACTCTGGCAGTTTCACGTTAAAGTTATCCGCAACTGTCGCTCCAACATCCGAAAACGTCTCCCTTTGCGGCAAAGCTCCGCCACGCTTGAAACTAGGCGAATAAACAAGCAGCGGAACGTATTCACGTGTATGATCCGTCCCTGGATAGGTCGGATCATTTCCATGATCCGCTGTAATGATTAGCAAATCCTCTTCATGCAAAGCCGTCATAATTTCCGGTAACCTTGCATCGAATTCCTGCAACGCATTACCATACCCAATTGGATCTCTTCGATGACCAAATAATGCATCAAAATCGACAAGATTAGTAAAGCTAAGCCCCTTGAAATCCTTCTTCATAACATCTAACAATTTGTCAACGCCATCCATATTACTCACTGTACGAACTGATTCTGTAATGCCTTCTCCATTAAAGATATCCGCAATTTTACCAACTGCAATCACATCATATGTAGCATCTACTAATTCATTCATAACAGTCCGACCAAACGGCTTCAGTGCATAGTCATGGCGATTCGTCGTACGCGTGAAATTTCCTGGTTCCCCAATAAATGGACGCGCAATGACACGACCGACCAAATATTTTGGATCCAATGTTAATTCACGTGCAATTTCACAAATGCGATATTGTTCCTCAATCGGAATAATACCTTCATGTGCTGCTATTTGTAATACCGGATCCGCTGATGTATAGACGATTAGCGCACCTGTCTCCATATGCTCTTCTCCGTATTCGTCAAGAACCTCTGTCCCACTTGCAGGTTGATTGCAAATCACTTTACGTCCTGTTCGTTGCTCTAATTCAGCAATCAATTCTTGTGGAAAGCCATTCGGATAGACTTTGAACGGCTTGTCAATATTCAACCCCATAATTTCCCAATGCCCCGTCATAGTATCCTTACCAACGGATGCTTCTTCCATTTTGCCATAATACGCCTGTGGCTCGTCTTCAACTGTAATCCCTTTTATTTCACCGATGTTCCCAAGGCCCAGTTTGCTCATATGAGGCATATGTAATCCTTCCATTGCGTCTCCGATGTGCCCGAGCGTATTGGAGCCTACATCACCGAATAATTGGGCATCCGGGGCTTCTCCGATACCTACGGAGTCAAGTACGATTACATGGATGCGTTTAAATTGTTGTTTTTGCATAGTTGTTTCCTCCAATTAAATAATCTGTTTCCATTATTTCAAGCCCGCGGGTGAAATTTCACATACACTTCTTTTAACCGTGAACGGCTAACATGTGTATAAATTTGAGTTGTTGAAATATCTGCATGGCCAAGCATTTCCTGAACAGCACGCAGATCCGCCCCATTTTCAATGAGATGCGTAGCAAAAGAATGACGCAAAATATGCGGTGTCAATTCCTTTTGTATACCCGCTTCCAGTGCATGCCCCTTCAATAGCTTCCAGCAGCCTTGCCTTGTTAGACGAGTTCCACGCATATTGACAAACAATGCTTCCGCTTGTTTTTGCTTGGCGATAAAACCAGGACGCGCCTCAGCTATATACGTTTGACAAGCTTCAATGGCTTTGCCGCCGAGTGGGATAATCCGTTCCTTCCCCCCCTTACCGAACACGCGAACAAAGCCCATCGACAAATGGATATCATCCATATCTAACCCAATTAGCTCACTAACCCGCATTCCTGTCCCATACAATATTTCCAATAGCGCATGGTCCCTCACGCCTTGAGGCTTTGAACGATCTGGGATAGCGATTAACCTATCTACTTCTTCCATAGACAAAACGCGTGGCAATTTCTGCTCTAGCTTCGGTAATTCTAAATGTACCGTCGGATCTTGAGTAGTCACTTTTTCTCGTAAAAGAAACTGATGAAAGGAGCGAATTGAGGAGATATGTCTCGACACAGTTCTTGAAGATTTACCACTTTCTTTCAAACGTTGCAAATGCTCTAAAATAGCCGGTCGATCTACATCATCAATCGTTTTGAAGCCTTTATCTTCTAGATGATCCATGTAATCATCTAGATCACGCCTATAAGAAATAATCGTATTGCTAGACAATTGGCGTTCCACTTTTAAAAAATGCATATAATCCTCAAGCGCAAAATGATTATCTTTCATGAATAGCGGGAAATAAAAAACAAGTTCTGTCTATCCTTTGTTTAAACAATCCCTTTCCCCCTTTCGTATCCAACGACAAAAGGGATAGCGGCGCGCCATCCCTTTTTATCAAACACGCCTCGGCATGTTTGCGTCCAGATTTTGAATTGAGCTTGTACCTGCAGGATGCAGGTATGCAACTGTTGCCGCAGGACGCGGCGAACTTTAGTTGCCTTTCTTCTCCATTAAAAATCTGGGACATCCGCCGAAGGCATTAACAGGGAGGAATTGAACTTCATTCCTCCCTGTTAAACTTCACTATCATCTACATCCGATGTACATCTTTTACAAACACCATGAAACGTTAACCAATGATCTTTAATGGCAAATTGAAAACGGCTTTCAACAATCTTTTCGACATCGCCGAGAAGATCTTCCTGAA